>JBEPTZ010000007.1:0-66523 GCA_041691815.1 Rhodospirillales bacterium | reverse complement strand
GATCTACGTCGTGCGCGGCAAGGCCCGCATGCGCTGGGGTGATCATCTGGAGTTCGTCGCCGAGGCCGGGCCGGGGGATTTCATTTTCGTGCCGCCGTATGTGCCGCACCAGGAGATCAACGCCTCGACCGACGAGACGCTGGAATGCGTGCTGGTAAGAAGCGATAACGAGGCGGTGGTGGTGAATCTGGAAATCGAGCCGGTGGAAAAGCCGGAATCGGTGCTGTGGATCGACCCCATCCACAAGGGATAAAAAGTTTTTTTGCTTCTTTTTGTTCACAAAAAGAAGTGCTTACTGCTCTTCCTCCCGGGCCTTTTTGAGTTCCGCCTCATCCCAGAAGCCAATGACAATCCCCTGCCGCAACTGCGCCGCCGCGCCGTAGCGGGCGATGGCGGCGTCGGGCATGGTGATGCGGGTGTGGTCGCGCAGGGACCATTCCAGCAGGGCGTCTTTCAGGCGGGCGCGATCGGCGGCGTGGGCGGGGCTGGCGCCGAGGTCGTGGAATTCTTCGGGGTCGGATTGCAGGTCGAACAGCATCGGGCGGAAGCCGGGGGCGTGGAGGTATTTCCAGCGGCCGTCGAACACCATGAACAGGCGGCACTGGCCGGGCTGCAAGCCGAGCGCGGTGCGGGCTTCCATCATGGAGTAGTCGTATTCGCTGAACACGTGGGTGCGCCAGGCGGGGTGTTCGCCGCGCAGCAGCGGGAGCAGGGAGCGGCCTTCGAGGATGTGGTCCTTCGGGGTGCCGCCGAAGGTTTCGATGAAGGTGGGGGCGAGGTCGATGGCTTCCACCAGGGCGTCGCAGGTGGTGCCGTGGGCGGCGGGCAGGGTGGGGTCGGCGATGATCAGCGGGACTTTGACCGAGCAGTCGTGGAACAGGTCTTTTTCGCCGAGCCAGTGGTCGCCGAGATAGTCGCCGTGGTCGGAGGTGAAGACGATGGTGGTGTTCTCGGTGAGGCGGCGTGCGGCGAGGAAGGCCATCAGCACGCCGATCTGGTCGTCGATCTGCTTGATCAGGCCCATGTAGGCGGGCAGCACGCGGGCGCGGACCTCGTCGCGGGCGAAGTTGCGGGCGACGCGGAAGTTCTGGAAGGCCTGATAGACCGGGTGGGGGTTTTCGCGTTCGGCTTGGCTGCGGGAGACCGGCAGCAGGTCGTTGTGGCCGTACATGGTGTGGTACGGGGCGGGGACGATATAGGGCCAGTGCGGCTTGATGTAGGAGAGGTGCAGGCACCAGGGGGTGTCGCCGGCGGTTTCGATGAATTCCATCGCGCGGCGGGTCATGTAGGGGGTTTCGGAGTGTTCCTGCTTGATGCGGGCGGGCTGGTCGGCGTGGGCGAGCAGCCAGCCGTTCAGGATGGTCTCGGCGTCGCCGCCTGAGTTGGCGTGGGTTTCCCAGGGGTTTTCGCTGTCGTAGCCGAGGGCTTGCAGGTAGCGGTCATAGGCGGGGCGGGGGGCCGGGTCGGGGTGCAGGCCGTCGTCGCGCTCGAAGGGTTCGAAGCCGCATTGGGCGATGTGGATGCCGAGGCGGGACTCGGGGGGGATGCCGAGGCGCTGCATGCCTTCGGTGTCGGCGCGCATGTGGGTCTTGCCGACCAGCACGCAGCGGACGCCGAGTTCGTTGAGGTGGTCGCCCAGGGTGGGCTCGCCGACGCGCAGCGGGAACTGGTTCCAGTTGCTGCCGTGGCTGCGCATGTAGCGGCCGGTATAGGTGCTCATGCGCGACGGGCCGCAGACCGGGGATTGCACATAGGCGCGGGTGAAGCGGACGCCGCGGGCGGCCAGGGCGTCGATGTTGGGGGTGTGCAGGCTGGGGTGGCCGTAGCAGGACAGGTAGTCCCAGCGGAGTTGGTCGCACATGATGAACAGGACGTTGCGCGGGGTCATTTCAGAAGGCCCTGCTGGCGGAAGCTGAGATGGGCGCCGTTGCCGACGATGATGTGGTCGTGCAGCACGATCTCCAGGGCGGCGGCGGCGCGGGCGACTTCGCGGGTCATCTCGATGTCGTCGCGCGAGGGGGAGGGGTCGCCGCTGGGGTGGTTGTGGACCAGGAGGATCGCGGTGGCCTGGAGTTCGAGCGCGCGGCGGACCACCTCGCGCGGGTAGACCGGGGTGTGGTTGACGGTGCCGCGGCTCTGCGCTTCGTCGGCCAGCAGGCGGTTGCGGGTGTCGAGATACAGCACGCGGAACTGCTCCACCGGCTCGCGCGCCATGGCGGCGGTGAGGTAGGCGATCAACCGGTCCCAGTTGGCCAGGATCGGGCGGTCTTGCAGTTCGGCGCGGGAGAGGCGGAGGGCGGCGGCCTGGACGATTTTCAGCGCCGCGGTGCCGGCTTCGCCCATGCCTTCGACGGCGCGCAACTCGTTGGGAGGGGCGGCGATGGCGGCGGCGAAACTGCCGAAGCGGGCGAGCAGGGCGCGGGCGATCGGCTTGGTGTCGCGGCGGGGGAGGCCGAGGAAGAGGACCATTTCCAGGAGTTCGTAGTCGGCGACGGCGTCGGGACCGGCGGTGAGCAGGCGGGTGCGCATGCGGGCGCGGTGGCCGTCGGTGCCGGCGGCCGGGGGCGTCGGGGAGAGTAGATCAGGTTGGGCGGGGGGCTTCTCCATCGGGCGGCGAGGGTGGCATGCGGGGGGCGGGGCAGGGAAGGGGGCGTATGGGGCTTGCGTGCGGCGCGGATATGCGGCGGGATGCGGGGGCGACCAACAGGGAGAGTCCGGGTGTTCAGTCATATTACCATCGGCAGCAACGACATGGCGCAGTCGAAGGCGTTCTACGACGCGGTGATCGGGGCGCTGGGCGGCAAGCCGGCGACGCCGGACGCCAAGGGGCGGCTGATGTATTCGCATCGCGGCGGGCGGCTGCTGATCACAGCGCCGGTGAACGGCCAGGCGGCGACCGGGGCGAATGGCGGCACGATCGGGTTTTTGTGCGAGAACCAGGCGGAGGCGGATGCCTGGTACCAGGCGGGGATGGCGCATGGCGGGACGACTGCCGAGGACCCGCCGGGGGTAAGGCATGGCGGGAGCGGGGATTTGTACCTGGCGTATATGCGCGACCCGGATGGGAACAAGTTGTGCGGGTTACATCGGATGGGGTGAGGGGCTGCCCTTTTGATGGAGTTGGAAGGGGCGGGGAGCGGGGTGCTCTCCGCCCTTTTTCATGAGTCGCGGCGCTCGGCGGGGTGGTATGGTCGCATTTAATTTTCACGACATGGCGGTGATGAAAATAAAATGCTATATAGGGGCGAGGCAACCATGAGGCTGCCGCGCTGACTGGCGAGGAATGAGATGAATGCCATTGCGCGCTATATCGACACGCTGCAGGGCCAGGGGGGCCTGAAGGGGACTGATATCGCCAACTTCGCTGATGTGTCCTCGGCGACCGTGCATCGCTGGAAGGCCGGATCGCATATGCCGCATCCTGGCACGCAGTTGATGTTGGCGAGGCTGCAGTATGTCGTCAGCAGGCTCGACGATTACTACACGCCCGAGGAAGTGCGGCTGTGGCTCTATGCTCCGCATCCGCAGTTGGAGGGGCAGCGGGCGATCGATCTGATCGTGGGTGATCGTGCCGCCGAGGTGATCGCGATCCTCGATCGGCTGGATGCCGAGGTCTATCTTTGACGCCTGGGCAGCGGCCGCCGCGCCCGAAGGCGCTGCTGGATGCGATCGAGGCGGAGGTGCCGGGCCGGTTTGTCGGGCCGGTGTGGCGGGTGGTGACCGATGGGTTCGATCCGCTGCGGCCCGGGCGGGCGGGTGGCCGCTGGGACGATGGGAGTTTCGACGTTCTGTATACGTCGGGCGCGCGGGATGGGGCGCTGGCGGAAGCGTGGTTTCATGTGTCACGTGGCCAGCCGGTGATGCCGTCGAAGATTCGCAAACGGATTTATCGGCTCGATGTGGCGCTCGATCGGGTGCTGGACCTTTCGGCGGCGGGCAAGCTGGCGGGGCTGGGGATGAATATGGCGGAGTATGGGCGGCTGAGTTATGCCCAGCGGGTGTATGAATACCCGGCGCCGCAGCAGATCGCCGAGGTGGCGTTTTTCTACGAATACGAGGCGCTGATCGTGCCGAACGCACGCTGGCCGGCGAGCAATGTGGTGGTGCTGACGGGGCATGTGAGGCCCGAGCAGATAGTGGTGGTCGGCGGGGAACCGGTCGATCTTGCTGCCTGGCACAAGGCGGCGCGCAGCACCAGGGGATGAAGTTTTTTGGTTCTTTTTTTCAAAAAAGAACCGCTTCCTTCTTCAAACAATCCGCTCCCCACCCTGCCAGACCGCCAGCACGTTCAGCTTCTTATCCAGCGCGATCAGGTCGGCGCGCATGTCGGGGCCGATATGGCCGCGGTCGTCCAGGCCGAGGACGCGGGCGGGGGTGGAGGTGGCCATCTGGATGGCGGTTTGCCAGTCGACGCCGCAGTGATTGACCAGGTTGCGCACGCATTCGGCCTGGGTGACGTGGGCGCCGGCGAGGCCGCCGTCCGGCGTGGTGAGCATGCCGTCGCGGAGCGTGATGTGTTTGCCGCAGAGGTCGAATTCGGTGATGTCGGAGGCGGCGGTGGGCATGGCGTCGGAGACCGCGAACAGGCGGTTGGGGCCCATCAGGCGCAGCGCCATGGCGACGGTGGCGGGGTGGACGTGGATGGTGTCGACGATGATGCCGGCGTGGGCGCGTTCGTCGGTCATCGCGGCCGTGGTAATGCCGGGGACGCGGCCGGTGATCGGCGCCATGGCGTTGGTGAGGTGGGTGAAGCCGGTGATGCCGGCATCGAGGCCGGCGCGGGCCTGTTCGTAGCTGGCGTTGCTGTGGCCGGCGAACACCAGCACGCCGGCGTGGACCAGGCGGCGGATCAGGGCGTGGTCGTTTTCCTCGGGCGCGAGGGTGACCAGCAGGCAGCCGGGGAACGGGTGGCAGAGCAGGGTGGCGTCGGCGTGGGTGATCTGGCGGACCTGCTCGATCGGGTGGCAGCCGATGCGGGCGCGGCTGAGGAACGGGCCTTCCAGGTGCAGGCCGGCGACGCCGGGGGTGTTGGCGGCCAGTGCCTCGCGGGCGGCCAGCAGGGCTTTTTCCAACTGGCCGGGGGCGTCGGTGATCAGGGTGGGCAGCACGGCGGTGGTGCCGGTGGTGGCCATGGCGCGGGCGATCTGGGCCATCGCCTCGGCAGTCGGGGTGGCGTTGAGCAGCACGCCGCCGGCGCCGTTGACCTGGGCGTCGATATAGCCGGGGGCGATGATGACGTCGTCGCCGAATTCGTCGCAGGGGACGCCCTGGGGGGCCTCGCCGGCGATGGTGACGATGCGGCCGTCCTCGATCAGCACCACGCCTTCGGGGTGGGCGATGTGGCCGTCGAAGATGTTCTGGGCGGCGATGCCGATCATCGGTGGGTCTCCAGGGGGGCGGGGAGGGCGGCCAGGGCGCGGCGGAGGTTGTTGGCGTGGGTGTCGAGGAGGGTCTGGGCGGCGGCGGCGGAGAGGCCCTGTAGCACCAGGACGGCCAGTTTGACACTGCCGCCGGCCTCGATGAGGGCGGCGCGGAGGGCGTCGGGCGGGGCGGCGCTGAGGTGGGCGAGCATGCGCTCGGCGCGGTGGCGGAGTTTGGCGTTGCGGGCCTGCATGTCGACCATCAGGCCGCGGTGGACGCGGCCGAGCTGGACCATCAGCAGGGTGGAGAACAGGTTCAGTACGACTTTTTGCGCGGTGCCGGCTTTCATGCGGGTGGAGCCGGCGATGGCTTCGGGGCCGGTTTCGGCGAGGATCGGGTGGCTGGCGGCGGCCAGCAGGGTGCCGCCGGGGCTGTTGGCGATGGCGATGGTGAGCGCACCGCGGGCGGCGGCGGCGCGGATGGCGGCGGTGGTAAACGGGGTGCTGCCGCTGGCGGCGATGCCGATGACGACGTCGCCTGGGCCGATTTCGTGGTGGGTGATGGCGGCCTCGGCGGCCTCGATGTCGTCCTCGGCGTTTTCGACCGAGCGGGTGAAGGCCTGGTCGCCGCCGGCCATCAGTAGCACCAGGCGGTGTTGCGGCCAGTTGAAGGTGGGCGGGAGCTCGGCGCCGTCCTGCACGCCGATGCGCCCGGAGGTGCCGGCGCCGGCGTAGACCAGGCGGCCGCCGGCGGCGAGCAAGGGGGCGGCGGCGGCGGCGGCGGCGGCGATGGCGAGCAGCGCCGGGCGGGCGGCGGCGACGGCGGCCAGCTGGCCCTCCCAGAGGGTGGCGAGGATGGCTTCGGGGGGCCAGGAATCGAGCTGTTCGGTGCGCGGGTCGATGGATTCGGTGGCCGGGAGGGTGTGCATCGGGAGAATGGACGCCAGGGCGGGGGCGGGATCAAGAGGGGGAGGGAATGGGCGATTTTTCCAAAAAATGACGTTGATTCGCGGTTCGGCCGCCCGGCGGCGCAGAAATCTTTTGCAACAGAGCAAATCCGCTGATAGGAGGCGGAGTCTTAGGGACTGTTGCGAACTGTGCTCGGATTCGGGACGGCGTCGCGGGAGACCCGGACGAGCGTTATTCAATGTAGAGGAAGTTGACCGAATGTCGAAGGCGTTCATTGCAGCGGTGCTGCAGGATTCGGCTGATCTGACCGGCACGGCTGCAAATCGTGCGGCGGGCGATCTGATGTCGGCGATCGTGAAGGAGATGAAGAAGAACGGCAAGTTCACGCTGCCGAGCTTCGGCACCTTCACGGTGCGCAAGACCAAGGCGCGCAAGGGGCTGAACCCGCGCACCGGCGAGGCGATCAAGGTCAAGGCGGGTAAGACGGTGCGGTTCAAGGCATCGCCGACGCTGAAGAAGACGGTCTGAACCGGGCGGCCGCCGCTCCGTGCGGGGCGGCGGCGCAGGGGAGGGTGCCATGGAGCAGGTTCTGGCGCTGCGGCCGTTTGTGCCGGCGCGGGATTTTGCGCTGTCGCGGCGGTTCTACGAGGCGCTGGGTTTTGTCGTGAGCTACGCCTCCGAGAGCGTGGTGGGCATGACGCTGGGCGGGTGCGATTTCATCCTGCAGGACTACTACGTCAAGGAATTCGCCGAGAACTGCATGCTGCAGTTGCTGGTGCGCGATGTTGATGCTTGGTGGGCGCGGGTGGACGGCGCGGCGCTGGTGGCGGAATTTGGCGTGCGGCCGCCGCGTGCGCCGGCGATGCAGGACTGGGGGATGAAGGTCGGGTTCCTGTTCGACCGCTCGGGCGTGCTGTGGCACGTGGCGGAGACGGCGCTCTGAGGTTGGCGCGGCGCGTGGGACGTGCAAGATACCCTACCAGCAACGGGGGGATGGCATGCGCGACCCAGAGGCGCTGATCGGCACAGCGGAGCTTGCCGCGATACTCGGTGACCCGAAGCTGCGGCTGTATGACTGCACGACGCATCTCAACCCGGCGCTGCCCGGCAGCGGGTTGCCGTATAATGTGGTCGCGGGGCATGAGAGTTTCGCCGCGGCGCATATTCCGGGCGCCAATTTCCTTGATCTGCAACGCGATTTCTCCGCCCAGGGCACCACGCTGCGGTTCATGATGCCGCCAGTGGCCGAGGCGGCGGCGGCGTTCGGGCGGCACGGCGTGGGGCCGGGGGCGCGGGTGGTGCTGTACAGCGGCGGCAGCATGATGTGGGCGACGCGGGCCTGGTGGATGCTGCGGGCACTGGGCTGCGACGCGGCGGTGCTGGATGGCGGGCTGGAGGCCTGGCAGGCGGAGGGGCGGCCGACCGCGAGCGGGGCGGCTGCGGCTTATCCGCCGGCGCGGTTTGCGGCGGCGCCGCGGGCGGGGATGTTCGTCGACAAGGCGGCGGTACTGGCGGCGATCGACCAGCCGGGCACGGTGATCGTCAATGCGCTGAACGCCGAGTTGCATGCAGGCGTAGGGCCCAGCCGGTATGGCCGGCCGGGGCGGGTTCCCGGCAGCGTCAACGTGTCGGCGGCGACGCTGGTGGACCCGGCGCGCAAGACCTTCGCGCCGCTGGCTGAGGCGGGGGCGAAATTCGCGGCAGCGGGCGTGACGCCGGAGAAGCGGGTGATCTGCTATTGCGGCGGCGGCATCTCGGCGACCATCGATCTGTTCCGGCTGCATCAGCTCGGCTACGACAACATCACGCTGTATGACGCCTCGATGGGCGAGTGGGCGAAGGATGCGGCGCTGCCGATCGAGACCGGTTGAGGGTGCCGGTCGCCATGCGTTCGATGAGTCTGTTGCGCAAGCTGCTATTCGTGCTGATGGTGGTGGCGGCGCTGGTGCCGTTCGGGCTGAGCTCGCAATACCTGGTCAGCATCGCCATGCTGACGGTGTTTTCGGCGTTTCTCGGCCAGTCCTGGAACCTGGCCGGGGGGTTCGGCGGGCTGATCAGCTTCGGGCACAGCCTGTTCTTCGGGCTTGGCGCCTATGTGGCGGCGCTGTTCGCCACCCGCTGGGGCCTGTCGCCGTGGCTGGCGCTGCCGGTGGCGGCGGTGGTCGGCGGGCTGGCGGGTGCGGTGGTCGGGTTCGCGGCGTTTCGTGCCGGGCTGCGCGGGGCCTATTTCGCGCTGGTGACGCTGGCCTTCGCCGAGGCGTTTCATGTGCTGGCGACGGCGCTTACGTTTACCGGCGGCGGCCAGGGGATCAATCTGCCGCTGCGCATGGGGTTCGCCAATTTCCAGTTCGCCGACCGCCGCGCCTCCTACGCCATCATGCTGGCGCTGCTGGCGCTGGCGACCGGCTGCGCGCTGTGGCTGCGCCGCTCGCGGTTCGGCGCCAGGCTGGTGGCGATCCGCGAGAACGAGGATGCGGCGCGGGCGCTGGGGGTGGATATCGTGCGCACCAAGACCGCGGCGCTGGCGCTGTCCGGCGCGGTGACGGCGCTGGGTGGGGTGGTCTACTGCCAGACCTATCTGTTCATCGATCCCGAGATCGGCTTCGGGGTGGAGCGCAGCGTGGAGATGCTGCTGGTGGCGATGATCGGCGGCGCCGGCACGGTGTGGGGGCCGATCTTCGGCGCGGTGGCGTTGCATGCGGTGGCCGACACCGCGCGCGCCTGGATCCAGACCCCGGGCTTCGCACTGATGCTGTATGGCGTGGTGCTGCTGCTGATCATCGCGGTACTGCCGGGCGGCCTTGCCTCGCTGCGGAAGCGGGGGAAGCATGCTTGAGGTGCGGGGGCTGTCCAAGCGGTTCGGCGGGTTGAAGGCGGTGAGCGGGGTCGATCTTGACGTCGCCGAGGGTTCGATCACCGCGCTGATCGGGCCGAACGGCGCCGGCAAGACCACCAGTTTCGCGATGATCGCCGGCTTCATCCGCCCCGATGCGGGCCGGGTGCGGTTTCGGGGGGCCGATATCACCCGCCAGCGGCCGGACCAGATCGCCGCCGCCGGCATGGTTCGCACCTTCCAGATCACCCAGCCGTTCGCCGGGCTGACGGTGGCCGAGAATATCCGTGTCGGCGCCTTTCTGCGCACTGCCGATCCGGCCGAGGCGACGGCGCGGGCGCGGGCGCTGGGCGAGGAGCTTGGGCTCGGCGCGTTTCTCGATCGGCCGGCTGCCGCGCTGACGGTCGCCGGGCGCAAGCGGCTGGAGGTGGCCCGGGCGCTGGCGACGCGGCCGAAGCTGCTGCTGCTCGACGAGGTGATGGCCGGGCTCAATCCGTCGGAGATCAACGACATCGTGGCGTTGATCCGCCAGGTGCAGGGGCGCGGCGTCACCATACTGCTGATCGAGCACATCATGCAGGCGGTGACCGCGCTTGCCGGCCATGTCTACGTGCTGGCCGAGGGGGTGCTGATCGCCGCCGGCACGCCGCACCAGATCGCCGAGGACCCTGCGGTGATCGAGGCCTATCTGGGGCGGGGTGCGGCCGCCCGGATGGCCCGACATGCTTGAAATTCGCGGATTATTCGCCGGCTATGGGCCGTTCGAGGTGCTGCACGGCATCGATCTCGATGTGGCCGCCGGCGAGATCGTCGCCGTGCTGGGCGCCAACGGGGTCGGCAAGACCACGCTGAACCGCGCGCTCTCTGGCCTCATTCCACCGCGTGCCGGCAGCATCCGCTTCGAGGGGGCGGATATCACCGGGGCGCGGCATGACCGCATCGTCGCCGCCGGGCTGATCCATGTGCCGGAGGGGCGCCGGGTGTTCCCGACGCTCTCCGTGCGCGACAATCTGCGCATGGGCGCCTGGCTGCGCGGCCGGGCCGAGCGCGGGCGCAACCTGGAGCGGGTGCTGGAGATTTTCCCTCGGCTGCGCAGCCGGCTGGGGCAGAACGCCGGTTCGCTGTCCGGCGGCGAGCAGCAGATGCTGGCGATCGGGCGCGGGCTGATGGCGGAGCCGCGGCTGCTGATCCTCGACGAACCATCGCTCGGCCTGTCGCCGCTGCTGACCGAGGAATTGTTCACGCTGATCGGCCGGCTGCATGACGAGGGGCTGGCGATCCTGCTGGTGGAGCAGAACGTGGTGCAGTCGCTGGCGATTGCCGGGCGGGCGTATGTGATCGAGCACGGCCAGATCGCGCTGTCCGGGCCGGCTGCGGCGATTGCCGGGGATCCGCGGCTGAAGGCGGCTTATCTGGGGGTTTAGAGGAGAGAAGCAGCGCTTTTTTGGAAAAAAGCGCGCAAAAAACTTTATCCGGTGCTTCGCACGTGGCCTCGACAACCCGCCCTTAAGGGATAAAGTTTTTTTGCTTCTTTGTTTTCAAACAAAGAAGACCTTCCTTTTTTGGAGCTTCACGCATGAACCCCGCAACCCTGCCGTTCGACGCCGATGCCATGCTCACCGGCCTGCGCCCTTGGGTGGAGTGCGAAAGCCCCACCTATGATGCCGGCGCGGTGAACCGGATGATGGACCTGGCCAGCCGCGACCTGCTGCTGGCCGGTGCCCGGATCGAGCGGATTCCCGGCCGGATGGGGCTTGGGGATTGTGTGCGGGCCAGTTTTCCGCACCCTTCCAGCGCGCCGGGGATATTGGTGATGGGGCATCTGGACACCGTCCACCCGGTCGGCACATTGGAAAAACTGCCGTGGCGGCGGGATGGCGCGCGCTGTTACGGGCCGGCGATCTGCGACATGAAGGGCGGCAATTATCTCAGCCTGGAGGCGGTGCGGCAGTTGGCCGGCGCCGGGGTGGCGACCAGGCTGCCGGTCACTTTCCTGTTCACCTCGGACGAGGAGATCGGCTCGCCTTCCACCCGCGACGTGATCGAGGCCGAGGCGCGCAGGCATAAATATGTGCTGATCCCCGAGCCGGGGCGGCCGGATGGCGGCGTGGTGACCGGGCGGTATGCCATCGCCCGGTTCGAGCTGGAGGCGACCGGGCGGCCGAGCCATGCCGGCGCACGGTTGGCCGAGGGGCGCAGCGCGATCCGTGAGATGGCGCGCCAGCTGGTGCGCATCGAGGACATGACCAGCGACGACTGCACCTTCAGCGTGGGGGTGATCCATGGCGGGCAGTGGGTCAACTGCGTCACCACCACCTGCACCGGGCAGGCGCTGTCGATGGCCAAGAAGCAGGAGGACCTGGATCGCGGGGTGGCGGCGATGCTGGCGCTGTCGGCCACCAGCAACGATGTGCAGTTCAAGGTCACCCGCGGCGTGACCCGCCCGGTGTGGGAGCCGGATGCCAGGGGGATGGCGCTGTGGGGCCATGCCGAGGCGATCGCGCAATCGCTCGGATTCGCTATTCCGCACCAGAGTTCCGGCGGCGGTTCGGACGGCAATTTCACCGGCGCCATGGGGATCGCCACGCTGGACGGGCTGGGCGTGCAGGGCGGCGGGGCGCACACGCTGGAGGAGCATATCGAGGTGGACAGCCTGGTGCGGCGCGGCCGGCTGATGGCGGGGCTGCTGGCGACGCTTGAGTGACTGCCCGCCGCCGCGCTTCGCTGGGCTGGCTGTGGCGGGCGGTGCGGGTGCGGCCGCATCTGGGCCTCGGCACCGTCGCCGGTGTCATGGCATTGGTGTTGCTGCCGGCCACCCTGGCGCCGTTGACGGCGACCATCCTGGCATGGGATTTCGGCTGCCTGGTGTTTCTGCTGCTGTCGGCGGTGGCGTTCAGCCGCGAGCGGGACGGGCGCATGGCGGCCGACGCGGAGCGCCAGCAGGAGGGCGAGTGGACGATATTCTGGCTGACGGTGGGTGCCGTCGCCGCCAGCTTCGCGGTGATCATCGAGGAGTTCTCGGCGATCAAGCACGCCCATGGCGGGCCGCCGGCGCTGCGCGTGGCGCTGCTGGTGGCGACGCTGCTGCTGTCGTGGCTGATGACCCATACCGCCTTTGCGCTGCGCTATGCGCATGAATATTACGCCGTCTCAAGCCGTGGCGGCGGGGTGGATGGCGGGTTGGAATTTCCCGGCGAGAAGAAGCCGGATTACTGGGATTTCTTTTATTTCTCGCTGGTGCTGGGCATGACCTTCCAGGTGTCGGACGTGCAGATCACCGCGCGCAAGCTGCGCCGGTTGGCGATCGTGCATGGATTGCTGGCGTTTCTGTTCAATACGGTGATTCTGGCGCTGTCGGTCAATATCGGCGCCAGCTTTCTGTAGCGGCGGCGGAACTTGCTCCGGCGGCGCACATCGGTACACTGGCGGCCTGCTCAAAGGAGGCGCTATGGCTCGCTCCCTTGTCGTCGTTTTGGCCGGCGGTATCGGTGGCGGGCGGCTGGCTTTCGGGTTGAGCCGCCTGCTGCGGACCGCGGACCTGATGGTTGTCGCCAATACCGGCGATGATTTCGAGCATCTGGGCCTGGCCATCTGTCCGGCGATCGACGCGGCGCTGTACGCGCTGGCGGGGTTGGACGACACCGCCGCCGGGCATGGGCGGCGGGATGACAGCCTGGTGTTCATGCAGACCCTGGGGGCGCTCGGCGGCGCCGGGTGGTGGCGGCTGGGCGATCGTGATCTGGCGCTGCAGGTGGCGCGCACCGGGCGGTTGCGGGTCGGGGAGTTGCTGTCGACGATCACCGCCGACCTGGCGGGCCGCCTCGGCGTCGGCTCACCGATCGTGCCGATGAGCGACGACCCGGTGCAGACCCGGCTACGCACCGATGGCGGTTGGATTGCGCTGCACGACTATGCCATCCGTCAGGCGGCGCGGCCGGTGGTGCATGAGGTGGTGTTCGCCGGGGCGATCGCGGCGCGGCCGCATCCGGACATCCTGGCGGCGCTGGCCGGCCCCCGGCTGCGCGCGGTGCTGGTGGGGCCGGACAACCCGTTCAGCAGCATCGACCCGATCCTGGCGATTCCCGGCATGCGGGCGGCGATCGCCGAATGCACCGCGCCGATCCTCGCCATCTCGCCGCTGGGCGGCCGCCCAACCGCAGACGGGCCGATCGCGCGGATGCTGCGCGACCTCGGCATTTCAGCCTCCGCCGCTGGAATCGCCCGCCGCTACGCACATATGCTCGATGGGTTCATTCTGGACCATAAGGATGCGGGCCAGATTTCCGGGCTGCCGATCCGTGCCTTTGCCGCGGAATTGGGCACCGATACGCCGGAGGATTGCGAGGCGTTGGCGCGGGTGGCGCTGGAGACGGCGGATTCGCTGGTGGGGTAGGGAGCAAGGCCTTCTTTTTGTGAACAAAAAGAAGCAAAAAAACTTTTCATCCGTTGGCGTTACCGCGGGCTGGCGTGCCGCTGGACGCCGGGCGGAACGTGGCCGATGCTGCGGGCCGGGGATTGAGGGGGAGTAGAGCGATGCTTGTGACACGCCGGACTTTGTTGACGACCGCGACGGCAACGCTGGCGATGCCGGCCATCGTGCGGGCGCAAGCGGCGGATGCGATCAAGATCGGCGAGATCAACTCGTATTCGGCGATCCCTTCGTTCACCCTGCCGTATCGCAATGGCTGGCAACTGGCGGTGGAGCAGGTGAATGCCGAGGGCGGCGTGCTGGGGCGCAGGATCGAGGTGATCAGCCGCGACGATGCCGGCAAGCCGCAGGACGCGATCCGGCTGGCCGGCGAATTGCTCAACGAGCAGAAGGTGGACCTGCTGGCCGGCGGCTTCCTGTCCAATGTCGGGCTGGCGATCAGCGATTATGCCAAACAGAACAAGAAGTTGTACGTGGCCGGCGAGCCGCTGGGCGATGCGCTGGTGTGGTCGGACGGCAATCGCTACTGCTACCGGCTGCGGCCCTCCACCTATATGCAGGCGGCGATGCTGGTGGAGGATGCCGCCAAGCTGCCAGGCAATAAATGGGTGACGGTGGCGCCGAACTACGAGTACGGGCAGTCGGCGGTGAAGTGGTTCAAGCTGCTGATGGCGAAGAAGCGGCCGGACACCACGTTCCTGGCCGAGCAATGGCCGGCGCTGGGCAAGATCGACGCCGGCGCCACGGTGGCCGCACTGGAGGCGGCCAAGCCGGACAACATCTTCAACGTGACGTTCGGGCCCGACCTGACCAAGTTCGTGCGCGCCGGCAACACCCGCGGGCTGTTCGAGAAACGCGGCGTGGTGAGCATGCTGACCGGCGAACCGGAATATCTGAAGCCGCTGGGCGACGAGGCGCCGGTGGGCTGGATCGTGACCGGGTATCCGGTGGAGAGCGTGATCAACACCTCGGGCACGCATTTCATCGCGCAGTACAAGGAGCGGTTCAAGGCGCTGCCGGAGATGGGTAGCGTGGTGGGGCATGCGCTGATCACCTCGATCGCCGCCGGGATCGCCAAGACCGGGTCGGTGGACAGCGAGAAGATGGCCGACGGGTTCGCCGGCGTCGCGTTCGATACGCCGTTCGGGCGGGCGCTGTGGCGCAAACAGGACCACCAGAGCACGCTCGGCACCTATGTCGGCAAGACCGCGGTGAAGGACGGCCAGGGCGTGATGGTGGACTGGCGCTACGTGGATGGCATCAACGCGCTGCCGAGCGACGCGGAAGTGGGCAAGCTGCGGCCTAAAGAATAAGGCGTTCTTTTTTGAAAAAAAGAACCAAAAAACTTTTATCCGCCTTGCAACAGTGGAGAGGTGGAGACTCCGGAGTCTCCAAAATGGATAGAAAGTTTTTTTGCTTCTTTTTGTTCACAAAAAGAAGTCCTGCCCTACCTTCGCTGCTTTGATGGATTTCATCGTCGTTCAGGCGCTGACCGGCCTGGCCGGCGCGTCGTCGCTGTTTCTGGTGGCGGCGGGGCTGACGGTGATCTTCGGCGTGACGCGGGTGGTGAACTTCGCGCATGGCAGTCTTTACATGCTGGGGGCCTATATCGGCTGGTCGGTGCTGACGCAGTTGCCGCGTGGGCCGGGCTGGTTCGTGTTGGGGGTGGTGCTGGCGGCGCTGGCGGTGGCGGCGCTGGGGGCGGCGATGGAGATCGGGCTGCTCAGGCGGATCTATCGGGCGCCGGAGATGTTGCAGTTGCTGGCGACCTTCGGCGTGGTGCTGATGGTGCAGGATGCGGTGCTCTATGTGTGGGGGCCGGACGATCTGACGTTGTCGCGCCCGCCATGGATGCGCGGATTCGTGGAGATACTGGGGTCGCGGTTTCCCAGTTTCGACCTGGTGCTGATTGGTGTCGGGCCGCTGGTGCTGGGGGCGATGTGGCTGCTGCTGCGTCGCACCCGGTTTGGCGTGTTGCTGCGGGCGGCGACCGAGGATCGGGACATGGTGGCAGCGCTGGGGGTGGAGCAGCGGGTGCTGTTCACCTTGGTGTTCGCGCTGGGGGCGGGGCTGGCGGGGTTGGGCGGTGTGCTGTCGCTGCCGGACGGCTCGGCGAATGCGCATATCGATCTCAGCGTGATCGTCGATGCGTTCGTGGTGGTGGTGGTGGGCGGCATGGGCAGCCTGCCGGGGGCGTTTCTGGCGGCGCTGCTGATCGGCGAGTTGCAGGCGTTTGGCATTGTGCTGCTGCCGAAGATCACGCTGGTGCTGATATTCCTGGTGATGGCGGTGGTGCTGATGGTGCGGCCGCAGGGGCTGTTGGGCCGGGCGCAGGCGACGGCGCGGGGCGACGCGGAGGCGCTGGTGCCGGTGCGGCCGGCGGGGCCGGCGCTGCGCTGGCTGGCGGTGGCGGTGCTGGTGGCTGCGGGGGTGGCGCCGTGGCTGGTGGGGCCGTATCTGCTGTCGGTGCTGGTGGAGATGCTGGTGGCGGTGCTGTTCGCGGCCAGCCTGCATTTCATGATGGGGCCCGGCGGCATGGTGAGTTTCGGGCATGCGGCCTGGTTCGGGATCGGCGCCTATGCGGCGGGGCTGGCCACGCATGCGCTGGCGGCGCCGATGAGCGTCGGGCTGCTGCTGGCGCCGCTGGCGGCCGGCGCCACGGCGCTGGCGGTGGGGTGGTTCATCGTGCGGCTGTCCGGCGTGTATCTGGCGATGCTGACCCTGGCGTTCGCGCAGATCGTCTGGGCGGTGGCGTTCCAGTGGGATTGGTTGACCGGCGGCGATAACGGGATTCTCGGGGTGTGGCCGGCGCCGTGGGCGGCCGAGGCGCGGGTGTATTACTGGCTGGCGCTGGGGCTGTGCGTGGCCGGCACCTGGCTGCTGCGCCGCGCGCTGTATGCGCCGTTCGGCTACGCGCTGCGGGCGACGCGGGATTCACCGCTGCGGGCGGCGGCGATCGGGCTGGATGCCGGGCGGATCCGGCTGGCGGCGTTCGCCATCGCGGGCGCGGCGGCGGGGCTGTCGGGCGGCGTGTTCGCCTTTGCCAAGGGCAGCGTGTTCCCGACGTATATCGCGGTTGGGCATTCGGTTGACGTGCTGGTGGCGGTGCTGCTGGGCGGGGTGCAGACCATCGCCGGGCCGGTGGTGGGGGCGATCGCCTACACGGCGCTGTTCGACACGCTGCTCTCCAGCAGTTACTGGCGGTTCAAGCTGGGGGCGTTCATCGTGCTGCTGGTGGTGTTCTTCCCGGCGGGGATCGCCGGCACGGTGCGAAGATATTGGGTGCGTGACGTATGAACGTGCTGGCGGTTGAGGGCCTGGTGAAGAGCTTCGGCGGGGTGCGGGCGGTGGCCGGGGTGTCACTGGGGGTGGCGGCCGGTGAGATGCTGGCGGTGATCGGGCCGAACGGGGCGGGGAAATCGACCTGTTTCAACATGCTGAACGGGCAGATCAAGCCGGATGCCGGACGAGTGGTGCTGGCCGGGCGGGACATCACCGGGCTGCCACCGCGCAAGGTGTGGCGGCTGGGGGTGGGGCGGACATTCCAGATCACCGCCACTTTCGCCTCGATGACGGTGCGGGAGAATGTGCAGACGGCGCTGCTGTCGCATCGGCGGAAGCTGTGGCAGTTCGGCAAGCCGGGACGGCTGTACTGCATCGCCGAGGCGCAGGCGCTGCTGGAGCAGGTGGAGATGGGCGGCCAGGCGGACCGGCCGGCCGGTGTGCTGGCCTATGGCGACCTGAAGCGGCTGGAGCTGGCGATGGCGCTGTCGAACGCGCCGAAGCTGCTGCTGATGGACGAGCCGACCGCCGGCATGGCGCGCGACGAGCGGGTGGGGCTGATGCAACTGGCGCGGCGACTGGCAACCGAGCAGCAGATCGCGGTGCTGTTCACCGAGCATGACATGAATGTGGTGTTCAGCGTGGCCGATCGGGTTGTGGTGCTGGAACGCGGCGAGGTGATCGCCGAGGGCGACGGCAAGACGATCCGCGCCGATGCCAGGGTGCGGGCGGTGTATCTGGGCAGCGGCCGGGCGACCGGGGGGTATTGATGCCGCCACCCCCGATGCTGGCGGTGGACGGGCTGCATAGTTTCTATGGCCGGGCGCATATCCTGCACGGGGTGTCGTTCAGCGTCGCTGCGGGGGCGGTGCTGGTGCTGCTGGGGCGCAATGGTGCCGGCAAGAGCACGGTCCTGAAGTCGCTGATCGGGCTGGTGCGGCCGACGCGGGGGATCGTGCGGTTCGCCGGGCGGGACGTGGCGGGATGGGCGCCGCAGCGGATTGCGCGGGCGGGCATCGGCTATGTGCCGGAGGAGCGGCGGATTTTTACCGATCTCACGGTGCTGGAGAATCTCGAGGTGGGGCGGCAGCCGGCGCGCGAGGGGCGGCCGGGCTGGACGCCAGAGGCGCTGTTCGCGCTGTTTCCCAATCTGGCGGAGATGCGTCATCGATTGGGCGGGCGGATGAGTGGCGGCGAGCAGCAGATGCTGACGATCGCCAGGACGCTGATGGGCAACCCGCTACTGCTGCTGCTGGATGAGCCGAGCGAGGGGCTGGCCCCGGTGATCGTGGAGGAGATGGCCGGCGCCGTGCTGGCGTTGAAGGCGCAGGGGGTGACGGTGCTGCTGGCGGAGCAGAACCGGAACTTTGCGGCGCGGGTGGCTGATAGCGCTGTGGTGATTGAGGGCGGGGCGGTGGCGTGGGCCGGCGGTATGGCGGCGCTGGACGACGATATGGCGTGGCCGGGATAGGGAGATGCAGGACGTTCGTGCGCCGGTTGAACCGATCGCCTGGACCGCCTGGCTGCTGCAGGCCACCCGGCTGGTGCGCAGCGTCTGGCAGGGCGCGATGGTGGTGGATTTCGCGCTGTATCTGAAGGCGCTGGCGTGGAGTGCGGTGCAGATCAGCGTGGTGCTGTCCGCTGCGCTGCTACTAGGCGCACTGCTGACCATGCTGCTGGGGCCGCTGTCGGACCGCTTCGGGCGGCGGCGGTTTCTGCTGGTGTATGACGCGGCGCAGGGGGTGGCGGCACTGGTGGCGTGGTGGACGCCGGCGGCGCTGCCGCTGGCGATTGCCGCCGTGGTGGGCGGCTTCGGGCGTGGCGGCAACGGCGCGGCGGGGCCGTTCTCGCCGGTGGAGCAGGCCTGGATGGCGCAATGCGTGCCGGCCTCCAGGCGCGGGATGTTCTACAGCCTGAACGCGGCGCTGGGGTTTTTCGGCATGGCGATCGGTGCGGTGCTGGCCGGGGCGCCCGGCTGGACCTGGGGCGTGGCGTCACCGGCGGCGGCATACCGGCCGCTGTTCCTGCTCACTGCGGTGCTGTCGGCGGTGACGCTGGTGATGATCGCGGTGGCGCGCGACGACGAGGCGGGGCGCGGCAAGGTGGTGGAGGAGGACCCCGAGGAGCGGGTGCGCGAGAACGGCCTGGTGCGGCGGCTGGTGCTGGCCAACCTGCTGAACGGCGCCGGACTGGGGCTGTCGGGGCCGTTGGTGACCTATTGGTTCGCGCTGAAGTTCAATCACGGCCCGGCCTCGATCGGCGCGATGATGGCGGTGGGGTTCCTGCTGGCCGGCATCGCTTCGCTGCTGGCCGGCGGGTTGTCGCGGCGGGTGGGGGTGGTGCGGGCGGTGGTGTTGATGCGGCTGGTGGGGCTGGTGTTGCTGGTGGCGCTGCCGTTCGCCGGGAGTTTCATGCTGGCGAGCGTGCTGTATGTGGCGCGCGGGGTGATGAACCGGGGCACCACGGGCGCGCGTTCGGCGGTCAATATGGGGATCGTGCGGGCGAGCCGGCGCGGCTTTTCCAGTGCTGCGAGCAATGTGGCGTTACAGGTGCCGCGGGCGATCGGGCCGGTGTTCGCCGGGGCGTTGTTCCAGTCGGGCTTCCTGGCGGCACCGTTCCTGGTGGCGGCGGTGTTCCAGGCCGGCTATGTCTGGGTCTACGACCGAAGTTTCCGCAGCGTGGAACTAAAGTAGAGAAAAGTTTTTTTGCTTCTTTTTGTTCACAAAAAGAAGACTCTTACTTGCTTGCCTCTACTTCAAGAAACTGCTGCCGCCATACGTCGTTGAGCGCCCCGCGTTGCCGCCGGATCGGGACCAGTTCCGGCCGGATGCGCAGCGGTGGCAGGCCGATGCCGGCCAGCAGGCGGGCGACCTGGTCGGCCGGCGTGGTCTCCAGATCCTCGTACAGCACATGCTGAGGCCGCAGGCCGTTGCGACCGAAGAACAGGTCGAGTTGGCGGTTGCCGTCGGCGAAGGCTTCCAGTGCCGCGAGGATGCGGGCGTGGCGAAAGATCGGGGCGGTGGGCGTGGGCGTGGAGATCGAGGTCCATTGCTCGGTCTGCAGCGCGATTTCCCAGGAGATGGCCTGGGCGAGGCGGTCGAGGCGCTCCAGGTGGATGCAGTGCAGGCGGTCGCGCCACAGGTCGAGCAGGCCGGATTCGCCCAGTATTTCCAGATGGTTTGCGCCGACCTTGAGTGCGAAATGACCTTCGGTGGCAGCGTCGGCGATGATTCTGGCGATCACATCGGAGAACTGCGTCAACTGACGGCGATCGGCCTCGCCCAGGATGTGTTCGGCGTTGAGGCATTCGATGGGCAGGTTCAGCAGACCGCTGCCGGACAGCATCGAGCCGAGATAGTTGGAGCCGGTGCGGTTGGTGAAGCAGAGCAGCACGACACGGCGCAACGGCGGCAGCGCGTCAGGCCGCACGGCGAGACTGTCGAAGCGGGCCGTGAGCGCGTCGAGATGGGTGTTTGGCCGGAATCGCGGGGTGAACATCGTGCGGCCGATGAGGGTCGCCCGCTGGTTCAGCCGGATTCGCCCACCGTGCCGCCGGCGGCCTTCCAGGCAGTGAAGCCGCCGCCGATGTGGCAGAGGTCGGTATAGCCCATGTCGGTCAGGGTTTTGGTGGCGAGCGCCGAGCGGCCGCCGCTGGCGCAGAACAGCACCAGCTTTTTGCCGGCGGCAAACTGCGGCTTGTGCATCGGGCTTTCCGGGTCGGCGGCGAATTCCAGCAGGCCGCGCGGCACCGCGACGGCGCCGGGCACGGTGCCGGCGGCGACTTCGGCAGGTTCGCGGATATCGACGAACTGGACATTGCCCTGCAACGCCATGGCCTCGGCCGCCGAGATGGTCTGGATCGCGGCGTTGGCCTCGGCCAGCAGCTGCTTCGCCGATTTCTTCAAGGGCATTGCGTTCTCCACCACTCGTCTGGCGCGGAGGTTACACCGCGCCACGTATCTCCGCCAGACCGCGGCGGGCGGTGCCGTCGGGGGCGAAGTTCTCCGGCGCCAGCCAGGCCGCCAGCGCGTCGCGGCAGGCCGGCCATTCCGGGGCGATGATGCTGAACCAGTCGGTGTCGCGCTGGTGGCCCTTGACGGTCAGATGGGCGCGGTGGCGGCCCTCATAGGTGAAGCCGAGGCGGGCAGCGGCGCGGCGGCTGGGGGCGTTGAGGCAGTCGCATTTCCACACCAGGCGGCGGTAGCCGAGGTCGTCGGCGGCGTATTTGAGCAGCAGGTACATCGCCTCGGTTGCGGCGCGGGTGCGCTGCATCGGCGGGCCGAACCAGATATGCCCGAGCTCGACGGCGGCGTGTTTCGGCTCGATGTTCATCAGGGTGAGCCAGCCGGAGACCATGCCGGTGGCGACCGGCCGTACCGCCCAGGCCATCGGGTCGTGGGCCGCGGCGAAATCGGCGACGAATCTGGTCATCGCCGCCTCATCGGGGAACGGGCCGTAGCCCAGGTAGCGCCAACTGTCCCCGGCGTTCTGCGCGGCCCGCCAGAGATCGGGCGCGTGGCGCACATGCAGCGGTTCCAGCACCGCATAGGTGCCGCGAATGGTGGTGCGGGCCGGCAAGGGCCGGGGCGTGGCGTCGACCTCTGGGCCGATCGGGAGGGTGCTCATGCCGGCATCATGGCAGATCGGCGGCGGCGGCGCAGCGACCGATCCGGGCTTGGCGGATGCGACCAAAGCGGTGGGCGTGGGTTGCATGTGTTCGGGGGCGCACCACGTGCACTGTCGCTGCGCTGTTCGTGACCAATCATTTCACCCGAATGGAGAATGGCATGCCCAACAAGGTTCTGGTTGCCGCGGTGCTGGCCGCCGGCCTGCTCGCCGGCACATCGGCGGCGACGATCGCGGCCGAGACGACCTATCACGCCAAGCTGGGCGGCATGAGCGAGGTGCCGGGCAACGACAGCAAGGGGACCGGCGAGGCGACCGTGATGTTCGACAGCGCGACCCATATGCTGAAATACACCGTGACCTATTCCGGGCTCAGCGGGCCGGCGACGATGGGGCATATTCATGGGCCTGCGGCGGCGGGCAAGAATGCCCCGGTGTTGATCCCGTTCAAGGGCGCGGTCACCAGCCCGATCAAGGGCGAGGCGACACTCGACGCGAAGCAGACCAAGGAACTTGAGGATGGGGTGATGTACGTCAATATTCACACCAAGGCGCATCCGGGCGGGGAGATTCGCGGGCAGCTGACGAAGTAGGGCAGCGGTTCGTTCTGAAATACTCGACTATCTGCGCTGAAGTGTCGCCGGCACGAGATCAGCCGGCGACACCAAGGCTGAGTTTGGCCTGTGTGACCATCGGGTCGGTATCGGCGAACGCGTAGCCTCGTTCAAGCAGTTTGCGGGTGTAGTAGCCGTTGTAGAAGAATGCCCAGACGAACATCGCGAGCGCCGAGCCGATGCCAAGCGTGAATATGCCCAGGATCACGATCACCACGAAGCCGCCGATGAAGGTGAGGAAATCGCCGCGGAATAGCGCCGGAAAGAAGCCGAAAAACAGCGTGGTCCAGGAAAACCCGAAGAAACCGTTCTTTACCAGCCCGCTCGCGCGATGCTTGAGCAGAACCCGCGTTGCCATAGATCGACTCCTCCCAGGATGACGTTACATCCATGGTATGGACAAATCGGATCATTCGCAACTAGCATTTATCGCGCTTAGTCCGCCGCTTCTGCTGGCCGGGCATTGAGCACGCGCAAGGTGCGGTCGACCCACTGCGCGGTCAGTTTTTCGGACAGGCTGTTCTGCCGCAGGCGGTCGTTGAGTGACGGGAAATCGACGCGGTCGAGCGCCTGATCCTGGTCGAAGCAGGTGAACACCACGCTGCGGGCGCCGGTTATCGGGTCGATGCGCGCCTGCAGGCACTGGCCGCAGACCTCTTTCATCATGCACTGCATCGGCGAGTTGATCGAGCCGATGGCGGTGTGGCCGGGCTTCAGATACGGCGCCAGCACGCCATGCCGGGCGGTGCCGACAGCGGCCATCATGCGGTCGGAGCCGATGACGATCATGTGCGCGGCGTCTGACAGCGGTACGGCCGCCGGGCCAAGCTTGCCGCTGCCGTAGGCGGCCATCGCCTGCACGATGTTGCCGACGAAGCTGCGGTCCTGCTTGCGGGTGGGGGTGAAGCCGGGCGCCTCGTCGCAGCACCAGATGATGACATCGGCGGCGCGCTCGATCTCCTCCACCTTGTAACGGTCACGCAGCGCCTTGTAGCCGGCAAAGTAGATCACCTTGGAGCCGGCGGCGCGGGTGGCGGCGCCGATGCTGAACAGCACCGCGTTGCCCAGCCCGCCGCCGACCAGCGCCACGGTGGTGTTGGCATGAATCTCGGTGGGGGTGCCGGTGGGGCCCATCAGGATGACCGGCTCGCCCGGGGTGAGCGTGGCGCAGAGGTCGGAACTGCCGCCCATCTCCAGCACGATGACGCTGATCAGGCCGGCCGCCTTGTCGGTCGAGGCGCCGGTCATCGCCAGGCCCTCCATCGCCAGCAGCGTGCTGCCGATGCCGGGTTCGCTGGCGCGGGCGGCGTGCATCTCGTAGTTCTGCAGCCGGTAGAACTGGCCGGGCTGGAAGGCGCGGGCGGCGGCGGGGGCGTGCACCACCACTTCGACGATGGTTGGTGTCAGCCGGTGCACGGCGTGCACGCGGGGGGCGAGGTCGCGGCGGCAGGTGGCGATCAGTTCGGCACCGGACAGCGTGCTGGGCGGCAGCTCGGCCAGCACGCGGGAGACCACCGGGAAGCCGCGCTTGGCGCCGCCCATGGCCTTCACCACGTTGCCGTAGAAACTCGGGTGCAGGTCGCCGAAGAAGCTGAGGAAGCGGCCCTCGGCGGTGCGGTGCATCAGCACCTCGGCGCTGTCCGGCTTGCACAGGCCACGCTCGGGGGTGACCGGGGTGCCATCGGCTTCGATCGCCTGGAAGTAGCGGCCATCGAGTTCGACGCGGCGGTCCTCGCGGGCCAGCACGGTG
Organism: Rhodospirillales bacterium; assembly: GCA_041691815.1. GTDB lineage: Bacteria > Pseudomonadota > Alphaproteobacteria > Acetobacterales > Acetobacteraceae > 70-18. The sequence continues at coordinate 42,720 of JBEPTZ010000007.1, read as the reverse complement.
TTCGGCTGGGTGCCGGCGGCGACCAGCACGGCGCGGGCCGGCAGCACCGCCTCGCTGCCGTCGGCGCGCTTCACCCGCAGGCCGGCGGCATGGCCGAAGCGGTCGACGATCACCTCCTCCGGCGTCAGGCCCTCGGCGAAGCGGACGCCTTCCTCCATCGCCTTGGCCACTTCCTCGTGGTTCAGCGTGTAGCTCGGCGCGTCGAGCAGGCGGCGGCGATAGGCCAGGGTGGCGCCGCCCCAGGAGTCGAGCAGTTGGGTGAGGCGGGGTTCGCGGCCCTCGGTGGCGGCCTGGGCGCGCTCCTCGGCGATCGCCTTGGCATGGGCGAAGAACTCGGCGGCGATCTCCGCCTCCTCCTCCGACCAGTTGGCCGAGACCGCGGCGGCCCCGCGCTCCTCGGCCAGGATACGGAAGCGCAGCGCGAATTTCTCCACCTGGCGGACGTAATAGGCGAGGCTTTCGGTGGCGGTGTCGACCGCCGTCAGGCCGCCGCCGATCACCACCACCGGCAGCCGCAGTTGCAGGTTGGCGATGCTGCTCATCTTGGCGGCGCCGGTGAGTTGCAGCGCCATCAGGAAGTCGCTGGCCTGGCGCACGCCGCGCGACAGGCCGCCCGGCATGTCGATGATCGTCGGCCGGCCGGCGCCCATGCATACCGCGACATGGTCGAACCCCATGGCGAAGGCGTCGTCGATGCCGAGCGTGGCGCCGCCATCGACGCCGCCGCCGAAGCGGATGCCGCCGAACAGCGCGAATTGCGGCCGGCGCTCCAGCAGCAGGCGCACCAGCTTCAGGTAGTTCTTGTTCCAGCGCACGGTGATGCCGTATTCGGCCACACCGCCGAAACCGGCCAGCACGCGGTTGTCGAGGCTTTCGAACAGCGCGTCGGCATCGCGGATCGGGCGGTTGGGGTCGAAGCCGAGCGGCTCGATCTTCAGGCCGTCGACCGCGACGACGGTGTGGCCGTCGTTCATCAGGTGATGCGCCAGCGTGAAGCCGGCCGGGCCGAGGCCGACCACAAGCACCTTGCGGCCGCTGTCCGGCAGCGGCAGCGGGCGGTGGATGTTGAGCGGGTTCCAGCGGGTCAGCAGCGTGTAGATTTCGAAGCCCCACGGCAGGTCGAGCACCTCGCGCAGGATCGAGGTTTCGGTCTGCGGGATGTCGACCGGCTGCTGCTTCTGGTAGATGCAGGCCTTCATGCAGTCGTTGCAGATACGGTGGCCGGTGGCCGCCATCATCGGGTTGTCGATGGCGATGGTGGCGAAGGCGGCGAGCAGATGGCCCTTCCCGCGCAGCGCGTGCATCTCGCTGATCTTTTCGTCCAGCGGGCAGCCGGCCAGGGTGACGCCGAACGAGGATTTCTGGAACCCGCCGGTCTTGCGGTCCTTCAGGCCCTTCGAGCAACTGTCCTTGCCCTGGACGTGGCAAAGGATGCAGTAGTTCATGTGGTCGAGCGCCTGCGCCACGCTCATGCCGGGATCGGTCAGCGCGAAGCCGTCGCGCTGGCGGTGGTGATAGCCGGGTGGGGCGTGCTCCGGCAGCCGCAGCATGGTGACGCCGTCGCGGTCGATGGTTTCCACCGGCACCAGGTTGGCCGGGTCGGTGCGTTGCGGCACGTGGAACAGGATGGTGCCGTCATGGGCGTGCCGGCCGTCCTCGGTCAGCGTCGCCCAGGCGGCGTAGCGCAGCGCCAAGTCGAGCGCCTCGGGGTCCTGCTCCCAGCCGGCAACCGCGGTGGCGAACGCCAGGTCGGTGAGCGGTGCTGCGATCCGCGCTTCCAGCGCGGCGCGCAGGGCGGGGCCGTCGAAGCCGCTGGGGTCGGGGTATTTTTTCACCGCCTGGCGCTGCACGAACAGCCGCTTGCAGGCGTGCACCGGGTCCAGTGCGGCGGTTTCGGCGGCGATCGCGGCCATCTCGCTGCCAAGGCCGAACAATTCGGCGATGAAATCGTCCAGCGTCGGGCCGAGCAGCACCACCAGTTCGCTCTCCGCCTTGGCGTCCAGGCTGTCCGGTGTGGCGCGGGCGGTCAGCAGGGCGGTGTGCAGTTCCGGTTCCTCGGCCTCCAGCCGGGCCAGGAAGCTGCGATCGAGCACGACCAGCCCGTCACGCGTCGCCAGTTGCTCCAGGCTGGTGCCGAAGCCGAGGGCGGTCTGGGTGGGGGCGAGTGCGTTCATCGCAGAGAGTCCTGGTGAGTGCGATCAGGCGGCTTGTGTCAACGATTATAGACGAATCGCCTGCGCCAAGCGACGTCCAGTGGATGGCTTCAGTGATGCGCCGGGCGATGGTCACGGCATGGGGCGCGTGTTCGGTCCCGCTTCTGTGCGCATCGCAGCGAAGCGGCGCTATTGTCGTTGGAGCATAACGCCTTGCGCGTTGGCAGGCAAACCATGGCAGGGCGACGTCACGCGGTGGCGATGGTCTGGCTGGCCAGCGCTGCCGCATCCACCGTGACCCCCAGCCCGGCGCCGGCCGGCAGATGGATCTGGCCGCCGCCGGCTTGCAGCGGGTCTGGGCAGATATCGGCGACCAGCGCGTAGCTCGGCATGTAGAACTCGCAGCCCAGCGTGCAGTTCGGCAGGCTCGCCAGCAGATGCGCGCCGGCGGCCGCGGCGATGCCACCCTCCCACAGCGTGCCGCCATAGCTGGGCATGCCGGCGGCGGCGGCGATCGCGTCGATGGCGCGGGCCGGGCCGTAGCCGCCGCATTTCATGAGCTTGATTGAGACGCTGTCGGCCAGTTGCTCGCGGGCGGCGCGCAGCATCTCTTCGGGGGAATAGACACTCTCGTCGGCCAGCACCGGGGTATCCAGCGCCGCGGTGATCGCCGCCAGCGCCGCCTCCTGGCCGCGCGGCACCGGCTGTTCGATGAAGGTGGGGTGGAACGCCTCGATGTCGCGCAGGGTGCGGATGGCGTCCATCGGCGCCAGGCCCTGGTTGTAGTCGACCCGCAGATCGAGCCCTGGCAGCGCGCCCCGCAGCGCCTCCAGCCGCTTCAGGTCGTCGGCATGCGGCAGGTAGCCGGTCTTGACCTTCAGGATGCGATGGCCCTCGGCGAATAACGCGCGGGCGCGCTCCAGATCGGCGGCGAAATCCGGGTTGGCGATGGAGAAGGACAGCGGAATGCTGTCGCGCACCGCGCCGCCCAGCAGCGCATGCACCGGCAGCCCGGCGCGCTTGCCGGCGATGTCCCACAGCGCCATGTCGACCGCGACCTTGGCCTCCGGATGGCCGGCGATGGCGGCGGCGCAATCGGCGGCGCGGGCGGTGATGGCTGCCGGATCGCGCCCCAGCAGCGCCGGGCGCAGCACCTGCGCCAGCACCGCCATGGTGCCGGCCGCGACGTTGCCGAACGGCGCCCAGGGTGCCGCCTCGCCCCAGCCCTCCAGCCCACCGGTGGTGAGCAGGCGCAGGATCACCCGCTGCACCGTCATTTTGATATGCCCCGAGCCGTGGCTGCGGGCGCTCTGGATCGGACTTTCGATCAGATGCAGTTCGATCGCGGCGATGCTGTCGGTCATTTCGGCACTCTCGCGCAACAATGCCCGCGATTGCAATGGCTCGCTTGACGCTGGACACGCTTTGCCATCAGGCTCGCATGATGTCCGAGACCTCGCAAAGCGCCCGCCCCGCCCGTATCGGCACCTCGGCCCCCGGCCAGGAGCAGATCGACTTCTCGCCGGAGACCGCCGACCGGGTGGCCACCACCACCTGTTATATGTGCGCCTGCCGCTGCGGCATCCGGGTGCATCTGAAGGACGGGCGGATCCGCTATATCGAGGGCAACCGCAACCACCCGGTCAACAAGGGCGTGCTGTGTGCCAAGGGTTCGGCCGGGATCATGAACCACTACTCGCCGGCGCGGCTGACCAAGCCGCTGCTGCGGGTGGGCGAGCGTGGCAGCGGCGATTTCAAGGAGATCGAGTGGGAGGAGGCACTCTCGCTGGCCACCGGCTGGCTCGGCAAGGTACGCGACACCGATCCGCGCAAGCTGGCGTTCTTCACCGGCCGCGACCAGAGCCAGAGCTTCACCGGCTGGTGGGCCTCGGCCTATGGCACGCTGAATTTCGCCGCCCATGGCGGGTTCTGCTCAGTCAACATGGCGGCCGGCGGGCTGTATTCGGTGGGCGGCAGCTTCTGGGAATTCGGCGAGCCGGACTGGGAGCATACCAAGTATTTCCTGATGTTCGGCGTCGCCGAGGACCACGACTCCAACCCGATCAAGGCCGGGCTGGCCAAGCTGAAGGCGCGCGGCGCCAAATATGTCGCCATCAATCCGGTCCGCACCGGCTATGCCGCGGTCGCCGATGAGTGGCTGGGCATCCGGCCGGGCACCGACGGGCTGTTCATCCTGTCGCTGGTGCATGTGCTGCTGGAGGCCGAGCGGATCGATCTGGAGTTCCTCACCCGCTACACCAACGCCACCCATCTGGTGATCCGCAACCCCGGCGGCCCGGATGACGGCCTGTTCGCGCGCGATGCGGACAACAAGGTGCTGGCCTGGGACCTGGACGCCAAGGCGCCGGTGGAGGCCAGCACGGCCGGCACCCGCCAGGCGCTGGTCGGCGAGGTGAGCCTGCCCGATGGCAGCGTCGCGGTGCCGGTGTTCGAACTGCTCGCCGGGCGCTACCTGCAGCCGGAATACGCCCCCGAATCGGTGGCCGAGCGCTGCGGCGTGCCGGCCGCGACCATCCGCCGCATCGCCGCCGAGATTGCCGATGTGGCGTTCAACCAGCCACTGGTGCTCAATCAGCCCTGGACCGACACCTCCGGCCGCCGGCACGAAACGATGGTCGGCCGGCCGGTGGCGATCCATGCGATGCGCGGCATCTCCGCCCACAGCAACGGCTTCCATACCTGCCGGGCGCTGCACATGCTGCAGATGCTGCTCGGCGCCATCGATACCCCCGGCTCGTGGCGCTACAAGGCGCCGTATCCGAAGCCGATCCCACCGGGTCCGCCGCCCGGTGGCAAGAGTTGGGAGGCCGGCCGCCCGCTGGCCGGCATGGCGCTGGGCTTTCCGCGCGGCCCGGAAGACCTGCTGGTGGACGAGAACAACACGCCGCTGCGGCTCGACAAGGCGTTCTCCTGGGAGGCGCCGCTCGGCCTGCACGGCCTGATGCACATGCTGCTGCCCAACGCCCATGCCGGCGACCCGTATCCGGTGGACGTGGTGTTCATGTACATGGCCAACATGGCCTGGAACTCGTCGATGGACCCGATCGGGGTCAGCCGGATGCTGACCGAAAAGGACCCGGCCACCGGCGAATACAAGATCCCGCACATCATCTATTCCGACGCGTTCTATTCCGAGACCGTGGCCCATGCCGACCTGGTGCTGCCCGACACCACCTATCTGGAGCGGTGGGACTGCATCTCGCTGCTCGACCGCCCGATCGGCAGCCCGCACGGTCCGGCCGACGCCATCCGCCAGCCGATCCTCAAGCCGGACCGTGACGTGCGGCCGTTCCAGGACGTGCTGATCGAACTCGGCACCAGGCTGAAGCTGCCCGGCTTCGTCGCCGCCGACGGCAGCCGCATCTACGCCGACTACAAGGAGTATATCTGGAAGCATGAGCGCAAGCCCGGCACCGGCCCGCTCGGCGGCTTCCGTGGCGATGGCACCGGCAACGGCGTCGGCGCGCCCAATCCCGGCCAGCTTGACGCCTATATCGCCAATGACTGCTTCTGGAGCCACGAACTGGCGCCCGAGGAAGGCTACTTCAAGCACGCCAACAAGGCCTATCTGGAGACCGCGACCAGGCTCGGCATGATCGGCGCGCCGGAGCAGATCGTCATGCAACTGTACAGCGAGCCGCTGGCCAAATTCCGGCTCGCCGCCCAGGGCCACGGCAAGGTGCAGCCGCCCGACCGGCTGCGCGCCCGCACCGAGCGCTATTTCGACCCGCTGCCGATCTGGTATCCCCCGCTGGAGGAGGCGATGGCCGATGCCGCCGCCTATCCGCTGCACGCGGTCACCCAGCGGCCGGCAGCGATGTACCATTCCTGGCACTCGCAGAACGCCTGGCTGCGGCAGATCCACGGCCATAACGTGCTGTTCGTGCACCACGCCACCGCTACCGGGTTGGGGCTGGTGGATGAGGACTGGGCCTGGGTGATCAGTCGCAACGGCCGGGTGAAGGTGCAGGTGCGGCTGATGGACGGGGTGAACCCTGGCACGGTCTGGACCTGGAACGCCATTGGCAAGCGGGCAGGGGCCTGGGCGCTGGGCGAGGACGCCGCCGAATCGCGCGAGGCCTTCCTGCTCAACCACGTGATGTCGGTGTTCCTGCCGCCGGACGAGAGCGGCCAGCGGTTGAATGCCGACCCGCTGACCGGCCAGGCGGCCTGGTACGACGCCCGCGTCCGCATCGAGAAGGCAGCCCCGGGCGAGGCGGCCGAAACCGTCCCCCGCCCGGCGCTACTGCACCAGCCGAAGGGCATGAAGCCCGCGCCGGACATCCTGCGCTACAACGCCAGCAAGAGTGCCAGCACATGACCAGCCTGCCGCAACCTGTTCCGGGTGCCACCAAACTCGGCCTGGTGATCGATCTCGACACCTGCGTCGGCTGCCATGCCTGCGCGGTGAACTGCAAGGAGTGGAACACCTCCGGCCACTCCGCACCGCTGACCGACCTCGACCCATACGGCGGCAAGCCGAACGGCGTCTGGTTCAACCGCATTCACAGCTACGAGGCCGGCACCGGCACCGAGGCGCGCACGGTGAACTTCCCGCGCTCCTGCCTGCACTGCGAAACGCCGGCCTGCGTCACCGTCTGTCCCACCGGCGCCAGCTACAAGCGCGCCGAGGACGGCATCGTGCTGGTCAACGCCGACTCCTGCATCGGTTGCAAGCTGTGCTCCTGGGCCTGCCCGTATGGCGCGCGGGAGTACGACGAGGATGTCGGGGTGATGAAGAAATGCACCATGTGCATCGACCGCATCTACAACCAGAACCTGCCCGAGCACGAGCGCACCCCGGCCTGCGTCTCCACCTGCCCGGCCAGCGCACGCCACTTCGGCGACCTCGGCGACCCCAACAGCGACGTGTCGCGCCTGGTGGCCGAGCGCGGTGGCTTCGACCTGATGCCCGAGATGGGCTACGGCCCGGTGAACAAATACCTTCCACCCCGCCCCCGCGCCACGCTGTCGCCGCCGCCGTTGCCGCGCCCCACCGAAGCGACCGGCGGGGTTGCCGGGCGGCTGCTGTCGTGGGTGGATCGGGCGTTGTCGCGCTAAACAAGAATGTTCTTTTTTATAAAAAAGAACCAAAAAATTTTTATTCGCCTTGCAACAGCGGAGGTGCGGAAACTCCGTACACTCCGATGGATAAAAAGTTTTTTTGCTTCTTTTTGTTCACAAAAAGAAGTGCTTCCTTCCCCGCCTGCAGGATCGCCGCGATGAACCCCGCCTTCTCCGTCATTTTCTTCACCACCGCCTCGGGCGCCGGCTACGGCATGCTGGCGCTGCTCGGCCTGCTCGGCCCGGCCGGGCTGTTGCCGCAGAGCGTCGCCTTCGGGTTGGTGAGCATTGCCATCGCGCTGGCGCTGATCACTGCCGGCCTGCTGTCGTCGATGCTGCATCTTGGCCGGCCGGAGCGGGCGTGGCGGGCGTTCTCGCAGTGGCGCACCTCCTGGTTGTCGCGCGAGGGCGTGGCTTCGGTGGTCGCCTATGTGCCGGCGCTGCTGTTCGCCGTTGCCTGGGCGACAGGCGGTCCCACCGCCGGCACCACGGCGGCGTTCGGCATCGCCACCGCGGTGATGGCGGTGGTGACGGTCTATTGCACCGGCATGATCTACGCCTCGCTGAAACCGATTCGGCAATGGTCTTCGCCGCTGGTGACGCGCAACTACTTGCTGTTCGCGGCGTTCAGCGGTGCCGCCTGCCTCACCGCGCTGGCCGCATTGTTTGGCGGGCCGGCGGAAACCCCCGGCCTGCTGGCGATGCTGCTGGCGATGTCCGGGCTGTTCGCCAAGCTGCGCTACTGGCGCTTCATTGACCGCGCGCCGGCCACCAGCACCATCGAGAGCGCCACCGGGCTTGGCGGGCTGGGCAAGGTTCGGATGCTGGAATCGCCGCACACCGAGGATAACTACCTGTTGAAGGAGATGGGCTTCCGCATCGGCCGCAAGCACGCCACCAGGCTGCGCCAGATCGCGCTGGTGATCGGCTTCATTGTGCCGGCGGCGCTGCTACTGGTGGCGTTGACGGTCGGCCTCGCGGTCGGCAGCGCGGCGGGGGTGCTGCTGGCGGTGGCGGCGGCAGTGCTGGCGCTGCTCGGTCTGTTCGCCGAGCGCTGGCTGTTCTTCGCTGAGGCGACCCACACGGTGACGCTGTATTACGGCCGCGCGGCGTAGCACCGCCGCGGCATCATTTCGCCATCGCCGGCGCCCGCGCCAGTTCATACACGCCTCGCCCCCCGGGCACCGCGGCGAAACTGGTGGTCAGTCCGATCACCGTCTCGGCGCCGCCGAGATAGAGCAGCCCATCCGGCGCCATCTGCCGCGCGATGCCATCCAGCACCCGCTTCTTGGTCGGCTGGTCGAAATAGATCAGCACATTGCGGCAGAACACCAGGTCGAACACCCCGAGCGGGCGCGGATCGGCCAGCAGGTTCCACTCGCGGAAGCTGGCCATCGCGCGGATGGCCTCGGCGATCCGCCAGTTGGCGCCCTCCTTGGCGAAATACCTGACCAGATACTGCATCGGCAGCCCGCGCTGCACCTCGAACTGGGTGTACAGCCCGGCCCGGGCGCGGGCCAGGTGCTCGCGCGACAGGTCGGTGCCGAGAATCTCGACGCTGCGGCCGGCCAGCGTCGCGCGGCACTCTGCCAGCAGCATCGCCAGCGAATAGGCCTCCTGCCCGGAACTGGCGGCGGCCGACCAGATGCGCAGCCGCGCACCGGCGGGCCGGCTGGCGTGCAGCCGGGGCAGTGCAGTGCCGCGGACATGCGCGAACGGCTTGTCGTCGCGGAAAAACGAGCTTTCGTTGGTGGTCAACGCCTCGATGACCGCGGATTCGAGCGCCATTCGGCCGGTGAACGGCCCGCGCAGGCGCTCCACCAGCGCGTCGAGATCGCGCAGCCCGTGCTGCCGCAGGATCGGCGCCAGCCGGGTTTCCAGCAGATACAGCTTGTCCGGCCCCACCACCAGGCCGGAGCCGGCATGCAGCAGGGCGGCAAGGGCGGCGAAATTCTGCGGCGTCATGCCATCGCCCGCGCCGGGCTGTGCGCCCCGGCGAGCAGCGACAGCACCTTCGGGCCGATGGCCGGCAATGGCAGCACATGCTGGCATAGCCCGGCCTTGGCAATGGCACCTGGCATCCCCCAGACCACGCTGGTCGCCTCGTCCTGGGCGATCGCCGCACCGCCGGCATCCACCACCGCCTGGGTGCCGGCCAGGCCGTCATGGCCCATGCCGGTCAGCATCACCACCAGCACCCGCCCGGCGCAGGCAATAGCGGCGCTGCGCAGCATCGGGTCGACCGCCGGGCGGCAGTAGTTTTCCGGCGGGTCGCGGGTGATGCGTGCACGCAGCGCGGTGGCGCCGCCCTCGATCAGCAGGTGGTGATCGCCCGGCGCCAGATAAATCCGCCCGGCCGCCAGCACCTCGCCATCGCCGGCCTCGGCGCATGGCATCGCGCCGAGGCGGGCGAGATGGTCGGCCAGCAATGCGGTGAAGGTTGCCGGCATGTGCTGGGTCAGCACCACCGGCACGCCGAGCGCCGGGCCGAGCGCCTTCACCAACGCGGACAGCGCCTGCGGTCCGCCGGTGGAACTGCCGATCGCCAGCAGCCGCGCCGGTTGCCGCATGCCACCGCGGCAGACCAGCGCGGCGGGGCGGACGGAGGTCGGCAGCAGGGCGACGGGGCCGCGCCGCAACCGGGCCAATCCGAGCACCTTGGCCAGCAATTCGCGGCGAAAACTGTCGTCGCCGATCGCCTGGGTGGAGGGTTTCGGCAGATAATCGGACGCCCCCAGCCGCAGCGCCTGCATGGCGATCTCTGCGCCGCGCGTGGTCAGCGTGCTGGCCATCACCACCCGCAGGCCGGGATCGGCGCGCAGCAGCAGCGGCAGGGCGGTGATGCCGTCCATCACTGGCATTTCGATATCCAGCACCAGCACATCCACCGCCTGGCCGGATCGCGCCAGCCGCGCCAGCTCGTCCAGCGCCGCCTGCCCGTTGGCGGCGCGGGCGACCACCCGCACCCCGGGGTCGGCCTCCAGCATGCGGGTCAGCGCGCCACGGATCACCGCGCTGTCGTCGCACAGCATCACCCGCGCCGGTCCCATCACAGCAGCCCGACCTGGGCGAACTTGCCCACCAGGATGTCCTCGTCAAACGGCTTCATGATGAATTCCTGGGCGCCGGCGGTGATGGCCTGCTCGATGAAATGCAACTCGTTCTCGGTGGTGCAGAACAGCACCGGCGGCTTGTCCGGCCCGAATTCGGCTCGCAGCGCGCGCAGGAACTCGAGGCCGTTCATCACCGGCATGTTCCAGTCCAGCAGCACGCAATCCGGCAGCCGCGCCCGGCAGGCGGCCAGCGCCAGGCTGCCATCTTCCGCCTCCTGCACCGCGAAGCCATGCCCTTCCAGGATGCGCCGCGCCACCTTGCGCACCACCCGGCTGTCATCGACGACCAGGCAGACTGGCACCACTAGGCAAAGCGGTGCGGCGCTCATGCCACTGGCGCCAGCGCCAGCAGTTGCGCCACATCCAGCACCACCAGCAGCCGCCCCTGCAGCCGATAGATGGCGGCGCTGTAGGCCGCCCAGTCCGGCGCCAGGGTCGGCGGGTTGGCCTCGCAGGCGGCGGCCGGCAGGCGCAGCACCTCGCTGACCTGATCGACCAGCAGCGCGTAGAGCTCGCCACCCTGCTCGGCCACCACCGACATCCGCGCCAGCCCGGCGGGTGCGGGTGGCAGGTTCAGCCGCCGGCGCAGGTCGATCGCGGTGACGATGCGGCCACGCAGGTTGAGGCTGCCGGCGATCTCCGGCGGCGCCAGTGGAATACGGGTGATCGTCTGCTCGGCGAGGATGTCGCGCACCGCCAGCACCGGCACCCCGCAAAGCTGGTCGGCCAGCGTGAGGGTGACGAAGGTATGCGCCTCCCCGCCAGTCTCGGCGGCGCGTTCGGAGGTGCCCTGGGGCCGTTCCAGCGTGTCTCTCATCGCATCCTCCTCAGGCGGCCAGGCCGAGGTGCCGCGCACCCTGGCCCAGGCATTGCCGCAGGCTGGCCAGCAGCGCGTCGCGCTCCGACTTGGCGACGTAATCGGTGAAGCCGGCGGCCCGCCCGCGAGCGATATCGGCGGGTTCGGCCTGGCCGGTCAGTGCGATCACCGGCAGCGCCACCCAGGGGCCGCCGGCGCGGATGCGGCGCACCATCTCGATGCCGTCGATCCCCGGCATGGCGACATCCGAGACGATCGCCGCGAACATCTCCCCGGCATCGCGCCGCGCCAGTGCCTCGGCGGCGCTGGCAACCGCGGTCACCCGGTAGCCGGCCGCCTCGATCGCCGGCGCCAGCATCTGGCGGAAGAAGCCGCTATCGTCGACCACCAGCACATCCGCCGCCACCGCCACCGGCCCGGCGGCCTGGAACCAGTCGCCGAACGCCAGCGTCAGGTAATGGCCGATGTCGATCACGTCGGTGGCGGCGCCATTGATGATCGCGGTGCCAAGCAGCCCGGGCCGCGCACCGCCCAGCTGCATGTGCAGCCGGTCCTCGACCACATCGACGATCTCGTCCACCACCAGCCCCATCGAGCGGCCCGGCCCGCCTTCGGTATCGTCGCTGAACACCAGCACCGCGAACCGCGCGCGATCGGCATCCAGCGCGCCCGACAGCGGCACCAGCGGCATCAACTGGCCGCGATACTGGGTGACCGGGCGGCCGGCCGAGGTTTCGATGCGCGCGCGGGGAATGTCCTCCAGCCGCGCCACCAGCGCCAGCGGCACCGCCAGTGGCGCCCCGCCGCCGGCACGGAACAGCAGCATCGCGCTGCGGCTGTCGGCCTCGCGTAACACCGGGCCGGCAAGCGGCGCCTCACGCCGGGCGGCGCGCGGGTCGCCGCCGCCGACCCCCACCCCGGTGGCCCGCGCGATGCCGTTGGGGTCGAGGATCATGATCACCGAGCCGTCGCCGAGGATGGTGTTGCCGCTGAACATGGTGATGTGCCGCAGGATCGGCGCCACCGGCTTGACCACGATCTCCTCGGTGTCGAACACCCGGTCGACGATGATGCCGAGCGTGGTGGCCCCAACCTGGGTGACGACGATATAGGCGGCGTCACCCGGCTGCGCCTCGGCGGCATCCTCCAGCCGCAGCAGCCCGGTCAGGCTGACCAGCGGCAGCAGCCGGTCGCGCAGCCGCAGCACCGGGGTGTCGTTGATCCGCTCGATCACGCTGGATTCGCCGGCATTCCCGGACGCTGCGGTACGGGCCCGCACCAGTTCCACCACGCTGATCTGCGGGATCGCGAAGCGCTCGCCGCCGGCCTCTACGATCAGCGCCGAGACGATCGCCAGGGTCAGTGGGATTTTCACCGTCACCGTGGTGCCCTGGCCGGCGACGCTCTTCAGCTCGATGGTGCCGCCGATCCGCTCGATATTGGATTTCACCACGTCCATCCCGACGCCACGGCCGGAGACGGCGGTCACCGCGGCGGCGGTGGAGAAGCCGGGCCGCAGGATGAACCGCTGGATCTGCGCCTCGGTCATCGCCGCCAGTTCGCCCTCGGTGGCGAAGCCGAGGCTGATCGCCTTGGCGCGGATTTTCGCGGTCGGCAGCCCGGCGCCGTCATCGGCGATCTCGATCAGGATATGGCCGCCCTGGTGATAGGCGTTCAGCGTGATCCGCCCGGCTTCCGGCTTGCCGGCGGCACGGCGCGCCTCGGTCGTCTCCAGCCCGTGGTCGGCGCAGTTGCGCACCATATGGGTCAGCGGATCCTTGATCAGTTCCAGCACCTGGCGGTCGAGTTCGGTCTCGGCCCCCAGCATGGCGAGTTCGATCCGCTTGCCGAGATCGCGGGCCAGGTCGCGCACCAGCCGCGGCAGCTTGTTCCAGGCATTGCCGATCGGTTGCATCCGCGTCTTCACCACCCCTTCCTGCAAATCGGAGGTGATGTGCGACAGGCGTTGCAGCGGCACCGTGAAGGCCGGGTTGCCCTCGGTCCGGGCCAGTTGCAGCAGCTGGTTGCGGGTCAGCACCAGTTCGCTGACCAGCGTCATCAGGTCTTCCAGCACGTCGACGCCGACGCGGATGGTCTGGCTCCCGGCGGCTGCCTCAGCCGTGGCGGCGGGCTCCACCGCCGCCGGCTCGGCTGGTGGCGCATCCGCCGGCGGCGCACGGCGGGCGCGGCGCTCGGCGATGGCGTCCAGCGCGTCGATCAATCCCGCGTCGTCGCCGGCCGGCTCGGCGCCATCGGCGCGCAGCCCGGCCAGGATCGCCTTGATCCGATCGAGCGCCTCCAGCACCTGGGTGACGATCTCCGCGGTGACGGTCAGCTTGCGGTCGCGCACCCGGCCGAGCACGCTCTCGGCGGCATGCGCCACGCGCTCCAGCCGCGGCAGGCCGAGAAAGCCGCAGGTGCCCTTGATGGTGTGGACCATGCGGAAGATCAGCGCCAGCGTCGCCTCGTCGCCGGGGCTGCGCTCCAGTTTCACCAGGGCGACATCCAGTTCGGCCAGGCTTTCATCGGTTTCGGTGAGGAAATCCGCCAGCAGGTCGTCCATCGCGCGCTCCGTGCTCCGGCGTCACCACCGCGAGATGCGCGGGGCCGGGGAGGCATGGTGCGGTGGGCGGGCAAACAAACGGTAAAGGTGCCGGCGATTCAGCCGACTGGTTGCAGATCCAGCAGCAGCGGCGGCGCCGCTTCCACCCCGGCGCCCAGCAGGACCGAGATGCGCAGGCCGAGGTTTTGCGCCAGCAAGGCCAGCAGCGGGCCCTGCAGGGTGCGGGCGGTGGCGCCGCCGGCCTGCTCCAGCGCCCGTTCGGCGGCCTGCGGGTCGGCGAGGAAGCCGATGAAGCCGGGCGGCCAGCCGGCGCTGTTGCCGCTGAGCTGCAGCATCACCTGGCGCTGGCTGTCGCCGGAAAGCTGGATCGCGCCGCCGCCGGGCAACGCCTCGGCCGCCAGCATCAGCGCGTTCAGCACCAGCCGGGCAGCCGGCGCCGAGAACTGCCGCTCGGCATGCAGTTCGCCGAAATCCAGCCGCAGGTTGCGCCCCGGCAGCCCGGCGGCCAGGGCGGCGATCTCGTCGATCGTCATCGGCCCGCCGCCGCCGCCCCAGGCAACCCGCAGCAGTCGCAGCCGCTGCCCCAGCACCACCGAGGCATCGCCGGCCACCGGCAGCACCTCGGCGGCGCCGTCAGGGTCCTCGTTGGCCATCTCCAGCGCCGCCATCAGGGTGTTCAGCGGACCGCTGAGGTCGTGGCAGATCCGGGTGGCGAGTAATTCCGCAAGGTGCATGGGGGTTTTCATCCTAGAAATGCGGGCGTAGACATAGGGCCGTCGGCACGCGGTGCGGCGACTCTGTCGGGCGACCGTGGCGCGCGACAGTGGAACGTAAAATTAACGAGAATTTTATGGCGAGAAGAATCGGGCTGTAAAGCAGGATCGGTCGGGCTATCTGGACGTCTTCTGCAACGAATTACGCCGGTTTCGCCTGGAATAGGGCCGCAATGGCGCAGATGCTTGAGCCGGGGATGTGGGTGCGGTTGCCGAACCAGCCCGACTGGGGAGACGGGCAGGTGCAGTCGGTGATTGGCCACCGGGTGACGGTAAACTTCGAACATGCGGGCAAAATTCTCGTAAATACCGAGGTGGCGATCCTCGAACCGATCGACGGCTGACGGCTGGTATACGGGTGGCACCCTTGCGCGGATCACCCGGAGGCACGAGATTGCGTTATATACGCTGGAGTACAACCTCGAGATGATTGATCCGTTCGGCCGCACGATCACTTATTTGCGCGTTTCGGTCACCGACCGCTGCGACCTCCGCTGTGCCTACTGCATGGCCGAGGACATGACCTTCCTGCCGAAGGCGCAAATCCTCTCGCTGGAGGAGTTGGAGCGGCTCTGCGCCGCCTTCATCCGCCTCGGCACCAACAAGATCCGCATCACTGGCGGTGAGCCGCTGGTCCGCCGCGACGTGATGAAACTGGTTGCCGGCCTGGGCGCCCGGCTCGGCCACGGCCTCAACGAACTGACGGTCACCACCAACGGCACCCAATTGGCCAAGCATGCCGAGGCGCTGGCCGCCGCCGGCGTCAAGCGGATCAATGTCAGCCTCGACACGCTCGACCCCGGCAAGTTCACCGCGATCACCCGCTGGGGCAAGATCGACAAGACGCTGGATGGCATTTTCGCCGCCCGCGCCGCGGGCCTCGCGATCAAGATCAACGCCGTGGCGCTGAAGGGCTTCAACGAGGACGAATACGACCGCATGCTGACCTGGTGCGGCGAGCACGGCTTCGACCTCTGCCTGATCGAGACCATGCCGATGGGCGAGATCGACGCCGACCGCACCGACCAGTACCTGCCGCTGTCGATGGTCCGCTCGCGCCTGCGCAAAACCTGGACCCTGGAAGATACCGACTACGCCACCGGTGGCCCGGCCCGCTACTACAACGTCGCCGAAACCGGCCGGCGGATCGGCTTCATCACGCCGATGACGCACAACTTCTGCGAAAGCTGCAACCGGGTGCGGTTGACCTGCACCGGCACGCTGTATATGTGCCTCGGCCAGGACGATTCCGCCGATTTCCGCACCCTGCTGCGCGCCGGCGCCAGCGAGGATGATATCGACGAGGCGATCCACGCCGCTATCGCCCGCAAGCCGAAGGGCCATGATTTCGTCATCGACCGCCGCCACGGCAAGCCCGCCGTCGGCCGCCACATGAGTGTTACCGGAGGCTGAACCGTGGCTCGAATCGAGGCCCGACTGAACGGGCTGGCGCCGTACGCGCTGGCCCTGTTGCGTATCGTCGCCGCACTGCTCATGCTGGAGCACGGGCTGAGCAAGCTGATCGGCTTTCCTGGCGCCATGCCGAAGGGCTTGCATCTCCTCTCGCTGATGGGGCTGGCCTCGATCGTCGAGACCGTCGGCGGTCTGCTGCTGCTGGTTGGCTTCCGCACCCGGCTGGTCGCCTTCATCCTCTCCGGTGAGACGGCGGCCGCCTATTTCATCGCCCATGCGCCGCGCGGCTTCTACCCGATCCTGAACGGCGGCGAGGCGGCGATCCTGTTCTGCTTCGTCTTCCTCTACCTCGCCTGCGCCGGCGGCGGCGCCTGCACGGTCGACCGCCGCTGAACCCGGCAGCCAGCCCGGGGGTGGCTTGACGCGGCCGACACAATTGGTCACGCAACGGGGGCGCAGGGCCGATCGGGGGCGGTTCTCGGGCGTTCCGCAGTAACCCCCGCAGGATGACCGCCATGCCGATTTCCCGCCGCCAGCTGCTCGCCGGCGCCGCCCTCGCCACCGCGACACCGTTCTATCGCGCCCGCGCCGCCGACCCGGTCATCCGCATCGGCGTGCTCACCGACCTCTCGGGCCAGTACCGTGATAATTCCGGCCCCACCACAGTGCTGGCGGCGCATCAGGCGGTGGAGGACTTCAACCCCAGCCAGCACGGCTTCAAGGTCGAGATCGTCGCCGCCGATCATCAGCAGAAGCCGGATGTGGCCTCCGCCGTTGCCCGGCAGTGGTTCGACCGCGACGGCGTCGATGCGGTCGCCGACCTCAACAACACCGCCATCGCGCTGGCGGTGCGCACCATCGCCGTCGAGAAGGACAAGGCGGAACTGATCACCGGCGCCGCCTCGGCCGACCTCACCGGCAAGTATTGCAGCCCCAACACCGTGCATTTCGCGCCCGACACCTGGTGCTTTTCGCACTCCACCGGCAACGCGGTGATGAAGCAGGGCGGCGACAGCTGGTTCCTGGTGGTGGCCGACTACACCTTCGGCCACGCGCTGCAAGGCGATATCACCGATCTGGTGACCAAGGGCGGCGGCAAGGTGATGGGCGCCGCGCGCTACCCGTTCCCCGGCACCACCGATTTCTCCTCCTACCTGCTGTCCGCCCAGGCTTCCGGCGCCAAGGTGCTCGGGCTGTGCGCCACCGGCGGCGACATGGAGAACCTGGTCAAGCAGGCGCATGAATTCGGCCTGACCAACAGCGGCATGCGCATCGCCGCCCTGCTCGGCTTCGTCACCGAAATCCACTCGATGGGCCTGGCGACGGCGCAGGGCCTGCTGGTCTCCAACACCTTCTACTGGGACGCCAACGACCGCACCCGCGCTTTCACCAAGCGCTTCCTGCCGAAGACGCCGACCAACTACCCGAGCAGCCTGCACGCCAGCTGCTACGCCGGCGTCACCCACTATCTGAAGGCGGTCACCAAGCTCGGCGTGGCGGAAGCCCGCAAATCCGGCCGCGCCGCGATCGCCGCGATGAAGGCGATGCCGACCGACGACGACTGCTTCGGCAAGCAGCAGATCCGCCCGGATGGCCGCTTCATCACCCCGGTGTTCCTGCTGCAGGCCAAGAAGCCGGCCGAGAGCAAGCAGCCCTGGGACGTGTTCAACGTCGTCGCCACCACGCCGGCCGAAGATGCGTTCCGGCCGATGTCGGAGCACGCCTGCAAGATGGCCGGGGGGTAAGCAAGCAAGAAGTTCTTTTTTGCAAAAAAGAACCAAAAAACTTTCTATCCGCCTTGCAACGGCAGTGGGGTGGAAGCGCCGGTGTTTCCACCTCACTGCCGTTGCAAGGCGGATGAAAAAGCTTGTTTTTGTTCACAAAAACAAGGCCTACCCCTGATAATGCCCCCGCCGCAGCACCGACGCCGCCAGGCTATGCCACCGCCCTGCCAGCAGGCTCGCCACCCATAGCCCACCGGCCGTCAGCACGATCGCCGGCCCCGCCGGGATATTGCCGTGATACGACAGCAGCAGCCCGCCCACCGAGGCCAGCAGCGCCAGCCCCACCGAGACATAGACCTGCCCGGCCAGTTCCGCCGCCCAGTGCCGCGCCGCCACCGCCGGCAGCATCATCAGGCCGATCGACATCAGCGTGCCGAGTGCGGCGAACCCGCCCACCACGCACAGCACCACCAGCGCCATGAACGCCAGGTGCCACGCGCCGCCACGCCCGCCGATCGCCCGCATGAACCCGGCGTCGAAACTCTCCAGCACCAGCGGTCGCCAGATCGCCGCCAGCCCCAGCAGCGCCACGCTGGCCACGCCGGCCATCAGCAGCAGCGCGGTATCATCCACCGCCAGCACGCTGCCGAACAGCAGATGCGCGAGGTCAATCCCGCGCGTTACCGAGACGATCGCCACCCCGGCGGCCAGCGCGATCAGATACACCCCGGCGAACTGTGCATCCTCCCGCCCATCGGTCGCCCGCGCCAGCCAGCCGGCCAGCAGCGCCACCGCCAGCCCGGCGAGAAACCCGCCCAGCCCCATCGCCCACAGCGACAGCCCGCCGAACAGCGCCCCCAGCGCAATCCCCGGCAGAATCCCATGCTGCAGCACGTCGCTGGTCAGGCTCATCCGTCGCAGCACCAGCAGCACCCCCAACGGCGGCCCGGCCAGCGACAGCGCCACGCAGCCCGCCAGCGCCCGGCGCATGAACGCCATGCCGAACGGCTCGAACAGCAGCGTGTGGATCATCGGCAAGCCAGCGAAGAGTCACAAAGAGACGTAGAGGCGAAGAGATGTGCCGACCCGCACCCCGGTGCCTTGCTGCTCTCCGCCTCTACGTCTCTTTGTGATTCTGCCTTGCTGGCCGGCCTCACCAGCGCCTTGAGGTTCGGCCTCATCACGCCGCCGCCCCGATCTGGGTTTCCCGGGCGCAGAGTTCCGGCTGCTCCGCCCAGGCCTCGGCCACCAGCCGCGCCCGCAGCCGGGTCTCCGGGGTGAAGGCGCGCGCGGTAGGCCCCCAGGCCACCAGGTCGCGCGCCAGCAGCAGCGTGTCCGGAAACGCCCGGCTCACCAGGTCGAGGTCGTGCAGCACCGCCACCACCGTCCGCCCCTCGCGATGCCAACCTTCGATGATCCGCAGCAGATCGGCCGCCGTCCGTGCGTCCACCGAAGCGGTCGGCTCGTCCAGCAGCAGCACCGGCGCGTCCTGCAGCATCAGCCGCGCGAACAGCACTCGCTGGAACTGCCCGGCCGACAGGCTGCCGATCAGCCGCCGCCCGAACCCGGCCATCCCGACTGCCGCCAGCGCGTCGTCCACCCGCGCCCCGGTCGCCGCCGGCAGCCGGCGGAACGCCCCCAGACGCGCCAGCGCGCCGCTGGCCACCACGTCGGCGCAGGCGATCGGGAAACTCCGATCCAACCCCCCAAGCTGCGGCAGCAGCGCGATATCCGCCGCCCGCAGCCCACCGCGATCGATCCGCCCCTCGATCCCGTCATGCAGCCCGGCGATCGCCCGCAGCAGCGTCGATTTGCCGGCGCCGTTCGGCCCTACCACCGCGGTCAGGCTGCCCGGCGCGAAACTGCCGGACAGGTGATGCACCGCCGGCCGCCGCTGGTGCAGGCAGGTTAGGTCGGTCAGAACCAACGGAGGAGGCGTCACAGCGCCCACCACACCCCGAGCCAGATCAGCCCGACCAGCGCCGCCGCCAGCGCCATCCGGTTGCCCAGCCCAGAACCCAACGACAATGGATCATGCATTGTTATACTATAACGTCACCCCCCCTTGCCGGTAAAGCCGAACCGCGTGATAGCCTGCCATGCAATGACGTCACTCGCGCGCCCCCCCGACCCCGACCGCGACGCCCGCCGCAACCTGGCCCGCCATCGCGCCTTCGCCACCGGCCTGCTGCTGATGATGGCTGTGCTCACGGTTGCCACCTTCTGGATGACGCCCGGCGTCTGGACCGAGGTGCTGCAGGCCGCCGCCAAGGCCGGCGTGGTCGGCGGCATCGCCGACTGGTTCGCCATCACCGCGCTGTTCCGCCACCCGCTCGGCCTGCCGATCCCGCACACCGCGATCATCCCGGCGCAGAAGGCCCGGCTTGGCCGCGCGCTGGGCCGCTTCGTCGCCAACCACGTGTTCACCGCCGAGGACCTGTCCCGCGCGATGGCCAAGCTGGACCTCGCCGGCATCCTCGCCCGGTACCTCGCCGACCCCGCCACCGCCCGCCCCGCCGCCGAGACGCTCGCCGCCCTGTTGCCCCGCATCCTTGCCACGGTGGAGGACGGCCGCGCCCGCCGCCTGCTCACCCGCCTGCTGCCGCGCATGCTCGGCGGCCCGGAAGCCGGCCGCGTGGTGGCCCGCGCGTTGCGCCAGTTGATGGCCGGCGGTCGCCACCAGGAAGTGTTTGGCTACGTGCTGGGCCAGTTGAAGGGCCTGCTGGCCAGCCGCGAGGACGCCCTGCAACGCGCCATCGAGGAGCGGGTGCGCGAGCAGGGCGGCCGGCTGGTCGGCTGGGCGCTTGGCGCCACCGTCGCCCGCCGGGCGCTGGCGGTGATCAATGCCGAGCTGGAAAAGACCGAGGCCAATGGCAGCGAACTGCGCGCCGCATTCGATGAGTGGATGGCCCGCGAGATTTCCGCCATGGAGCGCGACCCGGCCCGCGCCGCCGAAATGGGCCGCGCCGTCGGCCAGGTGCTCGGCCACGAGACGGTGCGGGTCTGGTTCTGGGATGTCTGGTCGCGGGTCCGCCTGGCGATGGAGGCCGACGCCGCCCGCCCCAACGGCCGCACCGTCGCCTTTTTACAGGACTCGCTGGCCAATCTCGGCCTGCTGCTGCAGAGCGACCCCGCCGCCCATGCCCGCCTGCAATCCGCCGCCCAGGGCGCGCTCGGCGGTCTGCTGCCCTCCGCGCAGACTCAGCTGGCCGATTTCATCGCTGCCACCGTCGCCGGCTGGGACGCCCGCACCATCACCGACCGACTGGAACTGCGCATCGGGCCCGACCTGCAATATGTCCGCATCAACGGCACCCTGGTCGGCTTCCTGGTCGGCGGCCTGCTCTACGCCATCCTGCACGCCATCTTCGGCCATGTGAGCTTCTGAGACAAAACCCACACGGAGGCCGGGAGAAGAAAGGTATGACGCATGATAGGTATGCCACATAACCATTCCTTTCTTGCTTCTCCCCGCCACCCCATCTCCATGTGAATCTGCTTCCTTCGCCTGCCCCCAACCCGCCCAGCGCCCCCCTGAGCGGATTTCGAGGAGACCGCCATGCGCCTGTCCGTGCTCGACCAGTCCACCGTCATCTCCGGCCGCTCGCCGGACGCCTCGATCCGCGAGAGCCTGGCGCTGGCCCGCCATGCCGAGGCGCTGGGCTACCACCGCTACTGGGTCGCCGAGCACCACAACTCCGCCTCGATCGCCGGTTCGGCGCCGGAAATCCTGATCGCCGCCATCGCCGCGACCACCAGCCGCATCCGTGTCGGCAGCGCCGGCGTCATGCTGCCGCATTATTCCGCGCTGAAGGTCGCCGAGCAGTTCCGCGTGCTGGACGCCATCGCGCCGGACCGCATCGATCTCGGCCTCGGCCGCGCCCCCGGCTCGGACGGCCTGACCGCCCACGCGCTGAACCCCAACGCCGCCACCGCCGCCGACCGTTTCCCGGCCGATATCCGTGACCTGCTGGCGTGGCTGTCCGGCGAACCGCTGGTCGAGCGCCACCCGTTCCGCAGCATCACCGCCCAGCCGCGCGGCCCGCATAATCCGGAGGTCTGGATTCTCGGCAGTTCCGACTACGGCGCCCAGGTCGCAGCCCATTTCGGCCTGCCGTACTGCTTCGCCCATTTCATCACCGACGGCGCCGGCTGCGCCCAGGCGCTGGCGCTCTATCGCGACGGCTACCGCCCCAGCGAGCGCCACCCGAAACCGCATGGCGCGGTCTGCGTCTGGGCGGTCGCCGCCGAGACCCAGGCCGAAGCCGAGCATCTGGTCTCCAGCCGCGTGCTGGCCAAGCTGTGGCGCGACCGTGGCATCTTCGCAGCCCTACCCTCGCCGGCCGAAGTGGCGGCCGAGACCTACAGCGATTCCGACCGCGCCCGGATGGAGGCCATCCGCGCCCGCGCCATCCACGGCACCCCGGACGTCGTCGCCGCCAAGCTGCGCCATCTGGCCGCCGAACTGGAGGTCGAGGAAGTCGCCATCCTCACCGCCACCCACGATCCCGAAGCCCGCCGCCGGAGCTACACCCTGTTGGCCCGCGAATTCGGCCTGGACGGGGCGGCGCAGGCCGCGGGATAGCGTCCGCCGCGAGCGCGACCCTCTTGCCTCCTGGTCACCCCGCACGCAGAATTCGGCCGTACCAGCGGAGGGCACCATGGCATCACGAAATTTCGTCCTGTTGCACGGCGCCTTTCATGGCGCCTGGTGCTGGCGGGAGGTGGCGCACGCGTTGCGCCTGAGCGGCCACCGCGTCACCACCCCCACCCAGACCGGGCTCGGCGAGCGCCGCCATCTGCTCAGCCCCTTGATCACCATCGAGACCTTCATTGCCGATCTGGTCGAACATCTCCGCTACGGGGAAATCTCCGACGCCGTGCTGGTCGGCCACAGCTTCGGCGGCATTGCCATCAGCGCCGCGGCGGACCGCGTTCCCGCCCGCATCCGTCAGTTGATCTATCTGGACAGCCGCATCGTGCAGAACGGCCAGTCCGCCTTCGACACCTCGCTGCCCGAACTGGTCGCCGAGCGGCGGGCACTGGCGGCCCAGCATGATGGCCTGTTCCTGCCGCCGCCGCCTGCCGAGAGTTTCGGCGTGCCCCCCGGCAAGATGGCAGACCGGGTCAACCACCTGCTGACCCCGCACCCGTTCGCCACCTTCCACACTCCGGTGCGGCTGGCCAACCCGGTCGGCAACGGCCTGCCCTGCACCTATATCGCCTGCACCCGCCCCGCCTACGCCAGCCTCGCCGCCTGCCGGGCCTGGGCGCGGGAGCAGACCCGCTGGAACTACCGCGAACTGGCAACCGGCCACGACGCGATGATCACCGCGCCGATGGAAACCGCCAAACTGTTAATGGAACTCGCGCAATGACCATCCGCCGCCTGCAACCCGAAGCCCGCCTGTGCGGCGCCACCGTGCACGGCAACACCGTCTACCTGGCCGGCCAGGTCGCCGACGACGCCAGCCAGGACGCCTTCGGCCAGACCGCCGACATCCTGCGCCAGATCGACGCCCTGCTGGCCGAGGCCGGCACCGACAAGCGGCACCTGCTGATGGTGCAGATCTTTATCGCTGACCTCGCCGATTTCGCCGCGATGAACCGCGCCTGGGACGCCTGGATCGACCCCGCCCACCTGCCCGCCCGCGCCACCGTGCAGGCGCAGTTGCATGAGAAGGCCTGGCGGCTGGAAATCACCGCGACGGCGGCGCTGCCGTAAGGAAGCAGTTCTTTTTTGCAAAAAAGAACCAAAAAACTCTTATCCGCCTTGCAACGGCGGAGTCGCGGAGACTCCGTACACTCCAATGGATGAAAAGTTTTTTTGTTTCTTTTTGTTCACAAAAAGAAGACCTTGCCTTTACCGAACTACCGTCGCGCCAACGCCAGTCCGACCCCTGCACCCACCAGCAGCCCGCCGGAAACCCGGTTGCGCAACCGGCCATGCGCCGCCAGCAGACCGCGGGCGCGGCCGGCCAGCAGCGCCCAGGCGCCGTCCAGCAGCAGTGCCACCAGCAGAAAACTCACGGCCAGAACCAGCACTTGCGCGCCGACCGAGGCGGCTCCGGGGGTTACGAATTGCGGGAAGAAGGCGCCGTAGAACAGCAGGGTCTTGGGGTTGGTGAGGCTCACCAGCACGCCGCGCCAGAAGATCGCCGGCGCCGAGCGGGGCTGTGGCGGCACCTGGGTCAGGTCCACCACCGGTGCCCGCCAGTGCCGCACCCCGAGCCACAGCAGATAGGCCACGCCGAGCCAGCGCACCCAGTCGAACACCCCGGCCAGCGCGCCCAGCAGTTGCGCCATGCCGAGCCACACCACGGCAAGCTGCACCACCATCGCCGCACTGGTGCCGGCCACCGTCAGCAGGCCGAATTTGGTGCCGTGGGTGACGCTGTGCGCGACGATCAGCGCCACGTTCGGCCCCGGTATCGCCATCAGCAGCGCGGTGGCGGCGAGGAAGGCGAGATAGAGGCCGGGATCGATCATCGCCGCTGCTTGCTCAGAGCCGCCGCAATGCGGTCGGCAGTTCGCTGCGGCCGGCGGGGCGGGGAGCCGGCGGCAGGCGCATCGCCGGCCAGGCCCACAGCGTGTCGGGGAACAGCGTGCGCATGCGGCTGATGTCGCAGTGGAATGGCGGGCCGGTGTCGCTGTCGGTCTGCAGGAACAGCTCGACCAGCACGCCGCCGGACCGCAGCCATTCGGCCAGCCGCGCCGCGTAGGCGGGCAGCAGCGCCTGTGGCAGGGCGCAGAGGCAGGCCTGGTCGTAGATCGCGTCGAGCGGCCGGTCCGGCTGCCAGCTGAACAGGTCGGCCAGCAGGGCGCGGCCGCTGGTGCCTGCCAGCAGTTTCTGCTGCGCCGCCACGGCGCTGGGGGAGATGTCCAATGTGATCACCTCGAACCCCGCCTGGGCCAATACCAGTGGCTCCGGACTGCGGCCGGCGCCGGGCACCAGGATGCGGCCGGGGGACAGCGTGCCGTCGGCCAGGAAGGCCGCCAGCGCCGGATTGACGAAGCCCTGCTCCCAGCGGGCGGTTTCGGCCTGGTAGCGCGACTCCCAGTCGAGCGCCTGGGTCGGCGTCGGGCCGTCGCTCATGCGGTGGTCTCCGGCAGTGCCATCCAGGCCGGGATGCACGGGGTGAGGGTGGCGTCGGCGCAACTGAGGGTAGCGTCGAGCGCGTTGCGGCGGATTTGCGCCAGCCCAATGCCGTCGACGCCCGAGCGCATGGTGCCGACCTCGACGCCGTCGCGCAGCAGCGGTGTGCCGGGCGGCGGCAGCGGTCCCGCGATGGCGACCGGCACCAGCCGGCGCTTGATCAGGCCGCGATACTTGGTGCGGGCGGTGAGTTCCTGCCCTAGATAGCAGCCCTTGGTCCACGAGACGCCGTGCAACTCGTCGAACCCGGCCTCCAGCAGCACCGATTTGTCGGCTTCCATATCGCGGGTGCCATCCGGCAGGCCCAGGCCAAGGCGGTGGCGGTCCCAGGCGGCGAAATCATCGCTGACCGGTAGCGGCGTCGGGGCCAGGATGCGCCAGCCGGCGTCGGGCAGGCGCGGGTCGGGTGCCGCCACCGCGTCATCTGGCAACGAGGGCGGCGCGCCCCAGGCGGCGTGGACCTGCCAGGCCGCCGAGGCATCGGCCACGATGACCTTGGCGCGCAGGCGGAAGCGGCTGAGTTTCTGCGCCAGCATCGGCGCTTGATCGCGCTGGCAGTCCAGCAGCAGGCGGGCGCCATCGGCCAGGATGAAGAAATCTGCCAGCCATTTGCCCTGCGGGGTCAGCAACGCGGCCCAGATGGCGACGCCCGGGGCCGCCAGCGCCACATCGTTGGAGACCAGCCCCTGCAGGAAGGCGACGCGGTCCTCGCCGGCCACTTCGATCACCCCGCGGGCGGGGAGCAGGGCCAGATGCGCGGCGGGGGCTGGGTTGGTCATGGCCTCAAGATTGGCCGTCGTGGGGCGGTTGGCAAGAGAGCGGGCTTGCATCGGGCGGCCTGCTGTCGGAAACGAACCACACCAGACGCGGGCGACTGCCCGCTTGGAGCAAGCTGCAGGAGGACCGATGATGGCCGCGCATTTCGATCTGGTGATCCGTGGTGGCACCTGCGTGCTGCCCTGGGGCATGGAGCAGACCAGCGTGGGGGTGCGCGGCGGGCACATCGCCGCCCTCGGGGTGGCCGCCGACGCCACCGCCGAACAGAGCATCGATGCCACCGGCCTGCACGTGCTGCCCGGCCTGATCGACCCGCATGTGCATCTGCGCGACCCCGGCGACAAGGCCGTCGAGAGCATCCCGACCGGCACCAGGGCGGCGGTGCTGGGCGGCATCACCACGGTGTTCGACATGCCGAACACCAGCCCGTCGATCACGGACGCCGAGCAACTGGCCTGGAAGCAGGGCTACGCCGAGGCCAACGCCTGGTGCGACATGGGGCTGTATGTCGGCGGCACCCGCAGCAATATTCCGCATCTGGCCAGCCTGGAAGTCGGGCGCGGGGTGTGCGCCATCAAGGTGTTCGCCGGCAGTTCCACCGGCGACCTGATGGTGGAGGACGACGAGAGCCTGGAGCGGGTGATGCGGGCCGGCAGGCGCACCATCGCCTATCACAGCGAGGACGAATACCGGCTGCAGGCGCGCCGCAAGCTGTTCAAATCCGGCGAGCCGTACGCGCGGCACATGGAATGGCGCGACGAGGAGGCGGCGTTCCTCGGCACCCGCCGGCTGATGGCGCTGGCCCGCAAGACCGGCCGGCCGGCGCATATTCTGCACGTCTCCACCGCCGAGGAACTGGACTACCTGAAGGACTACCGCGACATCGCCTCGGTGGAGTTGCTGGTGAACCACCTGACTCAGGTGGCGCCGGAGGCCTACGAGACGCTGAAGGGCTACGGGGTGATGAACCCGCCGATCCGTGGTCGCCGGCACTGGGAGGCGGCCTGGGCGGCGGTGCGCGACGGCACTGCGGACACCATCGGCTCCGACCATGCCCCGCACTCCCGCGCCGCCAAGGAGCGGCCGTGGCCGGAGGTCGCCGCCGGGCTGACCGGGGTGCAGACCCTGGCGCCGGTGATGCTGGACCACGTCAATGCCGGCCGGCTGAGCCTGGCGCGGATGGTCGACCTGATGTGCGCCGGGCCGGCGCGGGTCTACGGCCTGGTCGGCAAGGGGCGGCTGGCGGCCGGCTACGACGCCGATTTCACCCTGGTGGATATGCGCCGGCAGCGGCGGATCGAGGAAAGCTGGATCGCCTCGCCGTGCGGCTGGACGCCGTTCGCCGGCATGCAGGTGACCGGCTGGCCGGTGGCGACCATCGTGCGCGGGCAGGCGGTGATGCGCGAGGATGAGGTGCTGGGAAAGCCGGTGGGGCGGCTGGCGAAGTTTCGGTAGGGAGGCCGGGGCGCTGCCCCGCACCCCGTCAAGGGCAAAGCCCTTGGAACCCCCGACGTTTGTTGCCTGTGGGTAGAGGTCCAGGGGCATGGGCCCGCTTATACCGAACGCTTCTCTCATGGTGATGGCAACCTTGCTACGGTTGGGGTCGATGGCTCGAATCCCGATGCCGGCACCGAGTTTCTGTAAATAAAATCATTCTGCTAAGCTAGATCCGGATGAATTTAGGTCTGATCATACCCTGAGTTTTTGAAGTAATTGGCACGTTCCTGCGGTGTGTAGGTTTGGAGGAGCATGGAGATTGTCGTGCAAACGGCGTCTTTTGTTCGGGCGACTGCCTTACGAAGTAGCTGCTTAATTTTGGCGAAGACCTGCTCGATGGCGTTGAGATCGGGGGAGTATTTAGGCAGTAGCAGGAGTTTTGCGCTGGCCTGCCGGCTGGCTTTGCGGATGTCCTGTCCCTTGTGGCTACCGAGATTGACCATGATGACGACATCGTTTGGTAGCAGTGTCGGAACCGGTAGCTGCTCGACATAGACCCGAAACCGTTCGCCGTTGATCGGGCCGTCGAGAAGCCAGGGCGCTTCGATGCGGTCATGACGCAAGGAGGCCAAAAAAGTCATTGTGTTCCAGTGCCCAAACGGGGCTTTGGCCATCAGGCGTTCCCCCTTTGGCGTCCAGCCCCGCAGCGGTGCCATGTTGGTCTTGGTCCAGGTCTCGTCGATGAACACCAACCGAGCGGGATCAATTCGCCCCTGATACCGCTGCCGTTGCCCGCGTCTGCGCGCGACGTCGGGGCGATCCTGCTCGCTGGCGTGCAATGCTTTTTTGAAGCTGAGCTTCTCAGTGTGGAGAACTCCCAGACTGACCGGTAGTCGACCCGCAGGCCGCGCTCGCCAAGTTCAGCCACCAAGCCACGCAACGTGAAATCGACGCCCTGACACCGCGCATTCAACCAATCTCGATGCTCACCTGCGATCTTCTTGGGTCGGTGGCCGCCCATCTGGCCAGGTGCCAGACTACCGGTCTGCCGAAACGCCTTCACCCAGGTGATCGCGGTGCTGATCGCGACGCCAAAATGTGCCGCAGCTCGATGGCGAGACATCCTGCCCGTCTCAACCGCCGCTACAACCCGCTCACGCAAGTCCAGAGAATACGGTGCCCCCGTCTCTGCTGGCCTCCACACCCAGCAGATACCTTGAATCAGACATCGAACCGCGTCGGGAAGAAAAATCGATTCGGCCTGGATTCATCCCGCTCTAGGAGCCTGTCCGAGAATTCTGTAGCCGCGGCGGTGGCGAAGATGATTCACTACCCCGCATGAGCAAGAGCTTTCGTCCGTGGGACGTTGACCAGCGATGGCTGCTGCCGCCGTCGATTGATGAGTTCGTGCCGGCGGGTCACCTGGCGCACTTTGTGCGGGACACGGTGCGCGAGGCGCTGGACCTATCGGCGATCATCGGCGCCTATAAGCGTGAGCAAGGTCAGCCGCCGTATCACCCGGCGATGCTGGTGGCGCTGCTGCTGTATGGCTACAGCCGTGGTCTGTATTCCAGCCGGCAACTGGCCCGTGCCTGCGAGGAGCGGGTGGACATGATGGCGGTAACCGGGCTGAACCGGCCGGATTTCCGCACCATCAGCGACTTCCGCAAGCGGCATCTGGTGGCGCTGTCGGGGTTGTTTGTGCAGGTTCTGCGGCTGTGCCGGGCGGCGGGACTGGTCAAGCTGGGGCATGTTGCGGTGGATGGCACCAAGTTGCGGGCCAATGCCAGCCTGCACAAGGCGATGAGCTACGGCCGGATGAAGCAGGCCGAGCCCAGGCTGGCGGCCGAGGTTGAGGCCTGGATGGATCGGGCGGCTGCCGCCGATGCCGCCGAGGACGCCGAACACGGAGCCGATCGCCGCGGCGATGAGATGCCGGACTGGGTGGCTGACAAGCAACGCCGGCTGGCGCGCATCCGTGCCGCCAAGGCGCAGTTGGAAGCCGAGGCCGCCGGCTCGCCCGATGAACTGGACCCAGATGGGCCGGGGCCATCCTCGGGCATGCAGCAGCGGGGGGTACGCAAGGCCGCGCCCGGCGACCCGCCGCCGGACAAGGCGCAGCGGAACTTCACTGATGCCGACAGCCGCATCATGCCGAGCGGTGGCGGCTTCATCGCGGGCTATAATGGCCAGATCGCCGTCGATGCCGCGCATCAGGTGATCACCGCCCACCGCCTCACCACCAATCCAGCCGACTTCGCCGCCCTGATCCCGCTGCTCGACCAGACCCGCGCCAATCTCGGCCGCGAGCCGCGTGAGGCCTCCGCCGACACCGGCGTCGCCAGCGAGGCCAATCTGGCCGCGATGCAGACCCGCCGCATCCGCGCCTATCTCTCGCCTGGCCGTCTGCGCCACGGCGCCACCGATCCAACCGCCGAGCGCGTGCTGCAACGGCGCCCCTTGATGCAGGCCATGGCCAGGACCATCCGAACAGCCGGACGACGCAGCCGCTATCGATTGCGCAAGCAGGTCGTCGAACCGGTGTTCGGACAGATCAAGCAGGCCAGAGGCTTCCGACAATTCCTCCTGCGCGGCCTTAACGACGTCAGAGCCGAGTTCGCCATGCTCTGCACCACCCACAACCTGCTCAAACTCGCCAAGGCCGTAGTCTGGCGATTACCACCACGCCACCTCGCCCTATCCGACGCCCGTCAAATCACCACCCGTCAGCACATTCCCGGACAGCCGCCTAGGTGGTCCGCTCGCGGCGCTCATAACCGCGCCGCTGCGCCAACCGATCCAGGTCGCCCTCGCCATGGACAGTGCTGGATAGTGCTTCGCGTTCCTGTGCCATCCGGCGCTCCGAAGCCAGACCGCTGAGTTTGCCAAGCGCGCTCGGGTCGACACCTTTCGCGGAATGCGCCGGCAGGGAGCTTTGCCAGCATTGAGGCGTGACCTTGGGCCGGCTCTCACATACGTATCAGTCAGGCCGAACTTCGGGCGTTTCGCGGCGCGCCTTGGCATCGAAGAACAGGACCTGGCTGATCGCCGCTTTCACTGTTTCTGGCCGATAGGGCTTGCTGATCAGCAGTGTCGGCCTGGGACGTGCATCGGTCTGTAGCCGCTCTGGATATGCGGTGATGAACACCACCGGGACTGCATACCGATCGAGAATGTCATTCACTGCATCCAGGCCGGAACTGTTATCGGCCAGATGCAGGTCGGCCAAAACCAGCCCCGGAGCGTGGTCTTTGATGAGTTCGGCCGCCTCGTCACGCGTCCGCGCCACGCCAACAACCCGATGGCCAAGGTCGGTGACCATGGCCTCGATATCCATAGAAATAATCGGTTCATCCTCGATGATGAGGATATCCGTGGTGATCTGCTCGGCGATCTCGAGCCCGGCCTGCTCCGTGAGGGCGTGAACCTGGCTCGCCGGGCATTCCAGGATGCGCGCGATCCGCTCAACGGAAAAACCTTCCATCCAGCGCAGCAGAAATGCCGCCCGCGGCAGCGGTGTCATCCCATCGATATGTCGCCCCGCCGCTTGAAGGCCGGCATCGCCGTCGTGGTCCTCCTCGCTGGAGGATGGCGCGCCATTGGCTATCCAGATTTTCAGCAATCGGCGGTACAGCCAGTCGCCGATCTCGGAATCCTGGCCGAACGCCTCGGGATCGGCGGCGGCCGCCTCCAACGCCGCCAGCGCATAGCGATCGCCACTGGCTTGCGAGCTGGTCAGCGTGCGGGCAAAGCGCCGGAAATAGGGGAGTTGGACAGGCAACGCCTCGGCTATCGACATGGGAAACTCTCTTATTGGCGTCCCGGACGGGACGCGCCTGCACGAATAATCCGTGGGACGGAAAAAAGTTCCACGGCGGGGAACCAAATGCCGCTACGCTACTTCTATTTTATGTGCGGCCAATCATCAGAGCCGCTATCGCTCTGACCGGAGCGATAAAGCGTGATGAGGTGCAACCGGTGCTCGCCGAACCGAGCCAGATGAAGATTATCCATGAGCAAGCACGGTCGCCAAAAACTCCCTGCTGGATCTCAGACACGACCCGACGAAACACTATCTTCCAGTGCGGAGATTTCGGAGACAGCCATGCAAGACCCGTTTCGTAGCGGCGAGGCCAAGCCGACCGGGGACACCCCAGCGCCCGGCAGCCGCACGGCCGCCGAATTTAAACCGAGCTTTGGCCCCGACCTGCAGGCGCAAATCGGCGACCAGTTGCGGGCCATGCATCACGATGTGTTGATCGAAAAGGTGCCGGATCGGTTCGTCCAGTTGTTGGAACAACTGGCGAAAAAGGAAACCAAAGGCTCATGAGTGATGAGCAGGAGTTTCAGCAGGGCCTGCTCGGCGCGATTCCACGCCTTCGCGCGTTCGCGATCGGGCTGTGCGGCTCTACCGGGGTGGCTGACGATCTGGTGCAGGAAACCCTGCTGCGCGCATGGGCCAACCGCAATTCGTTCCAGATAGGCACGAACATGATGGGCTGGCTGTATGTTATTCTGCGCAACGGCTTTTACGCGGAGTTCCGCAAGCGCAAGCACGAGGTGCCCGATATTGACGGCCTCCACGCCGCGGCCATGGTAACCGCGCCGGCGCAGGAAGGGCATCTCGAATTCGGCGAATTTCGCGCCGCCCTGCTGAAGCTGCCGCCCGATCAACGTGAGGCCCTGCTGCTGGTGGGTTCGTCCGGGTTGCCGTACGAGGAAGCGGCGAAGATCTGCCAATGCGCAGTGGGGACGATGAAAAGCCGGGTATCGCGGGCGCGAACCCGCCTGGCGGCGCTGCTGTCGGAGCCGCTCGGGCAGGATGACGCCGCCACCAAGGTTACTGGCGGATGGCGGAGCGCGGCGGTGGAACTGGGACCGGCGGCAGGCGAATGAGCCCGCTGCGGCCCGGTTTTTCGGCGAATCCGGGTATCATATCCGTACACATGCGTGCAATGCTCGTTGCGCCGCCTGACATGTACGAATGAACCTGCCGATGAAGATTACCGAATCGCTCGAAGCGGATGATGTCTTTCTGCGCGAACTGCATCATCGAATCCGCAATAACTTTCAGACCATCACCAGCCTGATCAGCTTGCGGGCACGGACACTTCCGGGCGATCAGCGCAGCGAGCTGCGGTTTGTCGAGGAACATGTCCAGGCGATGGCGGCAGCGTACCGTATTGTTCGGGTGACCGAGCGCAAGGTCGAAGTGGTGTTTGCCGATCTGGTCGCAGACGTGGTGAATTCCCTCCGGCAGATAGCGGGGGTGCCACGGGACCTCCTCGCCCTGGAACTGGCGACTGGCGCCTGCGTGATGCGGATCGACCAGGCGATTGCGCTGAGCCTGTACCTGGCCACTCTGCTGCCGCCGTATCTCGACGCCGGGTTTCGCGCGGGCGCCACGCTGCGAATCGAGGGTGTGGCACTGGACGCCGAATGGATGCGGTTATCGGTCCACCATGCCGCCCCGCTGCACGAGCTGCGCCAGGACCTGCTGCGGCACCGATTGGTGAAGATCTACCTCGGCCAACTTGGCGCTCAGTTGGAGCCCTCCGACGACCCAGGTATCACACGCGTGCGCATTCACGTCCCGCCGCGCGAATAGTCGATCAGGCAGTAACTTCCAGGCGACCACCCCGCCGGCGTTCAGCGCTTCAGGTTCGCCAGGGGGATGGTGAGCTGGACGATCAGACCCTCATGCCGCCAGGTTCGTGTCATCGCGCCGCCGAGCTGGCGGGAGATTACGGCGCGGCAGAACTGGCTGCCGAACCCTTCGGTCCTTTCCCTCTCCTCCAGCGGCGGGCCGCCGCTTTCGCTCCAAATGATGCGTAAATGCAATAGTGCGGCCGAACATGCAACGTGGATCATCCCATCGGCCTGCGACAACGCGCCGTACTTGGCGGCATTGGTGGCCAGTTCGTTGACCAGCAGGGCAATATGGGTCACCGAACCGCCGGTGAGGGTCGGATCGACACCGGTGATGACGACACGTTTGCGGCCATCGGTAGAGGCGGGTTCGCCGTACGATGAGACGATGGCATCAAGTAGCGAATGGAGCTTCACGGGTTGGTTTCTCGCGCCACGCGGCCGGAGGGCGCTGGGCAGGCTGAGGTCATTGGCGCGTGACAGCGCAACCAGCCTTCCGCGGACCCGCCGGGCGAGATCGGCCGGCGTTTCCGCGAAACGCGCGCTCAGCGCGACGACGCCGGCCGCCAGGGTGAAAAGATTACGGATCCGATGGTGCATGTCGGCGATCAGCAGGGTACTGCTCTGCGGCGCTGGCGCCGGGGTGGCGATTTTGCGGGCGATCAATGCCGCGCCGATGATGCAGTGGCCGTCCCCGAAGATCGCCGAGGTGGTCACAGCAACCGCTTGGATGCCACCGTCCTTGTGGCGATAGATCAGTTCACGGATTGGCAAACGCCCGTCGCGCTGCAACTGGTCCAGGGTATCCGCATCGTCATCGCTGATCATGGCGATCGATGCGCCCAGCGCCTCGGCCTCAGAGTAACCGAGGAGCCGCTGTGCCGCCTGGTTCCAGCTCGCCAGGTTCCCCTGCTGGTCGATACTGATGATCGCGTCGTCGGCGCAGGCCACCACTGAGGTGAGCCAGTGCGAGGCGGCACCGTCGCATGGCACAAGATCGAGAGTGCTCACGTTCGGCCGATCGTATGATACGGCGAGTTGGGTGCGGGCATGTTACACTCCTGTGGACTCGGCGATATTGCTGCATCCGGTTCGCGTGCACCGCGGAACCATTCGCACGGCCGGCACAATATGGCGAAATTTACCACCTCACCAGTGGCAGGCACATCAGCGCAGCTGATGAAATTACATCAGTTTCGTGCCTTGCCAGCGTCTGCCCGGGCGGCGTCAACCGCCCCTGGTTCGGCGGTTCTTCGGCTTCGCAGCCTTGCTGGCGTCGCCGCTGATCCCGCGATCCCTGGCCCAGACAATGGCGGCGCTGCGACTGTGGACGTCAATCTTGCGATAGATCATTCCGATATGATTGCGCACGGTGTTCGGCGAGATATCCAGGCGGTCAGCAATCGTGTGGTCGTCCAGCGCCTGGCACATCAGGCCCAGCACGGTCAGTTCCCGCCGGGTGAGGTCGGCGAATCCAGCGCCCGGCGTGCCGCTGGGCGTCGGGTGGCGGAGTTGGGCCAGCTTTTCGATCACCGTGCGGCTGAACCATGAGGTGTCCTGCATGACCGAGTCGAGCGCGCCGATCAGTTCCGCTTCGGTGCGCTTGCGCTCGGTGACATCCTGCAGCACGCTCAGCACGCAGGTCTCGCGGCCGGCGGTGAAGGTGTGCGCCGATAACAGGCAGTCGAGGATCGAACCATCCTTGCTGCGCACCCGAATTTCCTGGTTCGACAGAGGGTTGCTGCGCTTCAGCCGCTGGATGTGGCGCAGGTAGTCGTTGTCATCGACCCAAAGCTTCAGAGCGGCTGCGGGGTGGCCGATAACCTCCTCCCTGGCGAAGCCGAAGGTCGCAAGAAACGCCTCATTGGCGTCCTGGAACTGGCAATTCGCCAGTGTGGTGACCATGCTTGGCAGCGGCGAGAGGTTGAAGGCCTTGGCGATCCGCTCCTCGCTCTGGCGCAATTCATCCTCGGCACGTTTGCGGTGCTCGAGGTCGATGAAGGTGAACAGCATGCAGCGCTCGTCGCCCATTTCGAGCGGCTGGCCAGCGACAATTACCGGTCTATGGCCGCCGCCGGATACCCGGGGCGTGGCTTCCACCTGCGGAATGGTGGCGCCCTCGTGCAGCAGGGCGACCAACCTGGCCCTTTCATCGGCGCCCTCCAGCACGTCGAGGTCGTGGAAGGACCGTCCGATCACCTGGTCCCGCGCGTAGCCGGTCATGGTGAGGAACCCAGGATTGACCTTGACGTAATGCAGGTCGCTCAGGCGGCAGATGACGGCTGGCGCCGGGTTGCAGGCGAACGCGCGTTCGAACCGCTCCTCCGCGCTCACCTCATCGGTCTTGTCGACGATGAATAAAACCGCGCGGTCGGACCCGGCGGCGCCGTCGTGCAGGATCAGGCTGCGGGTTTCGTGGACCCAGCGGGCCTCTGCATCGCTATCCGGACTCACCTCCACAGTCACGCCGGAAAACGCTTCGCCGGCGGCGGCGCGCTCGATCGGATATTGACCTTCGTCAAGCCGGTGGTTGTTGCGATAGCGCAGGTGAAAGCGTTGGCGATAGCCGGCGGCATCGCTGCCGAGTTGCTCCAGGGTGGCGACCCCATGCATGGCCAACGCGGCCGGATTGGCCCAGCTTATGATGCCGTCGGATTCCAGCAGGATCACACCCTCGGTGAGATCGGCGACGATCCGCCGCATCTGGTTGCGCGTGGCCTCGGCTGTACCGATGAAGCGATCCATCACATGCTCCCCGTGACCTCGGATGCGACGCGCTTGCCGGCGCGGTGCTCAACCGTCGCCTATATATTCATCGACCAGCGAAGCCAACCACGTTCGCCGCGAATCGACGCCGCCGCGACGACCGGGAATATTCATGATGATGGTGCGGGAACCCAGGCGGCGCTGTCGCATTTAAGTCCAGTATCGACGGTTTGCATGGAACCAACGGCCAGTTCGCGGATGTCTGGCAGTGAGGAAATGTATGCGCCAGTGGACTTCGGGGACGATCGGCCGGGGGGCTCCCCTCCTCCGCGCCGGGCGTGCCGAAGACGGCCGGAAATGTCGCGGCGCACCGCTCTGGCAGTGTGCCGCGACATTCTCGGTGTCCTCTCACGATGTTGTATCCCCAGTGGAGTGCGCGCGATGGCTGACAAGAAACCCCCGGCGGGGCCGTTTTTGAGCGATATCGAGACACTGCGCGCACGCGCCAGGGAGCATCTGTCGGATGGTGCGCTGACCCCGGCCTATAAGGGCGATGCCAAGCAGGCCATCGAGATTCTGCAGACCGTACTCGCCACCGAGATCGTCTGCGTGCTGCGCTACACGATGCATTCGATCGCGGCGACCGGTGTCGCGTCGGAAGCAGTGAGCGCGGAATTCGAGGAGCATGCTCGCGAAGAACAGGCCCATATGATGGCGGTAGCCGAACGCATCGACCAACTCGGCGGCAAGCCGGATATGAACCCGGCCGGACTGGCGTCGCGCTCCGCCTCGGAATACGGCACCGGCGAAACGCTGCGGGAGATGATCAAGGAAAACCTGGTGGCCGAGCGGATCGCCGTTGAGCATTACCGCGAGCTGGTGCGGTATTTCGGCGATAACGACCCAACCACACGGGTCATGCTGGAGGGGATTCTCGGCAATGAGGAAGAGCATGCGACCGATATGCTGGATCTGCTCAACAAGCACGGTGACGGCTGACCGGCGCGCGGCGGCTTGTCGATAGCGCGGACCGGGCGAGCGGGACGGCCGGCCGCTCATTGGCACCGCTGACCCGAAACGGCGCTGAGCAGATCATCTGTGCAACCAGACGGCGTGATACGGCAATCTTCTTGGTGGGACACCGGGCTGCCGAGTTGGGCAGTGCCGTGGATAGCCGATGTTGCGGGCCAGGAGTTCTGGCAGCGGGCCTGCCGCATAAGACGAAAGACATGGCGAGATCATGAAACGGCGCGAGGTTTTTCCGGTCATCGCAGGCTTCACGATGTGGGCGGCCAATAAGCCAACCGTTGGGGCCGCCGCACCCGCCGCGGGCTTTGATAGCGGGACCGTGCGCCAACTCGCCCGCGAACTGGCGCAAAAGCCCTACCAGGCGCCGGACAAAACCGTCCCCGACGACCTCGCGAAGCTGGACTATTCCGGCTACCAGGCGCTGCGGTTCAATAAGAACCAAGCGCTGTGGCGCGACAGCGGCCGCCATTTCACCGTCGAGTTTTTCCATCGCGGCTACATCTTCAAGGACCGCGTTGATATCCTGCAGGTGGTGGATGGCAAGGCGATGCCGATCCACTACGCGCCGGATATGTTCGACCTAAGCAAGCTGCCGAGTGCCCCACAGGGCGATATTGGTTTTGCCGGCTTCCGCGTACATTTTCCGCTCAATCGTCCCGATTATTTCGACGAGGTCTGCACCTTTCTCGGCGCCAGCTATTTTCGCGCGGTGGCCAAGGGACAGGGCTACGGGCTCTCGGCGCGTGGACTGTCGATCAAGACCGCTGATCCCGGCGGCGAGGAGTTTCCGGTATTCAAGAAGTTCTGGCTGGAGCGCCCGGCCGAGGGCAGCAACGTGATGGTTATCCATGCGCTACTCGACGGACCGAGTGCGGCGGCGGCCTTTCGCTTCACGCTGCGGCCGGGCGACGAGACGGTGATGGACACCCAGGTGGCGTTGTATCCGCGCGAGAAAATCACCCAGGCCGGGCTGGCGCCGATGACCAGCATGTTCTTCTTCGATGCCAATAACCGAGCCGGCTACGACGATTACCGCCCCGCCGCGCATGATTCCAACGGCCTCAGCATGCTGCGCGGCACCGGAGAGCAGGTCTGGCGCCCGCTGAGCAACCGGCACAAGCTGCAGATCAGTGTGTTTAGCGATGTCAGCCCGCGCGGCTTCGGGCTGGAGCAGCGCAAGCGCGGCTTCGTCGATTATGAGGACATCGAGGCGGCCTATGAGCGCCGGCCGACGCTGTGGATGGAGCCGATCGGCGATTGGGGGCGCGGCGCGGCGACGCTGGTGGAAATCCCCAGCGACCGCGAGGTCAACGACAACATCGTCGCATTCTGGAAGCCGGCCGATCCGCTGGACAAGGGAGCTGAGTACATTCTTACGTACAGGCTGCACTGGTGCTGGGAGCCGCCACACGGCAAGGCCTTGTCCCGCGTGACGCAGACGCGGGCGGGGCTGACCTTCGACCAGAAAAACCGCCAGTTCATCGTCGATTTCGCCGGCCCAGCGCTTAAGTCCCGCGCTCCGGAGGCTATGCCGCAGATTGATCTCAGCGCCGACAAGGGGCAAGTCCAGCATGCCACGTTGCAGCATCTGCCTGATGGATCGGGCTTGCGGCTGGCATTCCAGTTGGTCACCGACGGGGAAGCCGTCATCGAATTGCGCGCCCGGCTGATCGATGGCAAGGCGCCGCTCAGCGAGACATGGCTGTATCGA
This sequence comes from Rhodospirillales bacterium, assembly GCA_041691815.1. Taxonomy (GTDB): domain Bacteria; phylum Pseudomonadota; class Alphaproteobacteria; order Acetobacterales; family Acetobacteraceae; genus 70-18. Next base: position 4,614 of record JBEPTZ010000007.1, on the reverse strand, counting down.
TGGACGTCCTGAATCCCGACGCGCCATTCTATGGCTTGCCGCCGGAAACCCCGCTGGAGATGCCAGTCCAGTCGCTACACGTGGTGCCGGCGCGCGGGACCAAGCCGGCTTCATCGCCACGCGGCATCGCGGTGCGGAGGCTGCTGGTGGTCGGGGGCGCGGTCGCGCTGACCGCCGCCGGAGTTTGGCAGATGAAGCTGGTGCTGGCGGCCAATGCGGTCACACCGGTCGCGGTGTTCATGCTGGTGCTGTTCGCCGCATTGTTCGCCTGGATCGCGCTGTCGTTCACCAGCGCGCTGGCCGGCTTCGTCTCGCTGCTGGCCGGCGGCGGCAACGGGCCGGGGCGGTGCGACGCGGTTCCCACCACGCGGACCGCGCTGTTGATGCCCTGCTATAACGAAGACCCCGGCCGGGTGATGGCCGGGTTGCAGGCGATCTGGGAGTCGTTGGACGCGGACGGCGCCGCCGATCTGTTCGACATCTTCATGCTGAGCGACACCACCAACCCAGAGATCTGGATCGCCGAGGAGGAGCGGTTTCTCGAACTGCGCCGCCGCACCGGCTCGGACCGCATCTTCTATCGCCATCGCCGGCTGAACACCGGCCGCAAGGCCGGCAACATCGCCGATTGGGTCAGGCGCTGGGGCGGCGGCTACCCGCAATTCCTGATCCTCGATGCCGACAGCGTGATGGCAGCGGGCACGCTGCAGCAACTGGTCGTCATGATGGAGGCGCATCCCGATATCGGCCTGATCCAGACGCTGCCGATCATCACCGGCGGCACCACCATCTTTGCCCGGCTGCATCAGTTCGCCTGCCGCATCTATGGCCCGCTGATCGCCCACGGCATCGCCTGGTGGCATGGCGCTGAGGGCAATTACTGGGGCCACAACGCGGTGATCCGTACCGCCGCGTTTGCCGAGCAGGCCGGGCTGCCGGAATTGCGCGGCCGCAAGCCGATCGGCGGCCACATCCTCAGCCATGACTTCGTCGAGGCGGCGCTGATGCGGCGCGGCGGCTGGGCGATCCATATGGTTCCGGCGCTGGCCGGCAGTTATGAGGAGGGCCCGCCGAGCCTCACCGATCTGGCGATCCGCGACCGGCGTTGGTGCCAGGGCAATCTGCAGCATCTGGGCGTGTTGCCGGCGCGCGGCCTGCACTGGATCAGCCGGATGCATCTGCTGACCGGCATCGGCGCATATATCACCGCGCCATTGTGGTTGCTGTTTCTGCTCGCCGGCATCGTCAACGCGCTACAGGCTCGCTTCAGCGTGCCGAATTACTTTCCCGACGGCGGCAAGGCGCTGTTCCCCACCTGGCCGGTGGTCGATCCGGTCCGGGCCAAATGGATGTTCGTCGCCACCATGGCGCTGTTGCTGCTGCCCAAACTGCTGGCATGCATTGTCGCCCTGACCGATCGGGCCACCAGGCGCGGGGCCGGCGGGACGTTTCGGCTGCTCGCCGGCACCATGCTGGAAACCGTCATCTCCGGCCTGCTCGCGCCAGTGGTGATGCTGACACAAACCATGCACGTGCTGTCGATCGCGCGCGGCCGCGACAGCGGCTGGAGCGCACAGCGCCGCGAGGATGGCGCGGTGCCGCGTGGCGATACCGTACGGCGCTATCTGCCTCACACCCTGCTGGGGGCGGCGCTCGGGCTGGCTTCCTGGCTGGTGTCGGTCTCGCTGGCACTGTGGATGTCGCCGGTCATTCTTGGCCTGCTGCTGGCAATCCCGCTCGCAGCGCTGACCAACCGGCGTGACCGGACGCTGGCCGCAATCGGATTGTTACGAATTCCTGAGGAAACTGCACCACCGCCGGTGTTGGCGCGCGCCGCTGGCTTGGCACGGGCGGCGCGGGCGGCTGAACCGGCGGCGATGCCCGACCGCCTGCTGGAGAATTCCAACCTGCTCACCGCGCATGTTGCGTTGCTGGGGGCGCCGCGCCGGCCATGGCATGATCCGTTGGACGTTCCGCTGCTGATCGCGCGGGCGAAACTTGATGAGGCGCCCAGCGTTGCGGCGGCCTGGGAGGCGATGACGCAGCCAGAACGGGTCGCCTTGCTGTCCGATCCGGCCGCCCTGAGATCGGCGCGGGCGGCGTTCTGAAATGCCGGCTGCAGGCGCGTTATGCGGCCTGTTCAACGGCGTTGAGATGCCGCTTCAGGCAGGCCATCAGCGTCCGCACCCGAACCGGCTTCTGCACATACTCACTGGCGCCAGCGGCGATGCTCGGCCCGGCTGCCGCTTCGCTGCAGCCGCCTGACAGCATGATAATCGGGGCGGTATAGCCGCTCCGCCGAAGCCAGACGCAGAACGTCTGCCCGTCGCCGTCGGGCAGCAGCGCGTCCAACAGGATCGCATCGAAGCGGGTGGGGTTGGCATTGTATGCGGCTGCCGCCTCCCGCAAGCTGGCGGCCCCGACGACATGGTAGTCACCATCGTCCGACAGGAAGTCGCACAAGGTCTCGCGCTGGATTCCATCGTCTTCGACCAACAGGATCGGGCGGGCATGGGTCATTCGCGAATCGTGTCCTCTGATCAGGCGGCGGCGTCGAGTGTCGGGATCCGTGGGAGATATGCAGCGCGGCAGGGCGGTGCGGAGTGGATTCGGGTTGAAGGTGACTTCCCCCTACGCGCGAAGTCGCTGATCCGCCTGGCGGATCCGCGCGCGCTCGCGTGCTGCTTTTGCGGTGTCATCGGCTCGACCAACCAACCGCGGCATCGGCGGCCGGCGGTCGGTGCGGCTGCCGAGGCGATCGTAAAGTGCCAGGTAGGACGATGCCGCCATCCCCCAGTCAAAGCACTTTGCCATCGCCGCGCGCCGCATGCTCGCCATGCGCGGTACATCGCCAAACACCTGAAACGCGCGCCGACACGCAGCGCGGGTACCTTCCGCCGACAAGTCCGCGAACAGCAGGCCGGTTCGCCCATCCTCCACCGTGTCGAGCAGACCGCCAGTGGCATGCGCCACCGGCAACGTACCGTAGCGCTGGGATTGCATCTGGGTCAGGCCGCACGGCTCGAACCGGGACGGCATCAGGAAAAAATCGCTTCCGGCGATGATCCGCCGCGCCATCAGGTCATTGAATCCGATCAGCAGACCGATGTTGTCACGATTCGTGCGTGCCGTGCGGCTCAGCAGCGCCTCTATCTCCGGGCTGCCGAGGCCAAGAACCGCGATCTGCCCGCCGGCATCGACGATCTCCTGCGCGGCATGCGCCACCAGATCCAACCCCTTTTGATGCACGAGGCGCGCCACGATGCCGAACAGCGGCCCGTTGGACGGACGCAAGCAGAGACTGCTTCGCACCACGCCCGCATTGCTGCGCTTGCCATCGGGCGCTGCCGCGGAAAAATGGTACGGGAGATGCGGATCGGTTCTGGCATCCCAGCTGTCATCCAAACCATTGAGCACCCCAGATAATGTGCCCGCGGCCGCACGGGTCGCCATCAATCCCTGCAGGCCGCCGCCAAACTCCGACGTGGTGATCTCCCGGGCATAACTCGGGCTGACCGTGGTGATGTGGCTCGCATAAAAGCTGCCGGCCTTCAGGAACGAGATGTCGCCATTGAATTCGACGCCATTCATCTGGAAGGCGGCCTCGGGGAGAGCGAGATCACCCAGAAGCGACGCCGTGAACCGGCCTTGATGGGCGATGTTATGGATCGTCATGATGGACGGCACGGCAATGCGGCCCCAATGCAGATATGCCGGCACCAATCCGGTTGGCCAATCGTGACAATGAACGATATCCGGCAGCCAGCCCGCCGCGCCGCTGCCGCCGGCGATTTCCGTGGCGGCGAGCGCTAGCCGTGCCCATCGTAGATGATCGTCCGGCCAACCCTGTCCTTCGGCTGAGACATACGGAGTCCCTGGACGATCGTACAGAGTCGGTGAATCGACCAGGTAAAGCTTGATGCCATTGTCCAAGATGGCCAGGCCAATCCGACATCCGGGAAGCTTTGCCCGGCCGGGAAGTTTGCCTGTCCAGGTGATCGGCGAAGACGCATCCAGCACGCCTGGGTAGGCCGGCATCAGGACGCGTATATCCAAGCCAATCTGCAACAGCCCGCCAGCGAGCCCCGCGCAAGCCTCGCTCAGACCTCCGACGCGGGCCAGGTCAGCGAACTCGGCGGTTACGAACAATACCTTCACCGACGGGCGCTCCCGCAAATCCTATGGAACCGGCAGCGGTCGGCAAGAAGTTGAGTTCGGCAGCACATCAGATTGCTCCGTCGGCTTAGAGGCCGCTTCGGCCGAATCGCCATCGTGTTGCGACTGACTGAGATCAACACAAACCTCGAGTGAACACCGCTGGTGTGCCATCGCATCGGTCAGGCCCTGCAGACGGTTCGGCCGACATTTGTGCCGCCTCTCTTTCGCCACGTGCCACGGTGAAACCTTTATGTTCTGGTGGGCGCATGGCGCCTGCCCGTCACAGCAAGAACGCGCACATTCAACCGAGGTTCCGCCGAAACGGGAGAACTCATGGGGTGGGTCGTCATCCGCGAAACTCCGATTGTCGGTTGGCTAGCACTACAGTTGCGTTTTTAATTTAAGTGTCTGTCCGAGAACATCTTGAATCGAAAGAGTCATCTGTGATTCGCTATC
>JBEPTZ010000006.1:0-77003 GCA_041691815.1 Rhodospirillales bacterium | reverse complement strand
GATAGAATCACAACCCACTGAAATCACTCAACCCATTCTCAGTCAGACACTGAGAGCCCAGGTGACGCGGAAGAAACTATCATATTATGTTGACGTAAATCCAATATTTTCTCGAGAATTTATGGGCAAACAGGGAATTATAGAGGTTTCTTACAATAATGAAATAATACATAACGCAGCAATTATTAAAATAGATATAAAAAATACGGGAAATACCTCAATCGAGATGCCGCCGATTCGTATAGATAATTCTTCAGGAGATTACTTGATTCCGATCCAGTTCGAGGATCTTCCTGCTGGATATGGGTCAAAATGGGGAGTCGACCGAGATAGCAAAAATTCTTGCGAGATGAAATTGGATCATGTAAATCCGGGTCAAATATGTAAAATTCGCTTCATTATGGATTCTCCATTGGGAGTTGCACCGGAGATAAGCTGCCCAATGGCGGGCTTAGAATTTAAGAAAGCATTCAATGAAGTCTTTACGCCAATACTTCTTGAGGTTTTGAGACAATTTTCCGTGACTAGTCCATTTATAGACTTAGTTATGAAAAAAAGGAGTGTGCGAGACTCATAGATTTGAAGTAGACGTGGATATTTCGGCAGAAACGAGCGCAATGATAGATATATTTAGGCATGAATGGGATGTTGTGGCTCGTAAAGCGAACGTATTTCGTAATATTATTTATGCTATGTTGTAGAAATATCGATTTTTAATTTCTCACGCCGGTCCGTGTTGTCTGACTTAGTTTGGTGCCTGGGTTCGAAGGGCGCGGTCTTTGGGGGGGGGGGCGGCGCAGAGCCCCGGCCTCCTTAGTCTACCCCACCACCCACTCAATGTGCGCCACGCAGCCCGCCAACTCCTCCTCCACCGCCTCAAACTCCCGGTCGAGGTAATAAACCCGGCTCACCACTGCCTTCCCCTTCGCCAGCAGTCCCGCTAGCACCAGCGACACCGAGGCCTGCAAATCCGTCGCCCTCACCGGCGCACCCGACAGCGACCGCGCCCTGCGTACGATCGCCGATGGTAGCAGCGGTCCGCCTTGCGCTTCGCCTATTGCCTCCACTCGCCACGCGAAACCCAGCGCCAAGTCCATCCCCCGATTGCCCTGGCGTCTCCTCCCCACCGCCGATAGGATCATCGCAATCGGCCCCCGGCCGTCGCCGCACATATGTCGTGCGCGACGCCCGGACGGCCCCGACCGGAGAACACAGATGTACAAACACATCCTGGTTGCCACCGATGGCTCCGACCTCGCCCGCAAGGGTCTCGAACAGGGCCTGGAACTCGCCGCCCTGCTCAAGGCGAAAGTCACCGTCCTCACCGTCTCCGATCCGCTGCGCCCGGAGGTCGCCCGCGCCGCCCATGAAGCCGGCGTCCGCGACCCCGCCATCCGCTACGACCAGCAGATCGACGAACTCATGCGGGAGCGCTTCGCCTACATCACGCAGCGCGCGCAGGAACACGGCGTCACCGTCGAACTCACCCACGAAGTCGACGACTCCGCCGCCGAAGCCATCGTCAGGTACGCCAAACTCAAGGACTGCGACCTGATCGTGATGTCCGCCCGTGGCCGCCGCGGCCTGCGCAAAATCCTGCTCGGCAGCCAGACCTCAGAGGTGCTGGTGAAGACCACCGTCCCGGTCCTGGTCATCCACTAGCCGGCCTACCCCGCCACCCGCTCGATATCCGCCCCGCACGCCGCCAGCTTCTCCTCCACCGCCTCATACCCCCGGTCGAGGTGATACACCCGGTTCACCACCGTCTCCCCCTTCGCCACCAGCCCGGCCAGCACCAGCGACACCGAAGCCCGCAAATCCGTCGCCATCACCGGCGCGCCCGAAAGCTGCGGCACCCCGCGCACAATCGCCGAGGTGCCGTGCACGTTGATCCGCGCCCCCATCCGGTTCAGTTCCGGCACATGCATGAAGCGGTTCTCGAAGATCGTCTCGGTCAGCATCGAGGCGCCTTCCGCCACCGAGGCCAGCACCATGAACTGCGCCTGCATGTCGGTGGGAAACCCCGGATACGGCTCGGTCATCACGTCCGCCCCGTGCAGCCCGTTCAGCCGCCGCACCGTCAGCCCGCCATTCTGCTCGATCAAATCCACCCCGGTCTCGTGCATCCGCGCCGCCACCGCGCCCAGATGGTCCAGCCGCCCGCCGCGCAGATGCACATCGCCGCCGGTGATCGCCGCCGCCACCGCATAGGTCCCGGTCTCGATCCGGTCCGCCACAATCGGATGCGTCGCGCCGTGCAGCGCGCGCACCCCCTCCACCGTCAGCCGATCCGTGCCGACCCCGGAAATCTTCGCCCCCATCGCGATCAGGCAATGCGCCAGGTCGATGATCTCCGGCTCCCGCGCCGCATTGGCGATCACCGTCTGCCCCTCCGCCAGGCACGCCGCCATCAGCAGGTTCTCGGTCGCCCCCACGCTCGGGAACGGCTGCACAATCGTCGCGCCGTGCAGCCCCTTCGCCGCCGTCGCGGTGATGTAGCCGCCCTCCAGCGAGATGCTGGCGCCCATCGCCTCCAGCCCCTTCAGGTGCAGGTCAACCGGCCGCGCCCCGATCGCGCAGCCCCCCGGCAGCGAAACCCGCGCCTCGCCCACCCGCGCCACCAGCGGCCCCAGCACCAATATCGAGGCCCGCATCTTGCGCACGATGTCATACGGCGCCTCGGTGTTTTTGATCGCGCCGCCCAGCGACAGCACCCGCCCGTCATTGCCGCCCGGCTCCACCGCGATGCCATGCTGTGCCAGCAGCAGCGCCATGGTCTTGATGTCGTCCAGATGCGGCACATTGGTCAGCACCAGTCGCTCATCGGTCAGCAGCCCGCACGTCATCAGCGGCAGCGCCGCGTTCTTCGCGCCCCCGATGACAATCTCACCCGAGAGCGTCCGGCCGCCACGTACCAGTATCTTGTCCATGCTTGATGATATCCTGCTTTAACCGACGCGCGGAAGTGAAACACCGCGCTGCCCCATATATTTTCCCGCCTTGTCGGCGTAGCTGGTCTCGCACGGCTCGTTGCCCTGGAGGAACAGGAACTGGCTGATCCCCTCGAAGGCATAGATTTTCGCCGGCAGCGGCGTGGTGTTGCTGATCTCGATGGTCACCTGCCCCTCCCATTCCGGCTCCAGCGGCGTCACGTTCACAATGATGCCGCAGCGCGCATAGGTGGACTTGCCCAGGCACACCACCAGCACGTCGCGCGGAATGCGGAAATACTCCATCGTGCGGGCCAGTGCGAAGCTGTTCGGCGGGATCACGCATACCGGCCCCTGCCGATCGACAAAACTTTCCGGCGCGAAGTGTTTCGGATCGACGATTGCCGAGTCCACGTTGGTGAACACCTTGAATTCGTCGGCCACACGCGCGTCATAGCCATAGCTGGAGAGCCCGTAGCTGATCACGCCGTCGCGTTTCTGGGTCTCGACGAAAGGATCGATCATGCCGTGCTCGGTTGCCATGCGACGAATCCACTTATCGGACATCACGGCCATCAGGCTGCTCCATAAGGCTGCGGACGCCGCGTCTAGCCCAGCCGCCGCCCGGCCGCAAACATGAGCCCGATCATCCCCGCCCGCCCGGCCCGCGACACCAGGCTCGACTTCATCCGCGGCTACCTGCAACTGACCATCTTCGCCAGCCACACCGTCGGCTCGTTCATCGGCGGCTGGCTGATCTTCGGCCCCTGGGGGCTGTCCGACAGCTCCGAACAGTTCGTCTTCCTGTCCGGCTTCACGCTGGGCAGCGTCATCGCCCGCAAATCGCTGCGCGACGGCTGGCCCACCGCCGCCCCCGACATCTGGCGCCGCACCTGGCGGCTGTACAAGGTGCAGCTGCTGGTCGCCTTCCTCTATTTCGCCATGGTCGCCCTGGCCGGCGCCACCATCCTGCCGGGCGAAGCCCAGCGCGACGGCTGGAGCTTCCTGCTCAGCCACCCGATCGCCGGCCTGGCCGCCCTCGCCACCACGCTCTACCAGCCTGAATTCATGGGCATATTGCCGATCTTCATCTGGTGCATGCTGCTGCTGCCCGGCTTCGCCTGGATGCTGGCGCGCTGGGGCGGCCGTGCCCTGTTGCTGCCGATCGCGGTCTACGCCGCAGTCCATCTGTTCGGCCTGCACACCCCGGCCATCGTGCCGAACACCGGCATCGCCTTCGACCTGTTCGCCTGGCAGATCCTCTACATGAGCGGCGCCTGGCTCGGCCGCCGCGCCCTGCTCAACGGCCGCGCGCTGCCGTTCGATGCGCCCTGGGCGAAATACGCCACCGCCGCCGCGATCGCCATGCTCAGCTTCGGCCTCGCGGTGCGGCTGGACTGGTATGGCGTGCTGCCCGGCCACCTGCTCGCGCACGAAAGCACGCTGATCTTCGGCAAGGAGCAACTCGCCGTGCCGCGCCTGCTGCACGCGCTGGCGCTGGCCTGGCTGATCGCCCGCTTCGTGCCGCGCGAATCGGCCTGGATGCACACCGCCTGGGCCGCCGCCATCGGCCGCGTCGGCCGCTACAGCCTGGAGACCTTCTGCCTCGGCCTGTTCCTGTCCTGGGCGGCCAGCGCGGTACTGCACTTCCACTCCGGCCACCTCGCCGAGCTGGACCTGCCGCTGATCGCCGCCGGTTGTGTCGCCATGGCGCTGTTCGCTCGCTTCCTGGACCGCAAGCGGACCATTCTGCCGCAGGTTCAAACCGCTTAGGGCTTCTTCTCGGGTGGCGCCTGGCGGGCCTGCACCTGCTGCTTGCGCTTGCGCAGATTGGCCCGCAGCGCCGCCGCCTCGCGCGCCAGTCGGGCCGCTTTTTCGGTCTCGGCGCGGTCGGTCGGCGGCGGTTTTTCGGGATTGTTATGACTCATACCTATCTCGCTCATCTTGGGTCGCCGGGAAGCCAAACTTACCCCCGGCGCGGCTGCCAGGACGCGTGGTTTTTACCCGAAATCGCATGGTTTTTGCAGCCATTCCACCCCCTTCATATCGGCGCTATCATCGCCTTTCACCGCCAGGAGAGTCCCGATGGACGTCGAACCGACGCTTGACACCGCCGCCATCCAGCAGGCCCGCATCGAACTCGCCGCCACCTGCCGCTGGGCCGCGCGGCTCGGTTTTCAGTCCGGTGTCTGCAACCATTTCAGCGTCGCCGTGCCCGGCCGGCCCGACCTGATGCTGATAAATCCCGAGGGCTATTTCTGGGACGAGGTCACCGCCAGCAGCATCGTGCTCGCCACGCATGACGGCACCATCCTCAGCACCAACGGCAACACCGTTGAATTAACAGCATTCTGCATCCACGCCCCGATCCATCGCCTGCTGCCGCAGGCCACCGCCGTGCTGCACACCCACATGCACCACGCCACCGCCATCTGCGCCCGCAAGGGCGGCACCGTGGCGCCGGTCTATCTGTCCGGCATGAGCTTCTACAACAGCATCGCCTATGACCGCGGCTTCACCGGCGTCGCCATCACCCCGGCCGAAGGCGAGCGCCTCGCCGGGGTGATCGGCAAATCCACCGTGCTGATGATGGATAATCACGGCCCGCTGGTGATCGGCGCCGCACTGGGCGAGGCGCTGCTGCGGCTGATTTATCTAGAAGATACCTGCAAGATTCAGCTTCTTGCCGAAGCCGGCGGCGCCGAACTGCAACCGATCGCCGGCTCGCTGCTGAAGCGCGCGCCGGGCCAGGACAACCCGATGTTCGCCGCCTACGGCAAGGCCTTCATGAAGGCGCTGATCCGCCGGCTTTCGCGCGAGGAGCCGGAATTCAAGGACTGAGCGCCAGCAGGCGCACCCCACCCGGCCCGCCGATCCGCGCCTCGCTGGCCAGGCCGACGAACAGCCCGGTCTCCACCACCCCCACCAGGGCGCAGAGCCGGGCATGCAGTGCCGCCGGATCGGCGATGTCGGCGATCGCGCAGTCGGCAATATGATTGCCGCCATCGGTGACAAACGGAAATTCGCCGGCCATGCGCAGCCGTGGCGCGCAGCCGGCCACGGTCAGTTGCGCCATCGCCACCTGCCAGCCGAACGCGGTGATCTCCACTGGCAGCGGGATGGCACCGCCAAGCCGGGCGACCAGCTTGCTCTCATCGGCGACTACGATCATCCGGTCGCTGGCGGTGGCGACCAGTTTCTCGCGCAGCAGCGCGCCGCCCAGCCCCTTGATCAGATGCAGTGTGCCGGGCACCACCTGGTCGGCGCCGTCGATGGTCAGGTCGATGCGCGGATCGGCGGCGAAATCGGTGAGTGAAATGCCGTGCCGCCGCGCCAGCGCCGCCGCCGCCAGCGAGGTGGGAATGGCGCGGATGCGCAAGCCGCCGGCCACCGCCGTGCCCAGGGCGGCGATCGCGAAGGCGGCGGTGGAGCCGGTGCCCAGCCCGACCACCATGCCGTCGCACACCTCGGTGACCGCCTGTTCGGCGGCCTGCCGCTTGTAGTTCGCCTGTTTGTCAGTCTCGCTCATCGCCTCAGCGCACCAGGCCCTGGCCGCCATTCACCGAGACGATCTGCGCGGTCACCCATTCGGCCAGCGGCGAGGCGAGGAACAGCACCACGTTGGCGACTTCCTCCGGGTGGCCCATGCGGCCGCGCGGGCAGTTGGCCAGGGTGGCGTTGTACAATGCTGGCGCCTCGGTCTTGCGGCGTTCCCAACTGCCGCCGGGGAATTCGATCGAGCCGGGGGCGACGCAATTCACCCGAACACCTTGTTTTGCCAGCATTGTCGCCTGGCTGCGGGTGTAGTGGATCACTGCCGCCTTGGCCGCGCCATAGGCTGGGTTGCGCGGTGAGGGGTTGAGGCCGGAGCCGGAGGCGATGTTGACGATGCTGGCGCCGGGTTGCGCCAGCAGGAACGGCAGGGCGGCGCGGCTGGCGCGGACCACGGCGCGCAGATCGACATCGAGGCTGGCGTCCCAGCTTTCCTCGTCATCACTGCGGCCGCCGCCGGTGGCGTTGTTGACCAGGATATCGATGCCGCCGAGCGCTGCCGCCGCTTCGGGGATGTAGCGGGCGATCTCGGCCTCGCTCGAAAGATCGCAGGTGGCGGCGTGGGTGGGGCGGCCGAAGGCGGCGATTTCGGCGCTTGTGGCCTCCAACGCGGCGGCGCCGCGGGCGCAGATCGACACTGCGGCGCCGGCCTTGGCGGCGGCGAGGGCGATCGAGCGGCCGATGCCGCGGCTGCCGCCGGCGACCACCAGGCGTTTGCCGGTGAGGTCGATGTTCATGGCTGTTCCTTTTGCTGGGCGCGGCAGGATACCATGCGCGCCATAACCCGAGGAATATGCCGATGAGCCTGCATGTGGACTATTACGCTTCGCTGAACTCGCCGTGGACGCATCTGGGGGCGGCGCGCATCGAGGCGATGACGGCGCGGCATGGCGCCAGCCTGCGCATCTTCCCGGTGGATTTCGGCACCATCTTCGCGGCCTCCGGCGGGTTGCCGCTGCCGAAGCGCTCGGTGCAGCGGCAGGCGTATCGGCTCATGGAACTGGAGCGCTGGCGCGAGCATCTCGACATCGCGATCCAGATCAAGCCTAAATTCTTTCCGCACAACGAGTTGCCGGCGGCCGGCTGCGTGATCGCGCTGCGCGAGGGCGGCGATGATGCCGGCGCCATCCGGGTGGCGCATCGGGTGCTGAAGGCGCTGTGGGAGGAGGAGCAGAACCCCGCCGACCCGGAAACGCTGGCGCGGCTGATCGGCGAGTGCGGGTTGGATGCCAAGGCGGTGATGGCGAACGGCGCTGACCCGAAATGGGCGGCGCGGCGGGCAGCCGACAGCCAGGCGGCGCTGGAACGTGGGGTGTTCGGGGCGCCGAGCTACGTGATCGGGGAAGAGGTGTTCTGGGGGCAGGACCGGCTGGAGTTTGTCGAGCGGAGGCTGGCGAAAGGATAGGCGCTCAGCCGCTCGAGTGGGATGCCTTCTGATAGACGAAGGCACCTCACTCTAGTCCTCTGATTTTTCGCGTGATTCAGACCTTCGTGTGATTCCACCTACGGTCATCACGCTCTAGTCGGCGCAGCAACTCGGTTGTTCGCCGCGGGCCGGTGCCGGGCCGCCGGCGCAGAAGCAGGAGACCGCCACCTGCAGGTCGGCGCGGGCGGCGGCGAAGGCGAGGCGCTGGCGGATCACCGGCGCCTCCACGGCTTCGCCGCGCCGCTCCAGGCAGTCGAGCAGGCCGCGCAGCGCCCAGATGTTGTCGGGGTGGACCTGCGCCCGTGGCAGCGCGCCGCCGAGTCCGAGATCCTCGCGGTAGACCGCCTCCGCCTCGGCCACGTGGGCCTGCTCCAGCAGCAGGGCGCCGAGAGCGTGGCGGATCGGCTGCATCCAGCCCCACGGCTCGTCGTAGGGAAGTGCGTCCTCCAGCGCGATGGCGGCGCGCAGGTGGGCGAAGGCGGCTGGGTATTCGCCGCGACGATAGGCGATCTCACCCTCCAGCATCTGCTCGGCGATCGCCAACAGGTCCTGGCAGCAGGCGTTGTGCAGATAGCGCGACGGCGGCACGCGCGGCACGGCGGCGCGGAACAGCGCCTGTTCGGCCTCGGCGGCCGGCACGTTGCCCAGTGCGGCGTGGGCGACGCCCTTGGCATAATGCAGCATCGCCACGGTGTTGCTGTAGAGCACCGGGTCTTCCGGCAGCGACTGCGCGATGATCTCGTGCCATTTGCCGAAGCGGACCAGCACATGCTGGCGGATCGACACGTAGGCTTCGAAGAAATCGGCCATCGGCGGCGAGGGGGTGCGCAGCATCTCCTCCGGAGCGGTGGCGATCAACTCGTCGGCGGCGGCGATGGCGGGGGCGTACTGGCCGAGGAACATCGCGCCATAGGCGGCGAAATGGTAGTTGTGCAGCCGGTAGCCGGAATAGAAATTCATCGGCCCGGCGCGGTCGTAGAATTTGCGGTCGGCGATGATCGCCTTCTGGTTCCAGTGCATGCTGTCGCGGTAGTGGCCGCATTGCACGTCGATATGGGTGGGCATGTGGACCAGGTGGCCCATGTCCGCGGTGAGTTCGCGCAGCCGGTCGCCGGCGGCCAGCGCCACTTCCGGGGTGGACGACATCTCCATCAGGTGAACGTAGAGATGCAGCAGGCCGGGGTGGTCCATGGCACCAGGCTGGGTGCGGAAGGCGGTCTCCAGCGTCTCGCGGGCTTCCAGCGTGCCGGCGCCGGCGGCGGGCAGGCCGCTCTTCAGGTCCCACATGCGCCAGGGGGTGCGGTTGAGGATGGCCTCAACGAAGATGGTGCGGATGTCTGGATCGGCCGGGTGGGCGCGATTGGCCAGGCGCATCGCGTCGGTGAAGGCGTCGTTCCACGGGCGCTGGTCGTCAACCGGGTCGCGCTGCGGGTAGCGGGCCGGCAGCGCCTCGATCAGCGCGCGTTCCGCCGCGGTGAGGCCGGCGGTGCGGGCGAGCGCGGCCTGGGCGGCATCATAGGCGCGGGCGAGGGCGCCGGCCTTGCCGGCCGGGTCCTGCAACTCCCAGGGGAAATTATAATTCGGGCCGGCGGCGTAACCGATGCCCCAATGGGCCATGGCGCAGTCCGGGTCGTGAGTCAGCGCCGCCTCGAAGCAGGCCACCGCCTCCTCGTGATGGTAGCCGAAGCACCAGTTGAGGCCGCGGTTGAACCAGCGCTGGGCCTCGGGCGAGGGGGTGGTGATGGCGCAAGTATAGGAGCCGAGGTCGTACGGGTAATCCATGACGTGCCCTCCGCAGGTGTTTGCGCAAGATCGGCGACCGTAGGGCGTGGCCCTGGCGGGGTGCAACGGTAAATAATAGCAGGCGAGGAAGGGAGGTCTTCTTTTTGTGAACAAAAAGAAGCAAAAAAACTTTCTATCCATTGAAGGCTCCGGAGCCTCCGCCACTCCGCTGTTGCAAGGCGGATAGCAATTTTTGCGCGCTTTTTTTTCAAAAAGCGCTGCTTGCCTGGCTATTCCTCCGGCGCCAGCGACTTGACCAGGTCGAACACCCGCTTGCGTACGGCTGGGTCGGTGATGCGGAAATAGGCGCGCACCAGGTCCTGGGCTTCGGGGCTGTTGGCCGGGTTGGGGCTGGGGGCGCTGAGGCTGTCCTGGCGGTCGGCGAAGCCGTAGCTGCGGCGGGCGCCGCCGGTGAGCGGCGGGGTGAAGGTGCCCTCGGGGGCCGGGGTGGCCATGTCGTCGAAGAAGAAGCTGATCGGCACGTCAAGCGCGCGGGACAGGTCGTAGAGCCGCGAGGCGCCGACCCGGTTGATGCCGCGCTCGTATTTCTGCACCTGCTGGAAGGTGAGGCCGAGCGCCTCGCCAAGCCGCTCCTGCGACAGGCCCATCAGGGCGCGACGCAGGCGGATGCGGGAGCCGACATGTACGTCGATCGGGCTGGGGTGGGATTCTTTTCCCGCCCGGGTGGGGTCTGAGGGGTCGCCGGGCATCGAATGTTCACTCCTGGACAGCAAGGCACGCCTTTCAGCATGCGGGGGAAATCCTGCAGGCCCGGTGCGGCGACGACGTGTGGTAGTTACGGATAGAGGCGGGAAACGTCAATGATTCTACAGGAAAATGGCGAAAATCCAAATTTGTTTACGAATCTGTGACTGGGCGGTTGCGGGTGCGGCGGCCGGCGAGGGCGGCGGCGGCCAGCGCCAGGGCGGCCAGCAGGCCGGGCAGCCACAGGCCGTAGCGGGAGAACGGGGTGGGCGGCAGGCGGCCAGGCAGCTTGATCACCAGCACACCGGCCTGGTTCATGCCGAGGCGGGCCTGCTCGCGGCCGAACGCGTCGAAGCCGGCCGAGATGCCGGTGTTGGCGGCGCGCAGCAGCGGCAGGCCCTCTTCCACCGCGCGCATGCGGGCGGCGGCGAGGTGCTGGCGGGGGCCGGTGGAGTTGCCGAACCAGGCGTCGTTGGTGACGTTGACCATCCAGTCCGGGCGATCGGCCTCGTCGACCACCTGGGCAGGGAAGATCGCCTCGTAGCAGATCAGCGCGCCGACCGGCGGCAGGCCGGGGACGTGCAGGGTGCGCGGGCCGGGGCCGGGGGCGAGGCCGCGGCCGGGGATCAGTTGGATGCCGATATTGGCCCAGTCTGGCTGGTATTCGCCGAACGGCACCAGGTGCCATTTGTCGTAGATGGCGACCGGCGGGCCGGCGCCGAGCAGCGCGATCAGCGCGTTGCGCGGGCGGTCTCCGGCGTCCCAGCGGATGCTGCCGATCAGCGCCGGGCCTTTTGCGGCCTCGGCGATGGCGGCGCGGGCGTTGGCGTCGCGGGCAACCAGGAACGGGCTGGCGGTTTCCGGCCAGACCACCACTGTGGGGGTGGCGCCGGCCTCGGTGACACCCTCGCGGGTGAGCGCCAGGTAGCGGTTGAAGCTGGCGAGGGCGAAGGCGCGGTCCTGCTTCTGGCCTTGCGGCACGTTGCCCTGGACGAGCACCACGGCGAGCGGCGGGGCGGGGATGATCGGCGTGGACAGGCGCCACAGGCCGAACCCGGCCCAGGCGATCAGGCCGGCGGTGCCGAGCGCCATGCCGCGGCGGCCGAGGGCGGGGGTGGCGGCGAGCAGCAGGGTGAGCAGGGTGAGGCCGTGTACGCCGACCCAGGCGGCCGGCTGCTGCATCACGTCGCCGAAGCCGTTCGGAATCGCCCAGACGCTGCCCCAGGGGTTCCACGGGAAGCCGGTGGCGACGAACTGGCGGGCGAGGTCGGCCAGCACCCAGGCGCCGGCCAGCGCCGCAGCGCGCGGCCAGCCGGGGCGGGCGAACCAGGCAAGCGCGCAGGTGGCGGCGACGAAGACGCCCAGCACCGCAGCCAGGCCGGGCACTGCGAGCGGCACCAGCCACCAGAAGCGGGCGGCCTCGATCAGGATCGCCTCGGTGATCCAGTAGAGGCCGAGGATGTAAAGGCCGACGCCGAAACACCAGCCGATCCAGGCGGCGCGGCGCCAGCTGGGGGCATCGCCGAGCAGGATGAGCAGGCCGGGGATGGACAGCAGCAGGACGGGGAGGGCGAAGACCGGGGGCAGGGCCAGGGCGGAGAGGGCGCCCAAAACGAGCGCAGATAAGGAAGGTCTTCTTTTTGTGAACAAAAAGAAGCAAAAAAACTTTTTATCCATTGGAGTGTACGGAGTCTCCGCCGCTCAGGTGCTGCAAGGCGGATGGTTTTTTTGGTTCATTTTTATCAAAAAAAGAACTGCTTGCCTGTCTCTTCACTGCGTGATCTCGGCGACATGAGCTGCCAGGGCGATGGCGGCGGTGAGGCCCGGGGATTCGATGCCGAACAGGTTGACCAGGCCGGGGATGCCGTGGGTGCGTTGGTCCTGGATCACGAAGTCCTGGCCGGGGGCGCCCTTGGGGACGATTTTCGGACGGATGCCGGCGTAGCCTGGGTGCAGGGTGCCGTCTTTCAGGTCGGGCCAGTAGCGGCGGACGGCGTCGTAGAAGCTGTCGGCGCGGTGCGGGTCGACGGTGTAGTCGAGGCTGTCGATCCATTCCACGTCCGGGCCGAAGCGGGCCTGGCCGCCGAGATCGATGGTGAGGTGCACGCCGAGGCCGCCGGGGACCGGGACCGGGTAGATCAGGCGGGAGAACGGCGAGCGGCCCTGCAGCGTGAAGTAGTTGCCCTTGGCGTAGTATTCCCGCGGGATGAGTTGACTGGGCATGCCATGCAGCGAGCGGGCCAGGGCGGGGGCGTGCAGGCCCGCGGAATTGATGAACAGGCGGCAGGCGAGGGTCATCGGTTCGGCGCCGCCGACCTGGAGTTCGACGCCGTGATCGGTGACGCGGCCGCCGGTGACCGGGCTGTGGAAGACGAACACCGCGCCGGCGTTCTCGGCGTCGCCTTGCAGGGCGAGCATGTAGCGGTGGCTGTCGACCACGCCGGTGACCGGGGAGAGCAGGGCGGCGGTGCAGTGCAGGTTGGGTTCCAGGGTGCGGGCCTCGGCGGCGGTGAGCTGGCGCATGGCTTCGACGCCGTTGGCCTCGGCGCGGGCCTGGATGCCGGCGAGCTTGTCGTTCTCGGCCGGCGAGGTGGCGACGATCAGCTTGCCGCAGTTCATGAACGGCACGCCGCGCTCGGTGCACAGTGCGTAGAGCATGCGGCGGCCCTGGACGCAGAAGCGGGCCATCAGGCTGTCTTTCGGGTAGTAGATGCCGGCGTGGATGACCTCGCTGTTGCGCGAGGAGGTTTCGGTGCCGATCGCCTCGGCGGCGTCCAGCACGATCACCTCGCGGCCGGCCAGGGCGAGGGCGCGCGCCACCGCGATGCCGACCACGCCGGCGCCGGCCACCACGCACTCCACTGTTTCCATGATCTGCTCCGACGGTTGTCGGGTCGCAGACAAGCCGGGTGCCGCTGCGGATGCAAGGGGGCGCGCGAGCGTTCACAGCCGCGTGTACAGGGCGCATAATTGGTGCAGGCGAGCCACGGCTCGGCATTTTTTGGGGAAAGTTTCATGCAGCGACGTCAATTTGTGGTCGGTAGCGCGGCAGCGGCCGGTGCTCTGGCGACGCCGCATGTGGTCCGGGCGGCTGGCAGCAAAGTGCTGAAATTCGTGCCACAGGCCGATTTAGCGACGCTGGATCCGGTATGGACCACCAGCGGTCAGACTCGCGACCACGGCTTCATGGTTTACGACACGCTGTTCGGCATCGATGACCAGTACAACCTCAAGCCGCAGATGCTGGAGGGGGCGACGACCGGCAATGACGGCAAGCTGTGGACGATGAAGCTGCGCGACGGGCTGAAATTCCATGACGGCGAAAAGGTGCTGGCGCGGGACTGTGTGGCGAGCATTCTGCGCTGGAGCAAGCGAGATTCCTACGGTCAGGCGATTGCCGCGGCGATCGATGAGATCAGCGCGCCGGACGACAAGACCATCGTGATTAAGCTGAAATACCCGTTCCCGCTGCTGCCGATGGGACTCGGCAAGACCTCGCCGAGCATCTGCGTGATGATGCCGGAGCGGCTGGCCAAGACCGACGCGTTCACCCAGGTGAAGGAGACGATCGGCAGCGGGCCGTTCAAGTTCAAGGCCAGCGAGCGGGTGCCGGGGTCGCTGGTGGTGTGGGAGAAGAACCAGGATTACGTGCCGCGCGACGGCGTGGCGAACGGCACCACCGGCGGCAAGGTGGTGCATTTCGACCGGGTGGAGTGGCACGTCATGCCGGACGCCTCCACCGTGTCAGCGGCCTTGCGGCAAGGCGAGATCGACTGGTGGGATCTTCCGACCGCCGATCTGGTGCCGCTGCTGGCCAAGAGCAAGGGGATCAGCACCCGGGTGAACGTGCCGACCGGCTCCATCGCCACCATGCGGTTCAACCAGTTGCAGGCGCCGTTCGACAACCCGGCGATGCGGCGGGCGATTATCGGCGCCGTGGATCAGGCGGAATACATGACGGCGGTGATGGGCGATGACCGCAGCCGCTGGGACGACAAGGTGGGTTATTTCTGCCCAGGCACGCCGATGGCCAATGATGCCGGGATGCAAGCGCTGACCTCGCCACGCGACCTGGACCGCGTGAAGAAGGAACTGGAGGCCGCCGGCTATAAGGGCGAGCGGGTGGTGTTGCTGGCGCCGCAGGATATCGACAGCGTGAAGGCGCTGGCGGCGGTGACCAACGACATGCTGAAGAAGATCGGCATCAATGTGGACGCCCAGGCGATGGACTGGGCGACGTTGGTGCAGCGCCGGGCCAGCAAGGCGCCGCTGGACAAGGGCGGCTGGAGCATCTTCCAGACCTCCTGGGCCGGCATCGACCACGCCAACCCGGTGGGCAACGTGTTCCTGCGTGGCAATGGCGACAAGGCGCAGGTGGGCTGGCCGACCGCGCCGAAGCTGGAGAGCCTGCGCGACCAATGGATCAAGGCGCCGAACGAGGCCGAGCAGAAGCGGCTGGCCAGGGAGATCCAGCTACAGGCATTCCAGGACGTGCCGTATATTCCGCTGGGCCGCGCGTTGAGCAAAATTGCGTATCGTTCTGACATCAGCGGGATGCTGAAAGGCTTGCCATTGTTCTGGAATGTGAAACGCGCGTAGGGCGCGTGAGGCAACTCGCCGGATAACGGAAGCGGTGCGAGAGCGTTCACAGCCGCGTGTACATGGCGCATAGTCGGCGCAAGCGGGCCTTGGCCCGGCATTTTTGGGGGATGGTTTCATGCAGAGACGGCAATTTCTGGTGGGCAGTGCGGCGGCGGCCGGGGCGTTGGCGATGCCGCATGTGGGCCGGGCGGCCGGCAGCTCGGTGCTGAAATTCGTGCCGCAGGCCGATCTGGCGACCCTGGACCCGGTGTGGACCACCAGCTACCAGACCCGCGATCACGGCTTCATGGTCTATGACACGCTGTTCGGCATGGATGACCAGTACAACCTGAAGCCGCAGATGCTGGAGGGGGCCACCACCGGTAATGACGGCAAGCAGTGGACCATGAAGCTGCGCGACGGGCTCAAGTTCCACGACGGCGAAAAGGTGCTGGCGCGGGACTGCGTGGCCAGCATTCTGCGCTGGAGCAAGCGGGATTCCTACGGCCAGGCAATTGCCGCGGCGATGGATGAGATCAGCGCGCCGGACGACAAGACCATCGTGATCAAGCTGAAATACCCGTTCCCGCTGCTGCCGATGGGACTCGGCAAGACCTCGCCGAGCATCTGCGTGATGATGCCGGAGCGGCTGGCCAAGACCGATGCGTTCACTCAGATCAAGGAGACGATCGGCAGCGGGCCGTTCAAGTTCAAGGCCAGCGAGCGGGTGGCCGGGTCGCTGGTGGTGTGGGAAAAGAACCAGGATTACGTGCCGCGCAACGATGCGGCGAATGGCACCACCGGCGGCAAGGTGGTGCATTTCGACCGGGTGGAGTGGCACATCATCCCCGACTCGTCGACCATGTCAGCGGCGTTGCAGCAGGGCGAGGTCGACTGGGTGGACGTGCCGTCGAACGACCTGGTGCCGCTGCTGGCCAAGAGCAAGGGGGTCAGCACGCGGGTGAACGTGCCGACCGGGACGATCGCCACCATGCGGTTCAACCAGTTGCTGCCGCCGTTCGACAATCCGGCGATGCGGCGGGCGATCATCGGCGCGGTGAACCAGGCCGAGTACATGACCGCGGTGATGGGCGACGACCGCTCCCTCTGGCGGGACAATGTGGGCTATTTCGCGCCCAATACGCCGATGGCCAACGATGCCGGGATGGAGGCGCTGACCTCGCCGCGCAACCTGGACAACGTGAAGAAGGCGCTGGAGGCGGCCGGCTACAAGGGCGAGCGGGTGGTGCTGCTGAACCCGCAGGACATCGACAGCGTGAAGGCGCTGGCGGCGGTGACCAACGACATGCTGAAGAAGATCGGCATCAATGTGGACGCCCAGGCGATGGACTGGGCGACGTTGGTGCAGCGCCGGGCCAGCAAGGCGCCGCTGGACAAGGGCGGCTGGAGCATCTTCCAGACCTCGTGGGCCGGCATCGACCACGCCAACCCGGTGGGCAACGTGTTCCTGCGCGGCAATGGCGACAAGGCGCAGGTGGGCTGGCCGACCGCGCCGAAGCTGGAAAGCCTGCGCGACGAGTGGATCAAGGCGCCGAACGAGGCCGAGCAGAAGCGCCTGGCCCGCGAGATCCAGCTGCAGGCGTTCCAGGACGTGCCGTATATTCCGCTGGGCCAGGTGCTGGGCAAGACGGCGTATCGCTCCGACCTTACCGGGATGCTTTACGGGTCACCGCTGTTCTGGAACGTGAAGCGGGGCTGAACCGCCGCTACTCGCCACGGCGCGGTGCCGTGGCGAGGAAGGCCGCCAACTGGGGCGCGTAGAATTTCGCCATGCCGGTGGTGCCGTGGCCGCGCGTTTCGGTGCTGGCCGGGATCAGGTAGATATGCCCGGCCGGCAGCCGCTGCACGGCCGCAGCCAGCAGCCCGGTCTCCGGCGGGTTGCGCTCGTCATCCGCCGAGTTGATGGCCAGCAGCGGCGCACGGATGCGGTCCAGCCGCGGCGCCGGGTCGTAGTCGCGCGAGGAGTCCCACTGGTAGAGCGTGTCGTTGGCATCGACGGTGAACGGCGCGGCCAGCCGCTCGTCGAGCAGCTTGTCGGCCGCCTCGCGGGTGGGCGCCAGATTCTGGTAGGCCAGCGAACCGCCGGAGGTGGCGATGCCGAAGAACGCATTGGCGACATGCAGCATCGGCGGCTGGGTGGTGTAGTTGCCGCCCAGCCAGGCCGGGTCGTTGCGCACGGCATCGACGATCATCCGCCGCATCATCCAGTTGCGGCTGGCCATGGCGGTGGGCAGCGAGGCCATCGGCACCAGGGCATCCATGAAATCGGGGTAGGCCTCGCCCCACATCCAGGTCTGCATGCCGCCCATCGAATTGCCGGTAACCAGGCGCAGGTGCTTGAGCTTCAGGCCCTCGGTCACCAGCCGGTACTGGGCCAGCACCATGTCGTCGTAATTATAGAGCGGAAACTTGGCGCGCAGTCCGTCAGAGGGTTTGGTCGACTGGCCGGCACCCACCGCGTCCGGCAGGATGATGAAGTATTTCGTGGCATCCAGCGGCTGGCCGGGGCCGAACAATGTGCCGGCATAGCCGGGGCCCAGCATCGATTTGGCGCTGCCGTTGGTGCCGTGCAGCACCAGCACCGGCTCGCCCTTGGGGTCGCCGACCGTGGTGTAGTGGACCCGCAGGTTGTGCAGCACCTCGCCGGTGTGGAAGGTGAAACTGGGGGCGATCCAGTCGGCTTCATGCGGGGCGGGGTACGAGGCGGCTTCGGCCGTGGCGGCGCTCAGCGATACCGCCATGACGACGGCCAATCCTCTCAGCATGGCGCGGAATTGCATGGCGGCACCCCCATTATTGCGTAAACGATATAGCATCGCGCCGCGGGGGGTGCAAGTGTCGGATCGGCTATCCGCGCCGCCAGCGGCCCAGCAGGTACAGCGCGCCGCCGGCGAGTAGGCCCCAGAAGGCGCCGCCAATGCCCATGAAGTTGAGGCCGGAGCCGGCCACCAGGAAGGTGACGATGGCGGCCTCGCGGTGGTCCGGGTCGGACACCGCGCCCATCAGCGCGCCGCCGAACGCGCCGAGCAGCGCCAGGCCGGCGACCGCCTCGATGAGGATCGGCGGGGCGGCGGCCATGAACGCGGTGGCGGCGCCGGCCAGCAGGCCGAACAGGATGTAGCCGATGCCGGCGACCACCGCGGCGGGCCAGCGGCGGGCCGGGTCAGGGTGCGAGTCGGGGCCGGCGCAGATCGCCGCGGTGATCGCCGCGAGATTGATCGCGTGGGCGCCGAATGGGGCGGAAATCAGTGTCAGCAGGCCGGTGTCGCGGAACAGCGGGCTGGGCGAGGGGCGGTAGCCGTTGACGTGCAGCACCGCCATGCCGGGGATGTTCTGCGAGGCCATGGTGACGATGAACAGCGGCAGGGCGATGCCGATCAGCGCCGAGAGCGAGAACACCGGCATCACCAGCACCGGGTGAGGCCAGAGATCGGCGGTGTGCAGGCCCGACAGGTTGGTGGTGGTGGCAATCAGCACGAAGGCGACCAGCACCGCGGCCGGCACCGCGAACAGCCGGTTGATGCGCGCCACCACCGCCCAGGCGACGACGATGGCCAGCCCCAGCACCGGCTTCTCCGCCACCGCCCGGGCCGGGGCCAGGCAGAGGTCGAGCAGCACGCCGGCCAGCATGGCGCTGGCCAGCGGCGCCGGGATGGCGGCGACCCAGCGGCCGAGCGGCTTCCAGAGGCCGGCGAACACGATCAGCAACCCGGTGGCGAGGAAGGCGCCGACCGCCGCCGGGAAGCCGCCGATCACCGCGCCCGAGGTGGCCAGCAGCGCGCCGCCGGGGGTGGACCAGGCGATGCTGATCGGCATGCGGGTGCGCAGGCTGAGCCAGACGCCGCCGGCGCCCATCGCCACCGACAGCGCCATCAGCCCGGAGGCGGCCTGCGCCGGGCTGGCGCCGACCGTGGTGAGGCCCTGAACGATCACCGCGAAGGAACTGGCGAAGCCGACGAAGCAGGCGAGCACGCCGGCGGCCAGGGTGGAGACGGTGAGGGAGCGCATGAGGTATCCCAAAGGAAGGAAGCGGTTCTTTTTTGAAAAAAAGAATCAAAAAACTTTTATCCGCCTTGCAACGGCCGAGGGGTGGAGACGCCGGAGTCTCCAATGGATGAAAAGTTTTTTTGCTTCTTTTTGTTCACAAAAAGAAGACCTTCCTTATTCTGCCGCTTCCACCTTGTCTGTCTTCGGCTTCTCATGCTTCAGTTTGGCCATCGCGTTCTCCACGTGCCGGCTAAACACGAATTCGGCTGGGCGCTGGCGGTCGAGCGGG
This sequence comes from Rhodospirillales bacterium, assembly GCA_041691815.1. Taxonomy (GTDB): domain Bacteria; phylum Pseudomonadota; class Alphaproteobacteria; order Acetobacterales; family Acetobacteraceae; genus 70-18. Next base: position 57,730 of record JBEPTZ010000006.1, on the reverse strand, counting down.
ATTTCCGGGGCCATGGCGCCTTCGGTGCGGATGCCGCGGAGTTCGACCTTCAGCGCCTTCAGCGGATTGCGCACGGCGGCGGCGACGGCGGTGGCTTCGTAGCCGGAATGCACCATGCAGTTGGCGCATTTCTCGTAGTTGCCGGTGCCGTAGGAGTCCCAGTTGGTGGTTTCCATCAACTCCTTGAAGGTCTTGGTGTAGCCCTCGCCGAGCAGGTAGCAGGGGCGCTGCCAGCCGAAATAGGTGCGGGTCGGGTTGCCCCAGGGGGTGCAGTGGAAGGTCTGGTTGCCGGCCAGGAAGTCGAGGAACAGGCTGGACTGGTTGAACTGCCACTTCTTGCGGCCCGGATTGGCCTTGGTTTTAGCCTTCTCGCGGGCGAAAATGTCGCGGAACAGGTTTTTGGTCGCCTTCCGGTTGAGGAAATGCTCCTGGTCGGGCGCCCGTTCGTAGGCGTAGCCGGGGGAGACCGAGATGCCGTCAACGCCCATCGCCATCACGTCGTCGAAGAAATTGGCCATCCGCTCGGGGTTGGCGTTGTTGAACAGCGTGGCGTTGATCAGGGTGCGGAAGCCGGCGGCCTTGGCTGCGGCGATGGCGGAGACGGCGCGGTCGTAGACGCCGTCCTGGGCCACCGAGCGGTCGTGGTCGCAGCGGTCGCCGTCCAGATGCACCGACCAGGAGAAGTATTTGTTCGGCTTGAACAAATCCAGCTTCTTTTCCATCAGCAGAGCGTTGGTGCAGACGATCACGTATTTCTTGCGGGCGATGGCGCCGCGCACCACCTCGTCGATCTCCTTGTGCAGCAGCGGCTCGCCGCCGGCGATCACCACCACCGGGGCGCCGCATTCGTCCACCGCCTCCAGGCACTCGGCGACCGACAGGCGCTGGTTGAGGATCTCGCCGGGGTAGTCGATCTTGCCGCAGCCGGGGCAGGCCAGGTTGCAGCGGTACAGCGGTTCCAGCATCAGTACCAGCGGGTAGCGCTTGCGGCCGATCAGGTGCTGTTTGACCACATAGGCGCCAACGCGCAGGGCCTGGTGCAGCGGAATGGACATGGTTTCGATCCTCTCTTCAGGCGTCGGCAGGTTCGGCGGGCAGGCGGACGGCTCGGTGGTTGGCCACGGTGAGGCAGGTCATAGCGCCGAATCAGGCGCGGCGCAGCCCCCCGGCGGCGGTGATTTGTGACGCGTGTACCACGTCTGCCGGGGCGCGCGCGATGCCCTGACAGCATTGCGATGCACGCACGGCTTGCCGGCATGGCATTGATGGGACGCGTGCCGGACGATGGAGCGCATGCACGACCCTCGGGTTGCTGCCGCCGGGCGCCATGCGGGGACCGGCTCGATGCGGCAGGTTGCAACTTCGTGGTATTTCTTCAATAGAAGGAATCTTCAATCGGAAGCCGGCAGATGGAGATAGCAAGGTCGGCAGGCGGGTGGTGTTGCGGGATGGACACAGTGGTTTGCCGCGGCTGCGACGACTCGACGATCGGGGGTGGCATGGTGGGACATCGGTTCGCCGTCTCCGCGACTGTGACAAATCGGGCACAGTCGGAAAGTTGATGTGAGTTCCCATCTGCAACGGCAGCGTCAATCCTGGCCGACGGTGTCGGTTGGGCCAATCCGGGCGCCGTGGCGTCGTGCCTGCCAAAACCGGCGCTCAGGCGCTGTGACTCAAGGACGGAAAGCATGACCCCACCTGTCTCGTCACGACCGGCCACCCCGCTGCTGGACCGGGTGCGGGTGCCCGCCGACCTGCGCAATTTTTCGCCCGGGCAGTTGAAGCAACTGGCCGACGAGTTGCGCGCCGAGACCATCGACGCGGTTTCCACCACCGGCGGGCATCTGGGCGCCAGCCTTGGGGTGGTGGAGCTGACGGTGGCGATCCATGCGATTTTCGACACCCCGACCGACCGGCTGCTGTGGGATGTCGGCCACCAGTGCTATCCGCACAAGATCCTGACCGGGCGGCGCGACCGTATCCGCACCTTGCGCCAGGGCGGCGGGCTGTCGGGTTTCACCAAGCGGGCGGAGAGCGAGTACGACCCATTCGGGGCGGCGCATTCCTCCACCTCGATCTCGGCCGGGCTGGGCATGGCGGTGGCGCGCGACCTCAAACGAGCGCGCGGCATCAAGGACGACCGCCAGGTGATCGCGGTGATCGGCGACGGGGCGATGAGCGCCGGCATGGCCTATGAGGCGATGAACAACGCCGGTGCGATGCGCTCGCGGCTGGTGGTGATCCTGAACGACAACGACATGTCGATCGCGCCGCCGGTGGGGGCGATGAGCGCCTATCTGTCGCGGCTGCTGTCGTCGCGGCAGTTCCTCGGGCTGCGCGATCTGGCGGTGCGGATGGCCAAGCGCTTCCCGAAGGGCATCGAGCGGACGGCGCGGCGGGCGGAGGAGTATGCCCGCGGCATGCTGACCGGCGGCACGCTGTTCGAGGAGCTGGGGTTCTATTACGTCGGGCCGATCGACGGGCATAACCTCGACCATCTGCTGCCGGTGCTGCGCAATGTGCGCGAGGCCGACGAGCAGGGGCCGATCCTGGTGCATGTGATCACCAAGAAGGGGCGCGGTTACGCCCCGGCCGAGGCGGCGGCGGACAAGCTACATGCGGTGAGCAAGTTCAACGTGATCACCGGCGAGCAGGCCAAGGGGCCGCCGGGGCCGCCGGGCTATACCAAGGTGTTCGCCGACGCACTGATCGAGCAGGCAACGCGCGATCCGGCGATCGTGGCGATCACCGCGGCGATGCCGTCCGGCACCGGGCTGGATCGGTTCGCCAAGGCGTTTCCGGATCGGACTTTTGATGTGGGGATCGCCGAGCAGCATGCGGTGACCTTCGCCGCCGGGCTGGCGACCGAGGGGATCAAGCCGTTCTGCGCCATCTACAGCACGTTTTTGCAGCGCGCCTATGATCAGGTGGTGCATGACGTGGCGATCCAGTCGCTGCCGGTGCGCTTCATGCTGGATCGCGCCGGGCCGGTGGGGGCAGACGGGCAGACCCATGCCGGCAGTTTCGATCTCGCCTATCTCTGCTGCCTGCCGGGCTTCGTGGTGATGGCGCCGGCCGATGAGGCGGAACTGGTGCATATGGTGGCCACCGCGGTGTCGATTGATGATCGGCCCAGCGCGGTGCGGTTTCCGCGCGGCGAGGCGACCGGCACAGTGCAACTGCCGGCGCAGGGCGAGGTGCTGGAGATCGGGCGCGGGCGGGTGCTGCGCGAGGGCAATCAGGTGGCGATTCTTTCCCTGGGGCCGCGGCTGGCCGAGGCGATGAAGGCCGCCGACGAACTGGCGGCGCGCGGGCTGCCGACCACGGTGGCCGATGCCCGCTTCGCCAAGCCGCTGGATACCGCGCTGATCGAGCGGCTGGCGCGCGACCATGCGGTGCTGATCACCATCGAGGAGGGCAGCAGCGGCGGGTTTGGCGCGGCGGTGATGCAGCATCTGGCCTGGGCCGGGCTGCTGGATGGCGCGGTGAAGCTGCGCCCGATGGTGCTGCCTGACGTGTTCCTGGAACATGATAGCCAGGCGAAGCAGATGGCGGCAGCCGGGCTGCAGGCGCGGGACATTGTGGCCGCCGCACTTGGCGCGTTGGGGCAGGCGGATGCCGGGCAGAGCGGGGCGGCCTCGGCGTGAGCAGCGTCGCTCTTGGGCGGCGGGGATTGGGGCTGTTGCTGGCGGGCGCGTGGCTGGCCGGTGGCGTGCGGCCGGCGGTTGCGGCAGATCTTCCGGCGCCGGCGCAGCCGATCGCCGCGCTGAACGCGGCGTTGCTGGTGGCGATGAAGGCCGGGCCGAGCGAGCCTTTCGCTACCCGCGCCGAGGCGTTGAAGCCGGTGGTGGAGCGGGCGTTCGACCTGCCGACGATCCTGCGCGCCTCGGTGGGATCGCGCTGGGCGGAGTTCACGGCGGTGGCGCAGGGGGCGCTGCTGGAGGCTTTCACCCGCTTCACGGTGGCCAGTTGGGTGGCGAATTTCGATAAATATGATGGCGAGCGGTTCGACGTGCTGCCAGAGATGCGCGCGGTAGGCGCCGAGCAGGTGGTGGAAACCCAGATCATCCCGCGCCAGGGCACGCCGACCCGGCTGGACTACGTGATGCGCAAAACCGGCGGCGCCTGGAAGGCGGTGGACGTGCTGGTGGACGGGGCGATCAGCCGGGTGGCGACGCAGCGGTCGGATTTCCGCGCGCTGCTGGCCTCGGGTGATCCGATGCCGCTGCTGGATATGCTGCGGCGCAAGGCGGAAGCGCTGGCGGCGGGCGGAGGTTCCTAGGCATCATGAACTGGCTGGCGGTGTTCGCTGCGTTGTTGGCGTGCCTCGGTGTGGGGCAGACGCTGGCCGGCTGGTGGGCGGTGCGGCGGTTTCGTGCCGCCGCGCCGCCGCCGCTGGGTCCGCTGGGGCAGTTGCCCGGCGTGACCGTGCTGAAGCCGCTGCATGGCGACGAGGTGCTGCTGGAGGCGGCGCTGGCCAGCATCTGCGCGCAGGATTATCCGCGCTTCCAGGTGGTGTTCGGCGTGCAGGGTTCGGCCGATCCGGCGCTGGCGGTGGTGCGGCGGCTGCAGGCGCGATTTGCCGAGGTCGATATCGCGGTGGTGGTGGATGCCACGCGGCACGGGCGCAACGGCAAGGTTTCCAACCTGATCAACATGCTGCCGGCGGCGCGGCATGACGTGCTGGTGATCGCCGACAGCGATGTGCATGCGGCGCCGGATTATCTCCGCCAGCTGGTGGCGGCATTGACGCAGCCCGGCACCGGGCTGGTGACGACGCTGTATACCGGGTTGGCCGCCGCCCCCAGCCTGGTCGGTTGGCTGGGCGCCAGCGGCATCACCCACGGCTTCCTGCCGGGGGCGCTGCTGGCGCGTGACCTGGGGCGGCAGGATTGCCTGGGCGCCACCATGGCGTTGCGGCGCGAGACGCTGGCGGCGATCGGTGGCCTGCCGGCGCTGGCCGATCATCTGGCCGATGACGCGGTGCTCGGGCGCAAGGTGGCGGGGCTGGGGCTGGCGGTGCGGCTGGCGGCGACGGTGCCGGCGACCACGGTGGCGGAAACCGGGCTGGGCGACCTGCTGCGCCATGAATTGCGCTGGGCGCGGACCATCCGGGCGCTGGTGCCGTGGGCGTTCATGGCCTCGGCGCTGCAATACAAGCTGGCCTGGGCCGGGCTGGCGATGCTGCTGTCCGGCGGGGCGGCGTGGGCATTGGCGCTGTTCCTGGCGATCTGGGCGGCCTCGGCGGTGGTGGTGCGCGGCATCGATGCGGCGCTGGCACCGCCGGGCTTGTTGACCGGGGTGCGCGCCACGCCGGCGCCGCTGGGGCTGCTGCCGCTGCGCGATGTGCTGTCGCTGGCGGTGCTGGTGGCGGCGTTCATGGGCCGCGAGGTGCGCTGGCGCGGGCAGGCGTTGCGGGCGGAGCGGGCCGCGGGAACGTGATTCCGCCCCGGGTTGTCATCTCGGCGGATGATTTCGGACTGTCCGAGGCGGTCAACGAGGGGGTCGAGCGGGCGCACCGCGACGGCGTGTTGAGCAGTGCCAGCCTGATGGTGGCCGGCGATGCCGCCGAAGACGCGGTGCGGCGGGCGCGGCGGTTGCCGGGGCTGCTTGTGGGGCTGCATCTGGTGGCGATCGAGGGGCGGGCGGTGCTGCCGCCGGCGGCGATCCCGGACCTGGTGGACGCGCAGGGCTGGTTCGGCTCGGACCAGTTGCGGCGGGGGCTGAAGTATTTTTTCCGGCCTGTGGTGCGCCGGCAACTGGCGGCGGAGATCGCGGCACAGTTCGATGCCTTCGCCGCCACCGGGCTGACCCTGGCGCATGCCGATGCGCATAAACACATGCATCTGCACCCGGTGGTCGGCGCGCTGCTGCTGCGCGAGGGCGCGCGGCATGGCTTGCGGCGGGTGCGGGTGCCGAGGGAGCCGGCGGCGGTGCTGGCGGCCTGCGGTACCAGGGTGGGGCCGGGCGCGCGAGCGCTGGCCGCCTGGACGCGGCTGCTGCGTTGGCAGGTGCGGCGGGCCGGGATGGCGGCCAGCGATGCGGTGTTCGGCATCGCCTGGAGCGGCGCGATGACCGAGGCGCGGGTGCTGGCGCTGCCGGCGCGGCTGCCGGCGGGCGACAGCGAGATCTATTTCCATCCGGCGGAGCGGCGGGATGCGACGCTGGACCGGCTGATGCCGGGCTATCAGCATGAGGCGGAGCTGGCGGCGCTGCTCAGCCCGGCGGTGCGGGAGGCATTGCGCCGGTGTGCTGGCGCGCCATAGAAGCCGGCGGTTCGTCGCGCAGTTGCGGGTTGTCGTAGATCGGGTGGCGCCAAGTATACAGCGCCTGGCCCAGCGCCGCCGCCAGATCGCGCTTTTCGCGGGCACCGAGGCTTTCCGCGACCTCCTCGCGCCGGCCACTGGCGAGCAGGAACAGCGCCGGCACCCGGCCCGGCCGCTCCTCCAGCGCCACGTTGAGCCAGGTGGCGGGCAGCACCACGTCGCGGCGGTGGCCGTTCGGGTCGGTGCGTGCCACCCGCAACTCGCGCGGCGACAGCAGCAGGATTTCGCAGGCGCGGGCGGCGCGCATGTTGAGGTGGAACAGCCAGGCCACCACCAGCAGGTCGAGAACGGTGAAGCCGCCGACCGGCCAGGCGCCGATCGCGACGAACATCAGGCCGCTGGCGCCGGTCAGCAGACAGATGGCGATCAGCAGTTTGCGCAGCGCGCGCATGGTCAGGCTGCGATGCGGCACGATCACCGCTTCGAACAGCAGGTCTCCGGCAACGTCCATGCGCGGTATATGGCATGGCGGCGGCGGCTTTGCACCGGGCGGCTTGCCATCCTGGGCGGCGGGGCGGAGAGTTTACCGATGGTCCCTCCGTCCAAACCCGCCCGCCCGACGCCGCGCATGACCAAGGCGCAGGTGCTGGGGTTCCTGCAGGCGCTGGCCGCGGGCAACCCCGATCCGCGCAGCGAACTTGTCTACACCGACGCGTTTACCCTGCTGGTGGCGGTGGTGCTCTCGGCACAGGCGACCGATGCCTCGGTGAACAAGGCGACGGTGGGGCTGTTCCACGAAGCGCCGACGCCGGCGGCGATGGTGGCGCTGGGCGAGGCAGGGGTGGCGCGGCATATCCGCACCATCGGGCTGTGGCAGGGCAAGGCGAAGAACGTGGTGGAACTGTCGCGCCGGCTGCTGGCCGGGCATGGCGGGCAGGTGCCGGACGACCGCGCGGCGCTGGAGGCGCTGCCCGGCGTCGGCCGCAAGACCGCCAACGTGGTGCTGAACGTGGCGTTCGGGCAGCCGACCATGGCGGTGGATACTCACGTATTCCGGGTGGCCAATCGCACCGGCCTCGCCCCCGGCCGCGATGTTCGCGCGGTGGAGGATGCGCTGGTGGCGCGCATTCCGGCGGCGCTGCTGGGCCGAGCGCATCACTGGCTGATCCTGCACGGGCGGCATGTGTGCAAAGCGCGCACGCCGGAGTGCTGGCGCTGCGTGGCGCGGGAATGGTGCCGGTTTCCTGACAAGCTGCTGGCGCCGCCGAGGAGGAAGTAAGGTCTTCTTTTTGTAAACAAAAAGAAGCAAAATACTTTTTATCCATTGGAGTGTACCGAGTCTCATCCACTCCGCTGTTGCAAGGCGGATGAACGTTTTTTGGTTCTTTTTTCAAAAAAGAACATGCTTTTTTTTGCTGGCTTGCGCCATGCTGCCAGCCCAACAGCCACGGCAGCCCATATGTCAGCATCCGGCCACATCGCCTCCAGGCCCCGGGCTACGCGTGACTTCCGGCTGGACTTTTTCCGCGGGTTGTCGCTGTTTTTCATCTTTATCGACCACATCCCCGCCAATCCGGTCAGCTATTTCACGCTCAAGACCTTCGCCATCAACGACGCGGCGGAGGTGTTCATCTTCATCTCCGGTTATACCGCCGCGATGGTGTATGGCCGGGCGCTCGGGCGGGACGGCTTTTTGCTGACTGCGGCGCGCATCTACCGGCGGACATGGACGCTGTATGTCGCGCATATCTGCATGTTCGTGATCTACATGGCGGAGATCGTCTACACCGCGCGGCGGTTCAGCAATCCGCTGTTCATCGGCGATCTGGGCGTCGGCGACTTCATCTCGCGGCCGGACGAGACCATCGTCAACGTGCTGCTGCTGCAGTACCAGCCGACCTTTCTGGATATCCTGCCGCTGTACATGGCCTTGCTGGCGATGTTCCCGCTGGTGTTGCTGGCGTTGCGCCGGCATGTGCTGCTGGCGCTGATCCCCTCGGTGTTGCTCTACGCCGCCGTTCAGGTCTGGCATATCAACATGCCGGGCAATGAGGGCGATGGCTGGTATTTCAATCCGTTCGCCTGGCAGTTGCTGTTTGTCAGCGCGGCGGTGTTCGGCCACGCCAATGGCACCGGGCGTAATCTGCTGCCGGCCGGGCGCTGGCTGGTGGTGTTGGCAGCGCTGATCGCCGGCGCCGGCATGCTGATCCAGGTGTCGTGGACGCTGCATGACCTGATCGGCGTCGGGCCGCAGATTCTGCGCCACACGCTGTGGCCGGTCGACAAGACCAGCCTGCCGCTGATCCGTGTCATCAATGTGCTGGCGCTGGCGGTGCTGGTGGCCCGCCTGGTGCCACGCGACGCCCGGTTTCTCACCCGTCCGGTCGCCTGGCTGGTGGTGCTGTGCGGGCAGCACTCGCTGGAGGTCTTCGCGCTCAGCATCCTGTTGGCGGTGCTGGGCAATATGGCACTGACGCTGGCCGGGCGGACGCTCGGCATGTACCTCATTATCACCCTGTGCGGGATGCTCATCATGGTTGGCTTGGCATTGCTGATGGCCTGGTTCAGTGGCGGCGGCCGCTTGCCGGCACGCCCCACGCCGGAGACCACGCGCGGAGCGGCGCTATGAAGGGCCTCATGTTGGCGGTCGCGATACTCGGTCTGGCGATGCCGGGTGCGGCCCATGCCGAGGCGACCTGCGCGGTGCCGCCGGGGCTGGGGATGCCGAACCTGACGCTGCCGCAAGCGCGCAGCTTGGTGCACGCCCGTCGCACCCTGGTGGTGCTGGCGGTCGGCAGTGCGCCGACGCTGGGGGCGGCGGCGGATGGGGCGGCGTTCTCCTATCCGTCCCGGCTGGAGGAGCACCTGACCGCGTTGCTGCCGGGTGTCACCGTCACCGTGCTGAACAAGGGCGCCGCCCATCGCTCCACTATGGCCATGGCCAGGCATCTGCCGGAAATGCTGTCCGACAGTGGCGCGCGGCTGGTGATCTGGGAGACCGGCGGGCGCGAAGCCTCACGCGGTATGAATCCCGACAGCTACGCCAGCGAGGTGCAGCACGGACTGGACGAAATCCTGTCCGCCGGCGCCGATACCATCCTGCTGGACCTGCAATATACCCCCGGCATGATGCGCCTGGCGCCGATCGACCTGTATCGGCAGGTGATCCATGACGCCGCGGCCAATTCCGGGGTTGCGGTGTTCCAGCGTTACGAGTTGATGACCGACTGGGCGCAGCATGGCCTGACCCTTGCCGCCACCGACTCCGCCGCCCGCGTGCCGAACGCCCGGCGGCTGTATGACTGCATCGCCGCCGCGCTGGCGCAGGCGATTGCGCCGGCGGTGCGGTAGCTACAGGCCCAGCTTGTGCGGCAGCCACAGCGACAGCGTCGGCACGAAGGTGACCAGGCCGAGCACCGCCAGCATCACCAGGTAGAACGGCCACAGCCCGCGCACCGCCTTTTCCATCGGCACGCGGCCGATGGCGCAGCCGACGAACAGCACCGAGCCGACCGGCGGGGTGAACAGCCCGATGCCCAGGTTGAGCAGCAGGATCATGCCGAAATGCACCGGGTCGACGCCGAACCGCATCACCACCGGCAGCAGGATCGGCGTGCAGATCAGGATCAGCGGCGCCATGTCCATCAGGCAGCCCAGCACCAGCAGCAGCACGTTGATCAGCAGCAGGATCACGTCGCCGTTGCTCGACAGGGTGAGGAAGAACGCCGTGATCTTGGCCGGCAGTTGCATCAGCGCCATCACGTAGCCGAACGCCGAGGCGAAGGCGATCAAGGTCAGCACCATCGCCACCGTCTTCAGCGTGCGATGCACCAGGCCGGGCAGGTCTTTCCAGGCATAGTCGCGGTAGACGAACATGGTCACCACGAAGGCGTAGACCACGGCGACCGCGCCGGCTTCCACCGCGGTGAACACCCCGGCCAGGATGCCGCCGACGATGATGAAGATGGTCACCAGCCCCCACAGCGCCTGGCCGGACAGGCGCAGCGCTTCACCGAGCGGCACCACCTCGCCCTTCGGGTAGCCGCGCTTGTAGGCGATGGCCACGCACAGCCCCATCAGCGCCACGCCAAGCAGGATGCCCGGCACCACGCCGGCCATGAACAGGCTGATGATCGACACGCTGCCACCAGTGGCCAGCGAGTAGATCACCGCGTTGTGGCTGGGCGGCACCAGGATGGCCTGCAACGAGCCGCTGATGGTGACGTTGGTGGCGTAGACCCGCGAATAGCCGCTGCGCTCCATCTGCGGGATCATCACCGAGCCGATCGCCGAGACGTCGGCCACCGACGAGCCGGAAATGCCGGACAGGAAGCTGGTGGCGACGATGTTGACCAGCGCCAGCCCGCCGCGCAGCCGCAGCAGGCCGACCAGCACGTTGGCGAAGGCCACCAGCCGGCGGGCCATGCCGCCCTCGGCCATGATGGCGCCGGCCAGCACGAAGAACGGGATGGTCAGCATGGCGAAGCTGGAGACGCCGTGCGAGACCTGCAGCATCACCGCTGCCATCGGGATATCGATCCAGATGGCGCCGACCAGGGCGGCGAAGCCCAGTGCATAGGCGATCGGCATGCCGATGGCGAAGCACACGAACAGCGTGCCGAGCAGGATGGCGACGTCCATGGGGCGGGGTCCTTGCGGGCGCGTTATTCGGTGACGGCGAGGCTGTCGTCATCCGCGACCGCGTCGGGCGGGCCGATCAGCAGGAATTCCAGTACGAACAGCAGCAGCATGGCGCCGCCGATCGGGATCGGCAGGTAGCTGATGCCGACCTTGAGCGCCGGGAACTCGGCGACACCCTGGTGCCAGGTGGTCTGCACCAGCCCGGTGCCGCGCACCACCATGAACACTGCCAGCAGCGCCATCAGCAACTCGGCCAGCAGCGTCATGGATCTCTCGACGATCCGCGGCATCGAGCTGCGCAGCAGGGTGACCCGCATATGCGTGCCCGTGCGGTAGCAGGCGGCGCCGCCGATGAAGGTCAGCACGATGGTGAGCAATATCGCCATCGGTTCCGGCCAGGAGGCGGCATGGTTGGCGATGTAGCGCATGTAGACGCCGTACGGGATCACCACGGCGATCGCCACCAGGCAGACGCCGGCGACGAACACGCCGAGCAGGTACAACGCATCCATCGCGCGGCGGAATGTGGCGGTCATGCTGCCTCCGGGAGGTGGCGGCGGGCCGGTGCCCCGGCCCGCCGGCGTATCAGGATACGGCGGAGATCTGCTTGATCAGGGCGGCGTATTTGGCGCCGTACTTGTCCCATACCGGCTTGACCGCGTCCTGGAACGGCGTCTTGTCCATCCCGGTCACCTCGGCGATCTTCGCCGCCTTCATCTTGTCGAGCGCCTCTTTCTCCTTGGCGTCCCACAACACGCGCTCTTCCATCTGCGCCTCGCGGCCGAGCTGCTTCAGCAGATCCTGGTCGGCTTTCGACATGCTGTCCCACGTGGGGCGCGAGAAGGCGATGATCTCCGGCACGATCAGGTGCTCGGTGAAGCTGAAGAACTTGGCGACTTCGTAGTGGTGATCGAACACGTAGCTCGGCGGGTTGTTCTCCGCACCGTCGATCACCCCGGTCTGCAGGGCGCTGAACACCTGGTCGTAGCCCATCGCCACCGCGTTGGCGCCGAGCGCGTTGCCCATGGCGACGAACATCGGGTTGCCGATGACGCGGACCTTCAGGCCCTTCATGTCGGCGATGGTGTTGATCGGGTGCTTGGTGTTGTAGAAGCTGCGGGCGCCGGCATCCATCCAGGCGAGGCCAACGAGTTTGCTGTTCGGGTCGTTGGTGATGCTGTCCAGCAGCGCCTGGCCGACCGCGCCGTCGATCACCTTGCGCATGTGGTCGGTGCTGCGGAACACGAACGGCAGGTTGAAGACGTTGAGGTCGTCGACCACCGGGCCGAGTGCGCCGACGCTGACGCGGGCGAACTGGATGGCACCGACCTGGGCCTGCTCGATCGCCTCCTTCTCGCCGCCAAGCTGCATGGAGGCGTACATCTGCACGCCGAGCCGGCCATTGGTGGCCTTCTCCAGCTTCTTGCCGAGGCTCTCCATCGCCGCCACCGTCGGGTAGCCTTCGGGGTGGACGTCCGATGCCTTCAGCATCTTGGGGGCTGCCTGCGCCCGCCCGCCGATGGCGAACATGGCCACGCCGGCCGCGGCTCCGAGTTTCAGTGCGTCACGCCGTTTCATGGACTCTCTCTCCCGTTGTTTTCATGGTCTTCGTCCCGGATCGTTCTTTGCGGTTGCCCGTGTCTGCGGCACTTGCATCGCTGGAATGATCAGGTCATCATGTTGTCTGATGATCCTACGTCATACGGGAGGTTGCTTGTCAAGCCGTCCTGCTTCTTCACCAATGCTGCGCCCGCTCGACCGCCCGCGTAACCGGGCGAGCGAGGTGGTGGAACGATTGACCGCCGAGATCGCCAGCGGCCGGCTGCCGCCCGGCGCGCAACTGCCCACCGAACAGGAGATGATGGCGGCCTTCGAGGTCAGCCGCAGCGTGGTGCGCGAGGCCGCCGCGGCACTGCGCGCCAACGGGCTGGTGACCACGCACCAGGGCAAGGGCGCCTTCGTCGCCGCCGACACCACCCAGCAACCGTTCCGCCTGGACGCCGATTTACGCGATTCGCTCGGCGATGTGGTCGACGTGATGGAGTTGCGGCTGGCGATCGAGGTGGAGGCCGCGGCCCTGGCGGCCGAACGCGCCAGCCTGCCGGCGTTGCGCGAGGTGGAGCGCGCGCTGGCGACCTTCGAACGCGGCATCGCCCGCGATCGCTCGTCGATCTCCGAGGATTTCGCCTTTCACAGCGCCATCGCCGGCGCCACCGGCAACCCGCAATTCGCGCGCATCCTGGAATATCTCGGCCGCTTTATCATCATCCCGCGCCAGGCCATCGTGATGGACCCGCTGCGGCAGGTGGAGGCGGCAGCCTATCTGCGCACCCTGGTCGACGAGCATCGCGCCATCGCCACCGCCATCGCGGCGCGCGATCCGGGTGCCGCGCGGGCGGCGATGCGCGACCACCTGGCTCGCTCTCGCGAGCGCTATCGTGGCATGCTGCGCCACACCTCAGCCTGAAACGGCACGCCATCTTGGGACGGAAACCGACATGACCGATACGCCTCGCCGCCGCGTTACCCCGGAAACCCTGCGCAGCGCCCGCTGGTTCGCGCCGGACGACCTGCGCGGCTTCGGCCATCGCTCGCGCCTGATGCAGATGGGCTACGCGCCGGAGGACTGGGTGGGCCGCCCGGTGATCGGCATCCTCAACACCTGGTCGGACCTGCAGCCCTGCCACATGCATTTCCGCCAGCGGGTGGAGGAGGTGAAGCGCGGCGTGCTGCAGGCCGGCGGCTTCCCGGTGGAACTGCCGGCGCTGTCGCTGTCGGAGAGTTTCCTGAAACCGACCTCCATGCTGTACCGCAACATGCTGGCGATGGATGCCGAGGAACTGATCCACGCCCACCCGATCGACGGCGTGGTGCTGATGGGCGGCTGCGACAAGACCACGCCGGCGCTGCTGATGGGCGCCACCTCGGCCGGCGTGCCGGCGATCTTCATGCCGGCCGGGCCGATGCTGCGTGGCAACTGGAAGGGCCAGGTGCTCGGCTCCGGCTCGGATGCCTGGAAATACTGGGACGAGCGCCGCGCCGGCAAGATCAGTGACCGCGACTGGTTCGAGATGGAGGGCGGCATCGCCCGCTCGCCGGGCCATTGCATGACGCTCGGCACCGCCAGCACGATGACCGGCATCGCCGAGGCGATCGGCATGACCTTGCCCGGCGCCTCGTCGATCCCGGCTGCCGACGCCACGCATCAGCGCATGGCCACCGCCTGCGGCCGGCGGGCGGTGGAGATGGTGTGGGAGGATCTGCGGCCCTCCGATATCCAGACCCGTGCCGCGTTCGAGAACGGCATCCTGGTGGCGATGGCGATGGGCTGCTCGACCAACGCGATCATCCACGTGATCGCCCAGGCACGTCGCGCTGGCGTCGATATCGGGCTCGATGATTTCGAGGCGGCCAGCCACAAGGTGCCGGTGATCGCCAATATCCGGCCGAACGGCGCCACCTATCTGATGGAGGATTTCTACTATGCCGGCGGCCTGCCGGCGCTGATGGCGCTGATCGCCGACCGGCTGCACCTGGACGCGATCACCGCCAACGGCCGCACGCTGGGCGAGAACATCGCCGGCGCCAAGGTCAACAATCCCGACGTGATCCGCACCCTGGCCGATCCGGTCTATGCCGAGGGCTCGCTCGCCGTGCTGCGCGGCAACCTGGCGCCGGATGGCTGCGTGATGAAGCCGGCCGCCGCCGAACCGCGCCTGCGCAAGCATTCCGGCCCGGCGCTGGTGTTCGACTCGTATCCCGAGATGAAAGCGGCGGTCGAGGACGAAAACCTCGATGTCACCGCCGACCATGTGCTGGTGCTGCGCAACGCCGGGCCGCAGGGTGGGCCGGGGATGCCGGAATGGGGCATGCTGCCGATCCCGCGCAAACTGGTGAAGCAGGGCGTGCGCGACATGCTGCGCCTCTCAGACGCACGGATGAGCGGCACCAGCTACGGTGCCTGCGTGCTGCATATCTCGCCGGAATCCTATGTCGGCGGGCCGCTGGCGCTGGTGCGCACCGGCGACATCATCTCGGTGGACGTCGCCGCCCGCAGCATCAGCATGAACGTCTCCGACACCGAACTGGCCAGCCGCCGCGCGGCGCTGGTGCCGCCGGCGCCACGCTTCGAGCGCGGCTATGGCTGGATGTTCGCGCAGCATATCCGCCAGGCGAACGACGGGGCCGATTTCGATTTCCTGGAGAAGGCGTTCGGCAAGGCGGCGGGGGAGCCGGTGATTTATTGAGGGAAGGAAGATCTTCTTTTTGTGAACAAAAAGAAGCAAAAAAACTTTCTATCCATTGGAGTGTACAGAGTCTCCGCCACTCCGTTGTTGCAAGGCGAATGAAAGTTTTTTGGTTCTTTTTTTCAAAAAAGAACCCTTTCTGCAATGCTCTCCGCATGGTGGCACGCGACGAGATGCCCCTCGAATGGCCGCGGCTCCGGCCGTTCGTCGGTGCAGCGCGGCGTGGCGTATGGGCAGCGGCTGGCGAAGGCGCAGCCGCGTGGCGGGTTGAGCGGGGAGGGGAGTTCGCCCTTGATCGTCACCGCCTGCTTGCGCCGCGCCGGGTCCACCGAGGGCGTCGCGGCCAGCAGCATCTGCGTGTACGGGTGGCGCGGGGTGGCGAAGATGCTGGCCTTCGGGCCGTGCTCCACCGGCCGGCCGCAATACATCACCATCACCTCGGCGGCGATGTGGCGCACCACCGAGAGGTCGTGGCTGATGAACAGATAGGCCAGTTGCAGCTCATCCTGCAGGTCCATCATCAGGTTCAGCACCTGCGCCTGGATCGATACGTCCAGTGCCGAGACTGGTTCGTCGGCCACCACCACCGCGGGGTTCAGCATCAGCGCCCGGGCAATGGCGATGCGCTGCCGCTGGCCGCCGGAGAACATGTGCGGGTAGCGGTCGATCTGGTCCGGCCGCAGCCCGACCCGGTCCATCATCGCGCGCACCGCGGCCAGCCGCTCGGCCGGGTTGCCGCGGTGGTTGATGACCAGCGGTTCGTCGAGGATGGCGCCGACCGTCTTGCGCGGGTTCAGCGAGCCATACGGGTTTTGGAACACCATCTGCACGCCGAGCCGCATCTGCCGCCGTTCGGCCTCGCTGCGCCCGGCGGTGGTCTGGCCGTCGAGCAGCAGGGCGCCGTCGCTGGGCGCCTCCAGCAGTGCCGCCATGCGCGCCAGGGTGGATTTGCCGCAGCCGGATTCGCCGACCACCGCCAGCGTCCGGCCGCGCGCCAGGGTGAACGACACGCCGTCCACCGCTTTCACCACGCCGCGTTTGCCGAGCAGCCCGCCGCCGACCGGGTAGTGCCGCCGCACGGCATTGGCCTGCATCACGCTGTCAGCACCAGCGGGGCCTGCATCAGAGGGAATCATGCCCGTGCCACCGGCCGGCCCTCCCGGTCGAGTGGCGTGTGGCAGCGCGTGCGCTCGCCCGGCAGCCCCTTCAGCGCCGGTGCGGTGCTGCGGCACAGATCGGTGGCGAAGGCGCAGCGTGGGCTGAACAGGCAGCCTTCCGGCCGGTCGTCGATGCCCGGCACCATGCCGGGGATGGTCGGCAGCCGGCTCTGTCCCATCGCCCGTTCCGGCAGGGCGGCCAGCAGGGCGGCGGTGTAGGGGTGGCGGGGGGCGGCGAACAGCGCGTCGGTCGGCTGCTCCTCGACCATCTGGCCGGCATACATCACCTGCACCCGCTGCGCGGTCTCCGCCACCACGCCCATGTCGTGGGTGATCAGCGCCAGCGCCATGCCGCGGCTGCGTTGCAGATCGATCAGCAGGTCGAGGATCTGCTTCTGGATGGTGACATCGAGTGCGGTGGTCGGTTCGTCGGCGATCAGCAGGCGCGGATTGCAGGAGATTGCCATGGCGATCATCACCCGCTGGTTCATGCCGCCGGACAACTGATGCGGAAACGCTCCCAACCGGCTGGCCGGGTCGGGGATGCCGACCTGGTCCAGCAGCTCCACCACCCGGTCGCGCACCTTGTTGCGTGGCACCGCAGCGTGTTGGCGCAGCGCCTCGCCGATCTGCCAGCCGACCGGGTAGCACGGGTTCAGCGACGTGGTCGGTTCCTGGAACACCATCGCCACGTCGCGCCCCACCAGCTTGCGGCGCTGGCGTGATGACAGCCCCATCAGATCGGTGCCGTCGAAGCGCATCACGTCGGCGCTGACTTTGCCCGGCCAGGCGATCAGCCCCATCACTGCCAGCATCGACACGCTCTTGCCCGAGCCGGATTCGCCGACCACGCAGAGGATTTCCCCGGCATCCAGCGTCACGTCCACCCCGTCCACGGCGCGGAACCGGCCGCGGGCGGTGCCGAATTCCACCGCCAGATTGCGGATTTCCAGCAGCGGCATCAGCGTTTCAACTTCGGATCGAGGGCATCGCGCAACCCGTCGCCGAACAGGTTGAACGCCAGCACGGTGAACAGAATGGCGAAGCCGGGGAACGCCAGCACCCACCAGGCGCGCTGGTAGTACTGCAAGGCGCCGGCCAGCATGGTGCCCCATTCCGGCGTCGGCGCCTGCGCGCCCAGGCCAAGGAAGCCGAGTGCCGCCGCATCCAGGATCGCCGCCGAGAACCCCAGCGAGGCCTGCACGATCAACGGCGCCAGGCAGTTCGGCAGCACGGTGTCGAACATCAGCCGCCTGGTCGATGCGCCGGCCGCCCGGGTCGCGGTCACATAGTCGCGCGCCAGTTCCGACATCGCCGAGGCGCGCGACAGCCGCGTGTAGCCGGGCAGGGTGACGATCGCCACCGCCAGCATCGCGTTGAACATCCCCGGCCCCATGATCGCCACGATCACGATCGCCAGCAGCAGCGACGGGAACACCAGGATGATGTCCATGATCCGCATGATCGCCACGTCCACCACGCCGCCGGCGAACGCCGCGGTCAGCCCCAGCACGGTGCCGACGGTGAGCGACAGCGTCACCACCGAGAAGCCGATGACGAGTGACAGCCGCGCCCCGTGGATCAGCCGCGACAGGATATCCCGCCCCACATCGTCGGTGCCGAGCGGAAACGCCCAGCTGCCGCCCTCCTCCCAGACCGGCGGGCTCAGGAAATGAGTACGGAACTGCTCGATCGGTGAATGCAGCGCCAGCACGTCGGCCAGCACCGCCAGCACGATCAGGATGCCCATCACCACCAGGCCCGCCACCGCACCACGGTTCTCCGCGAAGCTGCGCCAGAACAGCGCCGCCCGGCTCGGCTGCGCGATGCTCGCCGCACTCATCGCCGGATCCTCGGGTTGAGCACGCCGTACAGCACATCGACGCCCAGATTCACCCCGATCACCAGAACCGCAATCAGCAGCGTGCCGCCCTGCAGCACCGGATAGTCGCGGCGCTGGATGCTGTCGATCAGCCAGTGCCCGACGCCGGGCCAGGAGAAGATCGTCTCGGTCAGGATCGCCCCACCCATCAGCGCGCCCACCTGTAACCCCAGCACCGTCACCACCGGGATCAGCGCGTTGCGCAGCGCATGCACCACCACCACCCGGATGGCGGCCAGCCCCTTGGCCTGCGCGGTGCGGATATAGTCCTCGTGCAGCACATCGAGCATCGAGGACCGGGTGATGCGCGCGATGGTCGCCAGCGGGATCGTCCCCAGCACGATGGTCGGCAGGATCAGATGGCTCACCGCCGAGCGGCAGGCGCCGGCATCATCGGAAAAATGACAATCGATCAGCATGAAGCCCGACCACGGCTCCACATAGAAGGTATCGCTGATCCGCCCGGACACCGGGGTCCACCCCAGTGACACCGAGAACACCAGGATCATCATCAGCCCCCACCAGAAGATCGGCATCGAGGCGCCGGTGACCGCGGTACCCATCAGGCTGTAATCGGTCGCGGTTCCTCGTCGGACCGCCGCCGCCACGCCCATCGGCACGCCGATCAGGATGGCGAACGTCATCGCGCAGACCGACAGCTCCAGCGTCGCCGGGAACAGCGTGACGAATTCGTGCCACACCGTCTCGCGGGTCACCACGGACTGCCCGAGATCGCCGCGAAACACCTCCCCCTCATAGCGCAGGAACTGCCGCCATAACGGCTGGTCGTAGCCGAACTGGTGGCGCAACTCGGCCAGCCGTTCCGGGGCGATCGAGTGCTCACCCATCCGCGCCTCGATCGGATCACCGGGGACGAGATGGATGAGCACGAAACTCAGCAGCGTCACGCCGACAAAGGTCGGGATGATCAGCGCGAAGCGCCGTAGCAGAAACCGCAGCAAGGTCTGGCGTCTCCGGTTACTTCAGGTCGACGAAGTCGAAGCGGTGGCCGCCGAACGGGCTCATCTTATAGCCGGTCACGTTGGCCCGCATCGGCAGGAACACCACCGAATGGGCGATAAAGAAGAACGGCGCCTCGCGATGCATCACCACCTGGGCCTGCTCGTACAGCTTGGCCCGCGCCGCCTGGTCGGTGATCTTCGCCGCCTTGGTGATCAGGTCGTCGTATTCCTTGTTGCACCAGTGCGGCGAACCGCCCTGCGCCGAGCACGACGCCAGCGGCACGAAGAAATTATCCGGATCGCCGTTGTCCCCGGTCCAGCCGAGCTGCGCCATCTGGTGGTCGCCGGCCCGCACCCGCTTGCGGTAGTCGCCCCATTCGTAGCTGACGATCTTGGCGCGGATGCCCACCTTGGCCAGGTCCGCCTGCATCAGCTCGCCCACCCGCTTGGCGTCGGGATTATACGGCCGGGTCACCGGCATCGCCCACAGATCGGTGTCGAACCCGCCAGCCAGCCCGGCCTCGGCCAGTAGCTTCTTGGCCGCTGCCGGATCGTATGGATAGTCCTTGATCTTGTCGTTATAGCTCCACATGGTCGGCGGAATCAGGTTCTTGGCCGGCTGTCCGGCGCCCTGATACACCGCTTTCAAAATCGCCGCCTTGTCGATCGCCATGCTCACCGCCTGGCGCACCCGCACATCGTCGAACGGCTTCTTGGTCACATTCATCGCCAGGTAGCCGATATTCAGCCCCGGCTGCGACATCAGATGCAGATTCTTGTCGGCGCGGATCGTCGGCAGATCGGCCGGGTTCGGCTCGATCGCCATCTGGCACTCATTGGCCCGCAGCTTGGCCAGCCGGATCGCCGGGTCCTTGGTGATCGCGAACACCAGCGCATCCACCTTAGGCTTCGGGCCCCAATAGCCGGGGAAGGCGCGATAGCGGATCGTCGCGTCCTTCACATACTGCACCAGCTCGAACGGCCCGGTGCCGATCGGCTCCTGGTCCAGCTGTTCCGGCTTGCCCGCCTTCATCAGCGCGTCGGCGTATTCCTTCGACTGGATGGTGGCGAAATCCATCGCCATGTCGGCCAGGAACGGCGCATTCGGCTGGTTCAGCGTGAAGCGCACCGTATAGGCGTCGAGCTTCTCGATCGACTTCAGCAGCTTCGGCATGTCCATGTCGGCGAAGTAGTCATACCCGCCGCCCGAGACCTTGTGGTACGGATTGCTGTCCTTCCACTGCCGCTCGAAGCTGAAAATAACATCGTCGGCGTCAAAGCCGCGGGTCGGCTTGAACTGCTTGTTCGACTGCCACTTCACGTTGTGGCGCAGATGGAAGGTGAACACCGTCCCATCGGCGGAAATCTCCCATTTCTCCGCCAGATTCGGCACCACCTCGGTGCTGCCATACTTGAACCCGACCAACTGCTGGTAGATCGGCCGGTTGGCGTCAAACGTCGTCCCGGTGGTGTTCAGCATCGGATTGAAGTTTTCGGGCGAACCCTCGGAGCAATATACAAAGGTCTTCGCGTTGGCAGCCAACGGCGAGACCATTGCCAGCGCGCCGGCAACCAGCACGCTTCGGGTGAAGTGGCGGCGGATCATGATTCTGAACGCTCCCTGTGCGAGGCGTCCGGCGTCAATCGCCGGTCCCCAACGACTCGCAGACGTATCTTGTTTTCCGCCGTCATGGAATGCCTTTAGAGCGTGATGACCGCAGGCGAAATAGCCCGAAGGTCTGCATCACGCGACAAGACCAAAGGCCGGAGTGGATGACTGCGTCCTTCCGCAGTCACCCACGCCGACCGGATCAATACGCCATGAACGTCTGGTAGGCCTCCACCATGTCCGCCACCGCCGCGTCATAGAACTGCTTGCCATGCTCCGGCGACGACAGCGACGGGTCCGAGCCGATCCGTCCATCCGCGAACCGCATCCGGTAATCCGCGGCGTGATAGAATTGCGGCGCAGTCGGCGCCACCTTCGGCGTCATCTGCGCATGCTTCACCGCCTCCGGATGGTAATACTGCGCCAGCGACACCTCGGACGCCGTGGCATGGTGCCCCTCCACCCCCGGATACAACGCGCCGGACAGCGCCTTGCAGCGCGGCCCGGACCAGAAACTCATCCGGCAACGCACCGGCACATCGCTGCGCCCCAGCGAAATCTCGGCATAGATCTCATCGAACGCCGCCGTCACCGTCGCCACGTTGCCGCCATGCCCATTGATGAAAAAGAACCGCCGGAACCCGTGCACCGCCAGCGACTGCACCACATCGCGCACCACCAGCATCAACGTGCTTGGCCGCAACGTCGCCGAGCCGGTAAACCCCAGATGATGCTGGCTCATGCCATAGGCCAAGGTCGGCGCCACCGCGCAGCCGATCTGATCGCCCACCCCCTTTGCCACCACCTCGGCACACAGATGATCGGTGCCGATCAAGCCGTTCGGCCCATGCTGCTCCACCGAGCCGATCGGCACGATCACCCCGTTCTGGGCGCGCAGGTAGTCCTCGACCTCTTGCCAGGTCGATACAGCGAGTTGCATGGGATATCCCCCGTTCGCAGAAAAAAGACAGGAAGCAGTTCTTTTTTGAAAAAAAGAACCAAAAAACTTCATCCATTGGAGTCCCGGCACGGAACCCCAATGGATGAAAAGTTTTTTTGCTTCTTTTTGTTCACAAAAAGAAGATTCTCACTTCTTCAGGCTGACGCCCCCGAACGGCTGGCCGCCGAAGAAGTGCAGCTTGAACCCCTGCACGTTATCCCGCACGCCGACATAGGCCTTGGCGTCGGCGAAGTTGATCCCCGGCACCTGATCGTAGAACACCTGCTGCGCGTCGTAGTACAGCTTGCTGCGCTCCTTCGGGTCGGTGACGATATTCGCCTTCTGCACCAGCGCACTGAACTCTTTGTTGCACCAATGCGGCACGTTGCGCCCGGCATCCACCATCTCGCAGGTCAGCCCGATCATCATCTGGCTGGGGTCGGGATAATCCCAGGTGCCGCCGGTCATCGCCACCGTCGACTCGCCCAGGCGCACCCGGCGCAGATATTCGCCCCACTCGAAGGTCACCAGCTTCACCTTCACGCCGATCTTCGCCCAGTCGGCCTGGATCATCTCGCCCGCCCGGCTGCCGTTCGGCATGTAGGCGCGCGCCACCGGAATATACCAGAGATCGGTCGAGAACCCGTCCGGATAGCCCGCCTCGGCCAGCAGCTTCTTCGCCGCCGCCGGATCGTACGGGCGCGCCTTCAGCGAGCCGTTATGGCTCCACAGCGCCGGCGAAACCAGCGCCACCCCCGGCGTGCCGGTGCCCTGATACACCGCCTCCACCAGGCTCTTCATGTCGATCGCCTCGGCCAGCGCCTGGCGCACCCGCAGATCGTCGAACGGCTTCTTGTCGGTGCGCAGCGCCAGATAGCTCACCGAGGCGATCGTGCTCTCGACCACCTTCACGCCCTTGGACTTGCGCATCGTCGGCACGTCGGCCGGGTTCGGATAGCGCGCCACCTGGCACTCATTGGCCTGCAGCCGCGCCAGCCGTACCGAGGGGTCGCGGGTGATCGAGAACACCAGATTGTCCACCTGCGGCGCCCGCTCCGGCATGCCCTTCACCACCCAGGACTGCTTGAACGCGCGGAAGCGGATCAGGCTGTCCTTCACATACTGCACCAGCTGGAACGGCCCGGTGCCGATCGGGTTCAGGTCCACCTGGTCCGGGGTGCCCTTCTTCAGCATCGCCGCCGCGTATTCCGCCGACGAAATCGAGAACGGCTGCACCGACAGCGAACTCAGCAGCGGCGCCAGCGGCTTCTTCAGGGTGAACACCACGGTGTCGTCGCTGGTCTTGGTCACCGACTGCATCGCCGGCTGGATCAGCGCGCCGAACATCGAATAGTTGCCGCCGCCCACCTTGTAGTACGGGTTCTTCTCGTCGAGCATGCGGTTGAAGCTGAACACCACGTCATCGGCATTCATGTCCCGCGTCGGCTTGAAGTCGGCGTTGGACTGCCACTTCACGCCATGCCGCAGCTTGAAGGTATAGACCAGCCCGTCCGGCGAAATCGTCCAGCTTTGCGCCAGGCCCGGAATCACCTCGGAACCGCCGATCTTCATCTCCACCAGCCGGTCGGCGATCTGCTCGGTCACGTCGAACGTCGTGTTGGCGGTGCTCAGTGCCGCATTCAGCGAGTCGGGACTCGCCTCGGTGCACACGACCAGCGTGTCAGCCCGCGCGCCGGTGGCAGCCCCGGCGGTGAGCGCCAGCGCCAGGGTGGCGGTGGCGAGAGAGTGGCGGAGCATGGCGGATCCTTCCTTGGTGCGGCAAAAAGCCCGGAACCTTCCGCTGCCGGCCCGCCGGCGTCAATATTGGAATTGGTCAGCGTGGAGTCCCGATATAAAATAACAACATCAGCCGCCACAGCATCCCGCCGGCGCCGTCGGGCAGCAGGCACTTGCGTTACGTGTCGTTACTGGAGCGCCGCTGCACACCCCGGTTTCCGGCAATTCCAGCCGCACCTCGCGCGCCGCCATCCAGTCGCCGGCCAGGGCCGCCACGATGCTGCGCACCTGCTCATGCCCGGTGGTCATCAGGAAGGTCGGCGCCCGGCCATAGCTTTTCATGCCGGCGATCCAGAAATTCGGCTCCGGATGACGCAACTCCGCCTCGCCATGCGGCCGCACCGTGCCGCAGGAATGAATGTTGGGGTCGATCAGCGGCGCCAGCGCCGGCGTGCTCTGCACCGCCGGGTCCAGCCCCAGCCGCAACTCCGACAGGAACGCCAATTCCGGCCGGAACCCGGCGGCCACGATCACCCGCTCCACCGTCACCGCCTGCCCGTCGCCCGCCGTCACCCGCACCCGCCCATCCGCCAGCGTCGCCATGCCAGAGATCGCGAACGGCGCCAGCATCCGCACCTTGCCCTCGGCCGCCAGCGCCTGCGCCCTCGCACCCAGCGCCCCACGCGCGGCCAGCCCATCCGCCGCACCGCCGCCGAATGTCGTCGCTGACACCGCCCGCCGGAACGCCCACAGCACCTCGCCGCCCTGCGGCCGCGCCGCCAGGTCCAGCACCGCGTTCATCGCCGAATGCCCGGACCCCACCACCAGCACCGAGCGCCCGGCATACTGCGCCCGGTCGCCGCCCAGCACGTCCGGGATGCCATAGGCAATCGTCGCCGCCGCCTCGCCCGGAACCTTCAGGCCATGCGCCCCGGCCGGATTCGGCTGGCCCCAGGTGCCGGAGCAATCCAGCACCGCCTGGGCCGCGATCTCGGCAATCTCGCCGTCACCCTGCGCCACCTGCACGATAAACGGCGCCAGCCCCCGCTCCTCGTCGCGCATCAAATCGTGCCCGCGCCGACTCACCCCCACCACCCGCGCGTGCAGCCGCAGCCCCATCCCCGGCAGCGCCGCCAGCGGCTCCAGATACTGCGCCACCAGTTCCGCCCCGGTCGGATACCCCTCCGGGTCCGGCGCCACCCAGCCGTGCCGCTCCAGCAGCGCCCGCGCCACCCCGTCCACATTGAACCGCCACGGCGAGAACATCCGCACATGCCCCCATTCCCGCACCGCCGCCCCCGCCGCAGCACCCGCCTCCAGCACCACCGGCGTCATCCCGCGCGCCAGCAGATGCGCCGCCGCCGCCAGCCCCACCGGCCCGGCGCCGATCACCACCACCGGAAGGGCGGGGGAACCGTGAGTCGCATCCGGCATGGCGCAGTTTCCTTCGGTTGATTCAGGCGGCAACGAGCGGCGCGGCAATCGCGCCCAACTGTCCGCCAAGTTCCTCGAAACGCCGCGGCGCCAGCGCATAGAACATCCACCGCCCCCGCTTCTCCGCCAGCACCAGGCCGGCACGGGTCAAAATCTGCATGTGATGGCTGACCGTCGGCTGCGCCAAACCCAGCAACGCCACGATATCGCAGGCACAGACCAACCCCGGATTGGCACAGCACACCCCGCCCTGGTCGAGCAGGAACTGCACGATCCGCACCCGGACCGGGTCCCCCAGCGCACGAAAGCCTTCAGCGTCGAGCAACATCGGGCCAACATATCGACAAATTTGAATGTGTCAATTCAATCAAGCAAGGCAAGCAGCGCTTTTTGAAAAAAGCGCGCAAAAACTTTATCCGCCTTGCAACAGTGGAGCGCGGGAGACTCGGTACACTCCAATGGATAAAAAGTTTTTTTGTTTCTTTTTGTTCACAAAAAGAAAGTCTTACCTGAGTCCCAGCCCTCGCGCGATGATGCCGCGCAGCACTTCCCTGGTGCCGCCGCGCAGCGAGAACGAGGGGATATGCAGCATGGTATGGCCCAGCACTGCGGCCAACTGGTCTGCGCCGTCGGCCTCCGGTTCGGTGTCCAGTAGCAGCCGCACGATCTCCGGGATTTCCTGCTCCAGGGTATTGCCGACTTCCTTCACCAGCGCCGCCTCCAGCGCCGGGTTGCCGCCTTGTTGCAGCATGCCGGCGACCGAGCGTGACATCCGGCGCAGTGCGATCATATGCGCCGCCAGCCGCCCCAGTGCGATCGCTCCGCGGTCGGACGGCGTCGGTCCCAGCGCCCGTGCCAGTTCCACCACCACCTGGAAGGTCGACAGGAACCGCTCCGGTCCGCTGCGCTCATAGGCCAACTCGCTGGTCACCTGCGCCCAGCCCTGGCCGAGTGCGCCGATCACCGCGTCCTCGGGCAGGAAGGCGTCGGTGAACACCACCTCGTTGAAATGATGCTCCCCCGACAGCGCCCGCACCGGCCGGATGCTGAGGCCTTTGGTGTGCTTCAGGTCCACCAGCAACTGGCTGGTGCCCTCGTGCCGCTCGCCTGGCCCGGTGCGGCAGAACAGGATCATGTAGTCGGCCAGATGCGCGCCGGAGGTCCACAGCTTGGTACCGTTGACCAGAAAGCCGCCCTGCACCGGCACCGCGCGGGTGCGCACCGAGGCGAGGTCGGAACCCGAATCCGGCTCACTCATGCCGATGCAGAAGCCGCACTCCCCGGCCGCGATGCGCGGCAGAACCGCCTGCCGCTGCGCCTCGCTGCCGGCGCGCAGCAGTAGGGGGCCGGATTGCCGGTCGGCGATCCAGTGCATGTTCACCGGCGCGCCGGCGGCCAGCATCTCCTCCAGCACCACATAGCGTTCCAGCGCGTTGCGCTCGTGCCCGCCGTACCGCTTCGGCCAGGTCATGCCGATCCAGCCGCGCTGCCCCAGCTTGCGGCTGAAATCGCGGTCATAGCCGTTCCAGCTTTCGGCCCGCTGGCGCGGCGTGCGGCCGGCGAGTTCGTCTGCCAGAAACGCCCGCACCTCGGCCCGCAGAATTTCCGCCTCAGGGCAGGGCGGCGGCGGTGGAAAAGTGATCTGCATTCGAATGCACTCCGCTCAAACCGCGCTGATTTCGGTCCAAAGCTGGTCCGGCCCGGCTTCGGCCATGTGGCGGCCGAGCAGGCTGGCCCACTCGGTCTCGTTGCCGAACTCGTCGCGCCACGACCAGAGTCGTTTTGTCAGGTAATGTAGACCGTGCTCGTAGGTAAAGCCGATCGCCCCATGCACCTGGTGCGCAATCGCCGCACCCACTCCCGCAGCTTCACCGCAGCGTTGCTTGGCCGCGGCAATCGGCAGCAGCCGCAGCGGTGCGATCGCCTCCGCCGCGCTATCGGCCGCCGCCGCAGCGGCGGCGGCATGCCCGGCGAGTATCGCCAGATTATGCTGCACCGCCTGGAATTTGCCGATCGGCCGGCCGAACTGGGTGCGATCCAGCGCATATTGCGTGGTCATCGCCACCAGTTGCCCCAGCGCGCCGGCGATCTGCTGGCAGCGCAGCGCGGCGCCTACCGCGCGCAACTGCCCGGCATCCGGCCCGGCCGGGGCCACCGCTTCGGTTGGCAGATCGACCGCGATCCGCAGCGTGTCGCGCGGCTCCAGCGCCAGGTTGGCGCCGGGCTGCACCGTCCAGCCGCTGCTCGGCACCAGCGCCACCATCGCGGCACCGCGATGCATCGCCACCGCCGCCAGCGTCGTAACGCTGCGTCCCCACGGAATGCGGTGCACCGTGCCCGCCAGATGCCAGCCGCCGGGGTGCTGCGTGAGGGCGAGTGCATCGCCGCGCCGCACTGGCGCCACCGAAAGCGGCCCGTCCGGCATCGCCAGCCCGGCGCCGGCCAGCAGCCAGCCGGCCAGCATGGTTTCGGCCAGCGGCAGCGGCAGCGCATGGGCACCGGCGACGGTCAGCAGCGACAGCGCCTCGGCCGGTTCCACCCCGTAGCCGCCGGCCGCCTCTGGCAGCAGGGCGCGGGTGAGGCCGGCGGACTCGACGGCATCCCAGGCCGCTTGCGGCCAGACCCCGGATTCCGCGGCCGCCAGCTCGCGCGCCGCGACATGATCGGCGAACACCCGATCCGCGGTAAGTTGCAGCATGTTGTTGGTGTGGTCTGGCATCCGTCTGCGTCCACCCTCGATCAGCATCAGGGTGGAGTGTGGCCCGGTCGGCGGCGGCGCGCCAGTCGCGAGGGATCGGGATGGTTATGCGGCATGACTATCATGCCGCATAACTATCCCGGCAGCGGTGTCAGGCGCGCGGGATACCGAACACCGGCGTGCTATCGCGCAGGGCCATGCTCGGCAACGACGGATGGCTGCGGCTGAGCCGGCCCCGCGACATGCCGGCCTTGACCACGGCTTCCACCCGGTTGCGGGCGCCGAGCTGGCGATACAATGCGGCCAGATGGGTCTTCACCGTCGGCACCGCGAGGCCAAGACGGCGCGCGATATCCTTGGTGGAGCGTCCTTCGCCGAGCAGATGCAGCACATCGCGCTGGCGGCCGGTGAGGGCAGGGCCGGTCTCGACCGGCGGCTCAATCGGGGCCGGGCTCGATGGCGAGGCCATCACCTGCGAGGTTCCGATCACCTCGATGGCGCGCAGCAGGTGATCGAGCGATGTGGCGCCGGACAGATCGGCGGACTGTTGCGGGTCGAAATGCGGACCGTCGAGGCCGCGTTCCAGCGCACCGAGCATCGCCTGGCTGCCGCCGGCGCTGCCGAGCGGCAGGAAATTCACCTGCGGGTAATAGCCACGCAACATGGCGGCATCGAAACTGCTGCCGTAGCCGGTGAACTGCACATCCACCAGCATGGTGTCGCAGCGTCCGGACTCCAGCGCCTCGTGCACGTCTGCAACGTCATTGGCGAGCACGACGTGACACCCGGGGTGGCAGATCCGCAGAAGGACCATGATTGCCGAGCGAAGTGCGGCGTTATGTGTAGCGATCAGTGCATACATGCCAAGCGTCCTGTCATCATTGTCGCAGACATCAGCTCACTAGGCGACTTACCGGGCGACTAGTTCTCCTTACAAATTAGCCATGTAACTGGAATAGCGCAGAATTTAAATGTTAACCAAAAATTAAACAATCATTAAAATAGGGGTTCTCGCAAAAAGTTGCGCATATGTGGGGCATCGGTACGTAAATCCCCTTTCGAAAAAGTTTCCACCTTTGTTGAGTTGGGTAAAGTTTTCGAGAAGTTAGCGATACTCCAGTAATACCTGTTTCCACCTGGATTGAATCACTTGCTGCTTCTCCACCGCTCCAGCGATCAAGTCGGTTGGCGATGCCGGATGCGCTGTCCGGTGCGAGCGGGGCCCTGGTCGGGCACGGCCTCATGCCATGAGCGAATCTCATGAGATGAAGCATGTCGCAGAAAAACTACCAAACCGTTAATGCCATCCAGCCGGCCGACGCCGCTGCGCTCAGCCCCCGGCGCTGCGCTCAGCCAAAGGTGCGCATCAACTGGATCACCGCCGGCCCGCCGATCACGATGAACACGCAGGGCATCACGAACAGAATCATCGGCAAGGTCAGCAACACCGGCAGCCGGGCAGCGCGCTCCTCGAACCGGGTCAGGGTCTCCGCGCGCATCTCTGCCGCCATGGAGCGCAGCGCCTCGCTGAGCGGGGTGCCGAACTGCATCGTCTGGATCAACGTGGCGGTCAGCCGCTTCAGGCTGTCCAGCCCGGTGCGGGTGCCCAGATTGGTCAGCGCCACCCGGCTGTCGGGAATGAACTGCAACTCGTTGGCGGTCAGCGCCAGTTCCCACGCCACCGCCGGGTGGCTGTCACGGATCTCCATCTCCACCCGGATGATCGCCGGCTGCAGCGACAGGCCGGACTGCGCGCAGATCAGCAGCAGGTCCAGGGTGTCCGGCAGCCCGGCATCGACCTTGCCGAGGTAGGATTTGCGGATTTTGCCGATCACCATGTCCGGCGCCATCATCCCGGCTAGGCCGGCCAGCAGCGTCAGCATCAGCACCATGTTCGAGTCCATCGAGGTGTTGTGCAGCACCACCTGGGCAATCAGCGGCAGCAGCACCACCAACAGCACCTTGGCGCCGATGAACAGCCCCAGACTGGTGGATTTCGACAGGCCGGAACTGGACAGCGTCTGCTCCAGCTCGCTGAGCGTCTTGCGTGACAGCAGCCCGCTGGCGACCAGCCCGATCCGCGCCACCAGATCCAGCACCGACTGCACCGCGCTGCGGCCGGCCGTGGCGGAACCCGACAGCTGGCTGCGCCGTTGTTGCCGTGGCGCGGTGCCGTTGGCCTCGCGCAGCCGCTGCTCCACCCGGTCGTCGCGACCGACGATCTGCAGGATCAGCAACGCGCAGCCGAACATCAGCAACGCCGACAGCCCGCCCGCCAGCATCAGCATATTGGTGCTCATGACAGGCTCCTGCGAATGATCGAGCGCATCATCAGGATGCCGACCAGCAGCGAGGCGGCGCCGGCGCCGAGCATCTGCTGACCCTGCTGCGTGGTGTACATGATCGAGATGTACGGCCGGTTGAGGAACATCATGCCGCCGAACGCCAGGAACGGCAGGATCGCCAGCACCGCGGCACTGGTGCGCGCTTCGGCTGCCATCGCCTTGCCCTTGGCCCGCAGCGCCAGCCGCTTGCGGATCACGTCGGCGAGGCCTTCGAGGATTTCGGTCAACCCGCCACCGGTCTGCGCCTGCAGCGACAGGGCGGTGGCGAAGAACTGGTATTCGGCGACGCTGGTGCGTTCGGCCAATGTCCTGATCGCCTCGTCGAGTGGGGTGCCGATCGCCAGGTCGTTGGCGATCAGCGCGAACTCGGTCGAGGTCGGCAGTTGCGCCTCGCGCCCGACCAGCCGCATCGCCTCGCTGACCGGCATGCCGACGCGAACCGCGCGGACGATCATCTGCAGCGCATCGGGGAATTGCGACACCAGCTTCTGGGTGCGCCGCTCGGTCATCAGGCCGAACAGGCTGCGGCCGAGGATGATCCAGACCAGCGGCGTCGCCGGCAGCGCGATCGGGCCGGTAACGCCCTGGGCCAGCAGCGTCAGGGCGCGCGCGAAGCCGAACGTCAGCAGCAGCACCAGCCAGGCCGGGATCGCGTGATGGCGGGCATGCACCTTGTCGTAGCCGAACAGCGCGGCCAGCCGGGCGACCGGGCTCACCTGGCGCGTCACCGCGGCGCGGGCGATCGGGCGGATCGGCGTCGGCGCCTGGCGGGTATGCGCGCCGGTCACGCTGCGCAGCCGCTCATGCACCCGCCGATCGCGTGCCTGCGCCCGGCTCATCACCAGGCCGACGGCGGCGAGCAGGCACAACAGCAGGCAGAAGCCGGCCAGCAGCATCACCCCGTTCATCGCCGTGCTCCGCTCATTCGGCAGTCTCTTCCATTGCCGCCGCCCAGGCCCGTTCCAGCCCGAAATAGACCAGTTGCTGATGGAAGCTGGGCCGCGCCTTGCTGACCCGGTAGCGGCCGCGAATCCGCCCGGTGGAGCTTTCGCCCTGCATCTCGAACTGGAAGATGTCGTTCATGGTGATCACGTCGGCTTCCATGCCGCAGATCTCGGTCACCTGGGTCACCCGCCTGCCGCCGTCGCGATGGCGCTCCACCTGCACGATGATGTTCACCGCGCCGACGATCTGGGTGCGGATGGCGTGGCTGGGCAGGCCCATATTGCCCATCTGCACCATGTTCTCGATGCGGATCAGCGCGTCGCGGGTGGTGTTGGCATGGATGGTGGACATCGAGCCGTCATGGCCGGTGTTCATCGCCTGCAGCATGTCGAACGCCTCGCCGCCGCGCACCTCGCCGATGATGATGCGGTCCGGCCGCATGCGCAGCGCGTTGCGCACCAAGTCGCGCTGGGTGATTTCGCCGCGTCCCTCCAGGCTGGGCGGCCGGGTTTCCAGCCGCACGATATGCGGTTGCTGCAATTGCAGCTCGGCGGCGTCTTCCACCGTCACGATGCGCTCGGTCGGATCGATCATCGTCGACAGCGCGTTCATCATCGTGGTCTTGCCCGAGCCGGTGCCGCCGGAGATGACGATGTTCATCCGCGCGCGGGCGCAGATCTGCAGCACCGCGGCCACCTGGCGGGTCATCGCGCCATATTCGATCAGCTTGGCGAAACCGATGCTCTTCTTGCCGAATTTGCGGATCGACAGGCACGGCCCGTCCAGCGCCAGCGGCGGGAAGATGATGTTGACGCGGCTGCCGTCTTTCAGGCGGGCATCCACCATCGGGCTGCTCTCGTCGATGCGCCGGCCCACCGCGACCGCGATGCGCTGGCAGATATTCGCCAGATGCCCCTCGTCGCGGAACCGCACGTCCGACAGCACCACCTTGCCGCCACGCTCGACGAACACCCGGAACGGGCCGTTCACCATGATGTCGGCGATGCTGTCGTCTTCCAGCAACTGCTCCAGCGGCCCCAGCCCGAGCATGTCGTTGACCAGCTCGCCGGCCAGTTGCCGCTGCTCGCGGGCGTTGAGGTGGATGCGTCGGTCGGTGGCGATCTCGCTGATCAGCCGTTCCACCTCGGCGGCCAGCCGGTCCTGCGGCAGGGCGGCGACGGCGGCCGGCTCCAGCCGCGCCAGACAGGCGGCGCGCAGTTCGGCCAGCGATTCCATCGGCGCGGTGACGCGCGGTGCAACCGGGGCGACCGGTTCCTCCACCGGCTCGGCGGTGCTGGCGCGGCCCGGCTGCACCACCAGGCCGCGGCGGCCGAAACCCAGCGGCGCGGTGCCGCTCATCGGAACAGCCGGCCCAGGCCCCAGCGTCCGCGCGAGGGCGCGTGGGCCTCGGCCTCGCCGCGGCCGGCGGCGGTGTCCAGCAGGTCGGTGGCGGCCACCTGGCGGGCCAGTTCATGGATCGCGCCCTGGAACGGGCCGCGGGTGTTCACCGCCGGCTCGCCCACCGTGGCGGCGGCGGCCAGCTGGCGCGGCTGGTCGGGGATGACGACGTCGGCCTTCATGGCCAGCGCCTGCTCCACCTGCTTGCGCGGAAGACCGCCCGGCATGCCGACCCGGTTCAGCACCACCACCGCGCGCTGGATCTGCTCGGCGCCGGGCAGCAGCGCCAGCAGGCGCAGCGTGTCACGGATGCCGACCAGGGTCGGCAGGGTCACGATCACCCGCTGATGGCTCAGTTCCAGCAATTCGTGATGGAAGCTCGATGCGCTGTACGGCGCATCGGCGACGATGAAATTGTAGCGGCGGCGCAACGCATCCAGCAGCGCCGGGCCGGCGCCGGGCGCCACCTGCGGCTGCTCGGAAAGATCCTCCTGGCTGGACAGCACGTGCAGCCGGTCGCCCACCGGGTTGGCGGCGCGCTCGGCCAGCAGGCTGTCCACCCGCTCCGGGCTTTCCAGCGCCAGCCGCAGGCCGGGGCCGGGGGTGGCGTTCAGCAGCAGGGCGGCGGTGCCGCGATGCATGTCGCCGTCCAGCAGGACGGTGTGGCGGCGCTTGGTGATGCCGAGGTGCCAGGCCAGATTGGCGGCGATGGTGCTGGCGCCGGTACCGCCATGCGCGCCGGTGACGGTGACCATGCGGCCGCCGAGCGAGGCGGCGCTGGCCGGCACCCGCCCCAGCGCCAGCGGGCCGAAATGCCGGCTGACCACGTCGCGCGACAGCGGTTTGCACAGGTATTCGGCTGCACCCAGGCCACGGGTGACCTCGCGGTAGAAATTCAGGTCGTCCGAGTCGCCGACCACCAGCACGCAGACATCCGGCTCGACCACCTCGGACAGCATCGCCAGCGCGGTCAGCGGTTCGTCATGGCCGCTGACATCCACCACCAGCACCCGCGGCGTGGTGGCCTTCTGCAGGGCGGCGATCGCGGCGCGGATGCCGCCGCGGCGGATATCGGTGCCGCCGGGCAGCATGTCCACCAGCCCGTCGCGCAACACCGCCTCGGTGGTGCTGTCATTGACAAAGGCGATGAACGCCGGCCGGTCGTGCCGGCTGGCGTTCGGCTCCAGCATGTCGCCGCCCAGCGCGGACATGCTGGGAGGTGCGAGGCCGGCGCTCATGGTGTGGTCCCCGCCGGGGCAGCGCCTGCGCCGCCGGCCCCACCGGCGGCCCCCGCGCCGGCGGCCGCGTCCTTGCCGGCCTTGCCCGCCCACAGATTGGCCACCGCGGCCGCCGAGGTACGATAGTTCGGCTGGGCGATATCGCGCCCGCGCACCAGGTCGTGCGGATCGGCCACCTGGGCGGCGATGTTGATGTTGTTGATCCCCTCCGGATGCCAGGTGCCGGCGCGGACATAGGAGTCGCGGTAGCCATCGGCACAGCCGGCCAGCGGCAATACAGCGAGCACCAGCCCGGCCAGCACCAGCCGGGCCGGGCGGGGCAGCCCGGTCGGATGGCTGATCCAGAGCACGACACGGCGGAAATGGGTCATTGCACAATGAATCCTGGCTGACGTGGAGTGGCACCGGCGACGTACTGGCTGACCTGGCGCAGCCCGAACACGCGTTCCAGGTCGGTAGGCGGCACAAAATTGGCCCCGGCGATGCGCAGCCGGCCGGGGTCGCTGACCGGGGCGGCGATATAGGGGGTGACCAGGATCACCAGCTCGGTCTCGTTGCGCTGGAAATGATCGGAGCGGAACAGCGCGCCAAGCACCGGCAGTTCGCCCAGGCCCGGCAGGCCGCTATCGCCCTGGGTCGAACTGTCCTGCAGCAGCCCGGCGATGGCGAAGCTCTGGCCGCTGCCGAGCTCCACCGTGGTCTCCGCCCGCCGCACCGTCAGCGCCGGGATGGTGATGCTGGCATTGCCGGCCGGCAAAGTCACCGCGCCGATCGTGCTGAGCTGGCTGACCTCGGGCTTGACCTTCAGGTTGATCCGCCCGTCGGTCAGCACGGTCGGGGTGAAATCGAGGTTCACGCCGAACCGCTTGAAGGTGATGGTGATCTGGCCATTCTGCTGGCCGACCGGAATCGGGAACTCGCCGCCGGCCAGGAAGCTGGCGGACTGGCCGCTCATCACGGTGAGGTTCGGCTCGGCCAGCACATGCGCCAGATTGTCCTGCGCCAGTGCGTCGATCACCGCGTTGAAGCCGATCCCCTGGCAGCCCACCGAGACGCAGGCGGCCGAGGCCAGGGTATTGGCGGCGACCGACAACGCCGGCAGCTTGGCGATGCTGCCGATGGTGCCCAGCGCCTGCCAGTTGATGCCGAGGTTGCGGGTGACCGAGCGCGACATCTCGGCGATCCGCACCCGCAGCGTCACCTGCACCGGCGCCGCGACGGCAAGCTGGTCTTCCACCGTCTGGCCTTCCGGCAGGAAGCTCTTGGCCACCGCCAGCACCCGCGCGGCGTCCTGCGGGTTGTTGATCCGGCCGCTGACCAGCAGGCCCTTGGGCTGCGGGATCACCTGCACATGGCTGTTCGGCATCACCTGGGCGATCGCCCGCTCGGCCTGGCCGGACAGGAACAGCGAGGGGCGCACCGTCACGTCATACTGCGCCACCGCGGCGCCGTTGTCGTCCAGCGCCGCCACCGTGGTATGGCCGGGGCCGACGCCGAAGATGAACAGCGTGGTGGTGCTGCCTGGCCGCACCTCGGCCACTTTCGGATCGGCGACAAACACGTTGGTGGCCGGCGAGCGCAGGGTCACCAGTTGCCCGGCGCCGGCTTCGAAGCTCAGGCGGCGATGCTCGATCGGGTCTATCGCCACCGCGGCCGGGCCGGCGGCACGCGGCGCCGGGGCGGCTGCGACGGGTGCCGCGACGGGTGCCGCAATGGGCGCCGGCGGGGCGGCTGGCGGAGTCACGGTGACGGCCGGGGTCAGCGGCACCGGCTGGGCGCGTGCCGGTGGCGCGCCAGCGGCAAGCCCGGCCAGCAGCGCGCCGGCGAGCAGCGTACCCGGCAGCAGCGTGGCGGCAAACATCGGCGGCACAACGCGCCGCACCCGGCCGCGGGCCGGGTTGGGCGGTGGCGGAAGGCGGCGGTGGGGCATCAGAACTTGAACTCCTCGCTCTTGCCCGCACCTGGATACACTTTGATCGTATTGACCTTCGGTCGCTTCTGCTGCCCCACCAGGGCATGGGAGACGTCGCTGGCAAACACGGGAGGCTGGCGCGCAGCCACGACCAGCTGGCCAGCATTGGCATCCGCCGCTCGCACCGTGAGCGAAAGATGTCCGATCCGGCCGGCCACCGAGACACGCTCAGCCTCCCCGGCAGTCACCTCCAGCGTCACCGTGCGGGCGACCGAGGCGTCGGAGGCGCCGGGTACCGCACCTTGCACCAGTTGCTTGTCGATAGCCACAACGCGGGCGTTGGAAAGCACGGTTTCCGCCGCCACCCGCCGGCCCAGCGGCAGGGTCGGGTCCTCGATCGATTGCAGCAGGATCACGTCGACCCGATCGCCCGGCCAGATCAGCCCGGCGGTGCCGGAAACCGCGTCCACCCCGATCGAGATCGCCCGCATCCCCGGCTTGACCACGGCGGCCAGGAAGCCGTGGTCGCGGGTGGTCATCACGTCGACGTCGCGCAGCACCTCGCCCTTGGCCAGCGGCCGGCGGAGCATCGCACCGACCAATGCGGCGCGGTTATCCTGGGTGTCCTGCTTGGCGTTGGCCGGGATGTCGGTGTCGGCGATCTGTTCCGCCCTGATATCCTCCGGCTTCAGCAGGCTGCCGGCCTGCAGGTCGTGGGAGGCGACGATCACGCCCAGCTTCGGCACCACCACGGCGGCAGCATGTGCCTCGGCCGGCGGGCGGGTGGCGATCCAGGCCACGGTGCCGAACCCGACCACCCCGGTGGCCATCAGCACGAACAGAATGACGCGGATGATCATGATGCCACCTTCAGGTCAGGGTGAGCAGGCCGCCGACAGCGATGGCGATCCCGTAGGGCAGGGGGGCGTGCCGGCTGATGCGCCAGCGCTCGGCGCGCCACACCCGGCCAGGCAGTGCGGCGCAGCTGGCCGTGAACGAACGGCTGGCGCCGCGCCGCGGTGCGCCCAGCGGCGCCCGCACCGTGCGCCGCGCCACCAGATAGGCCACGCCGAGCACACCGCCGGCCAGGCCGACGCGCATGATCAGCAGCGGCACGGTGACCGGTGCCACGCAGAACGCAGTGGCGGCCAGCAGCTTCACGTCGCCGCCGCCCATGGCGCCGAAATGCCAGGCGACCAGCAGCACCACGAACACCAATGCCGCGACCAGCAGGCCGGCAACCAGGGTGCCCTGCGCCAGGTGCAGCGCCAGGCCGAGTGCGATCAGCAGCAGCGGAATGCGGTTGGGAATGATGCGCGCGGCAAGATCGGTCGCCGCGGCGGCCACCAGCAGGGCGGCACAGACGAATGGGATGGCGGCGGTGAGCAGCGACGGAACAGCGGCGGTCATCTTGCTTCACCTGAGGGTTGGAGGGGGAGGGGTCCTGTCGTTCGCGATGCAGTGCCGGCAGGATGGGGTGCCGGTATCAGCGCGGCGTCCGGAAGGAACGAACGCCGCGCTGAACCAGTTCACGTAGGCCGGCTGATCGGACGCGTTCGGATCACGGGTTGATCGTGCTGCCCAGCGCCGCAACCTTGGTGGTGATGATCCCGCCGAAGGAGGTCATCGCGGTGATCACCACGGCGATGATGACCGATGCCACCACCGCATATTCCAGCGCGGTCACGCCGCGACGGTCGGACTTCAGGCTCTCGTATTTGGACATCAGGTACAGCATGAAATCGCTCCTTGTTGTGCGTTGTCACAGCCATTGGACTGCGTGCCCGAAGCACCGTGAGTGGTGCGTGTCATATCGGGTGACAAAATGTTTAAACGAATCTTCTTACAATGCGATTACAAATAACGTTAATTGAAAGAACTAAGTCATATTTGCGAAATTCTTACAAAATAAAATAGTCATACGATCTGCAAAATCGCCAACATCCATCGCAGGTACATCTGCGATGGACTAATACTTGGTAAATTTTATTGTTGAATTGCTTGCGGTGGATGCGAATTATCCGATCGGATACGCCCATCCTCGCCGGCACCGGGAGCGGCGGCGGCACCTGGCCGCCGGCCGGTCAGTGCACCGCCAGCGCCGCGCCGTTCAGATGGATCGCGGTGTCGGCGATATTCACGCTCACCGCCGGGTCGCGCACGATGTAGCCGGCGCCCCAGACGGTGCTGATCAGCGCCCCGGCGCCGCCCGCCGCCAGCCGCTTGCGCAGCCGGTGCATCAGCACGTCGATCGACT
This sequence comes from Rhodospirillales bacterium, assembly GCA_041691815.1. GTDB lineage: Bacteria > Pseudomonadota > Alphaproteobacteria > Acetobacterales > Acetobacteraceae > 70-18. The sequence goes on along the minus strand of JBEPTZ010000006.1, from coordinate 20,062 downwards.
TGATCTCCGGCTCGTCTGGGTCGTTGTACAGCGCGTCCATCAGCGCGGTCTTGGTGACCAGCGCGCCCTTGCGCAGCAGCAGCAGCTGCAGCACCCGGAACTCGGTCGGCGACAGCCGCAGATCCTGCCCGTTCACCTGCGCCAGCCGGCTGTCCATGTGCAGTTCCACCGGCCCGCAGCGCAGCACCGACTGGGTGAACCCGCGCGCCCGCCGGCCCACCGCCCGCACCCTGGCCGCGAATTCCTCGACCTCGCACGGCAGCGTCACCACATCATCCGCGCCAGTGTCCAGCAGCTTCGCCCGGTCGCGCGCCGACAGTATCCGCACCAGCGCCACCGCCGGCGTGGCGCAGCGCGCCAGCCGCAGCCGCCGGACGAATTCCAGCCCGGTCATGTCCGGCAGCATCACGTCGAAGGCGATCACGTCGTAGCCATCGGCGCGCGCCCGCTGTAATGCCTCCTCGCCGGTCGGCACCGGGTCCAGCGAAAAACAGCGGACATCGAGCATGCCCGCCGCTTCGCTGGCCAACTTGCCGCCTGGTCCGGCCAGAAGAACACGCATTGATCACGTCCCGTTGCCTGATAATGTCGCTCAATGTCGCCGAACGGGCTTGCCAATAGCTAGTCGGCCAGGGGGATGAGGCGCGGATGAGCCGCTTCATCCCAGCGGACTAAGCTGTCTGACCAGGCAGACTTTTGCCGGATTTGCGCCGATATACTGGCTCTGGAACATCGTCCGGAGGGAGTCCGCCGCGTGTCCGTGCCAATCGCATCATCCCGATCCGCCGTCTGGCGGTGGCGGGGCATTTGGCGGCGTGGCGGGCGCGGGTCGGCCACCCTGGAATTCGCCCTGGCCGCACCGGTGCTGCTGGCGCTGATGGGCGCCGGGATCGACCTCGGCATGATGCTGCGGGTGCAGATCGTCATGGCCTCGGGCCTGATGAACGCGGTGCAATATGCCAATGTGCAGGGCGCTGCCACCACCGCGGCCAACCTGCGCTCGGTGATGCAGTACGCCACCGGGCTCAACGGCGTCACCGCCACCGTCGCCGGACCGGGCCCGTATTGTCCGTCCAGCTATCCGGTCACTCTCTCGCCGCTGGTCAATTCCAGCACCTGCCCCGGCGCCACCGCGCCGGCCAACACCTATATCGTCATCACCGCCAGCTATCCGTATGTCCCGCTGATGCCCGGCTTCAGCCAGCTGGTCTCCACCACCGTGGTGCAGACCGCGACCGCGATGCTGCAATGAGCGGCACCCGGCACCCGCCCCCCGCCCGCCTGCTCCCCGCCCGCCTGCCACGCAGCCGCCTGGCGCATGATGCAAGCGGCGTCGTCGCGCTGGAATTCGCCATCGTCGGCCCGATGCTGGTGTTTCTGCTGGTGGCGGTCATCGAGATCTCGCTGCTCGGCTGGACCCAGGTGGTGCTGCAACTCACCGCCTCGCAAACCGCGCGCTGCCTGGGGATCGGCAGTTCGGCCTGCAGCAATCCCACCCAGTTCGCGGTCAGCACCGCCGCCACCTGGCTCTACTCCAATGCCGTCAGCGCCGATAATGTCACGCTGGAGACCAACGTCACCTGCTCCAGCGCCCCCGGCCACTATGCCCGCGTCACCATCACCTCGCAGTTTGTCGGCAGTGTGCCGCTGCCGGGCATCCTCGGCGGCGGATCGGTGACCGCCAAGGCCTGCTACTTCACCGGCACCTGATACGCCCGCTTTCCGCCGCGGCTGTCATACACCAGCACCAGACCGCCGTCGCGGCGAAACGAGTCGCATTCCCGCATGCCGATCGCCCCCAGCACCTGGCGCGAGGCGATGTTGCTCTCCCGCACCACCGCGATCACCACCTCAAGCCCGGCCCGCTCATGCGCAAACCGCAGCGCCGCCCCCGCCGCCTCGCTGGCATAGCCGCGCCCCTGCGCCTCGGCGGTCACCACGAACCGCAGCGCGATCCCCCGCCCGTCCGGCCGCTCGTGCAGCCCGACGGTGCCGACGAACTCGCCCGACCCGGCCAGCCGCACCGCCCACATGCCGACGCCGTGCCGGCCCCAGAACATGATGTCCTCCGCCAGGTCGTCGGCCGCCTGCTGCGCCGTGCGCACGCCGCCCAGCATGATCGCATGCACTCGCGGATCGCCCTTCAGCGCCCGCAGATCGGCCAGATCACCCCACGCCACCGGCGTCATCGCCAGCCGCCCGGTGCGCAAATCGCGGTACGAGGTCACCGCGGCAGCCAGCAAGGAAGATGTTCTTTTTTAAAAAAAAGAACCAAAAAACCATCCGCCTTGCAACAGCGGCGCGCGGGAGACTCCGGAGTCGCCAAAACGGATGAAAAGTTTTTTTGCTTCTTTTTGTTCACAAAAAGAAGACTCTTCCTTCCTGCTACACGCCCGCCCTCAGCGTTGCAGCGGCCGGTACTTGATGCGATGTGGCTCGGTGGAATCGGCGCCGAGTCGACGTCGCTTGTCCTCTTCATAGGCCTGGAAATTGCCCTCGAACCACTCCACGTGGCTGTCGCCCTCGAAGGCCAGGATATGCGTCGCCAGCCGGTCGAGGAACCAGCGGTCATGGCTGATCACCACCACGCAGCCGGCGAACTCGCTGAGCGCGTCCTCCAGCGCCCGCAGCGTATCCACGTCCAGGTCGTTGGTCGGCTCGTCGAGCAGGATCACGTTGCTTTCGGCCTTCAGCATCTTGGCCAGATGCACCCGGTTGCGCTCGCCGCCCGACAGAATCCCCACCCGCTTCTGCTGATCGGAGCCCTTGAAGTTGAACGCCGCCACATAGGCGCGCGACGCCACCGCCCGCTTGCCCAGATAGATCACGTCGGTGCCGCCGCTGATCTCCTGCCACACCGTGTTCTCCGGGTTCAGGCTGTCGCGGCTCTGGTCGACATAGCCGAGCTTCACGGTGTCGCCGACCCGCAACTCACCGGCATCGGGCTGCTCCTGCCCGGTGATCATGCGGAACAGCGTGGTCTTGCCGGCGCCGTTCGGCCCGATCACGCCGACGATGCCACCCGGCGGCAGCTTGAAGTTCAGGTCATCGATCAGCAGCCGGTTGCCGAACGACTTGCGCACCCCCTCGGCCTCGATCACCACGCCGCCAAGCCGCGGCCCCGGCGGGATCACGATATCGGCGACGCCGCCCTGCAACTCCTGGCTCTTCTGCAGCATCTCCTCGTAGCGCTGGATGCGCGCCCGGCTCTTGGTCTGCCGCGCCCGCGCCGAGGCGCCGATCCATTCCTGCTCGGCGGCCAGCGCCCGCTGCCGGGAACTCTCCTCTTTCTCTTCCTGCTGCAACCGCTTGCGCTTCTGCTCCAGCCACGAGGAGTAGTTGCCCTCGAACGGATAGCCGCGCCCGCGCTCGATCTCCAGGATCCAGTTGGTCACGTTCTCCAGGAAGTAGCGGTCGTGGGTGATCACCAGCACAGTGCCGGCGTAATCGCGCAGCGTCTTCTCCAGCCAGGCCACGCTCTCGGCGTCCAGATGGTTGGTCGGCTCGTCGAGCAGCAGCAGGTCGGGCTTCTCCAGCAGCAGCCGGCACAGCGCCACCCGCCGCCGCTCGCCGCCGGAAAGACCGCTGATCGCGCTGTCCGGCGGCGGGCAGCGCAGCGCGTCGAGTGCTATCTCCACCCGCCGGTCCAGCTCCCAGCCATCCTCGGCGTCGATCTTCTCCTGCAGGTCGGCCTGCTCGGCCAGCAGCGCGTTCATCTTGTCGTCGTCCATCGGCTCGGCGAATTCGTTGGAGATCGCGTTGAACCGGTCGATCGCCGCCTTCAGCTCGGCGAACGCCATCTCCACATTGCCGGCCACCGTCTTGCTCTCGTCGAGCTTCGGCTCCTGCTCCAGGTAGCCCACCTTGACCCCGTCCGCCGCCCAGGCCTCGCCGCCATATTCGGTCTCGATTCCGGCCATGATCTTCAGCAGCGTCGACTTGCCGGCGCCGTTCACCCCGAGCACGCCGATCTTCACCCCGGGCAGGAACGACAGCGTGATGCCCTTGAACACCTCGCGCCCACCGGGGAACGCCTTGGTCAGGTCTTTCATCACATAGATGTACTGGTAGGCGGCCATGGCTGGCTCCTCGCGGGCAAAGGGCGGATCGGGCGGTGTTCTACGGGCGACGGCACAAGGGCGCAACGGCCGCCGGGTGCGGACGGCTATGGGCGCGGCGGCTGCCCGGCTGGAACCGACGGCGCGTCGTCCCGGTCGAGCGCCTCCTCAGCCGCCCGCACTACCGTCTTGCCGTCACGCAGGGTGGCGCGGGCGAAATGCTCGCCGGTCAGTTCCGGCGCATCGTCGGCTTCATCGAGAGTGCCAGAGGCAGTGGCGTGCTTCCTGGTCATGCGCGTACCTCGTTGAGATGATGCGTCGGGCGTCGCGATCAATCCCCGCCACGCCGCCACGCAGCACGGCGGAATGCGCCCGGCAGGACTCGAACCTGCGACCAAGCCGTTATGAGCGGCCCGCTCTAACCAACTGAGCTACGGGCACAGAGGGCCAGCCAAGCGGGGCCAGCCGCGCGGGCAATATCGCCTCCCGCCGCCGCCGGCAACATCGCTCACAAACCGGCGCGCACGCAACATTGCTGATATCCGGCGGCTCGGTTGCCTGCCCCCGGCATCTCTGCCATAAGCCGCCGGCAAATGAATACTTCGTCATCCGGGTTCCGACTCGGAGCGACGCCGCGCGGGCTCGGCACCGGCGGCTTCATCAAGGAGGACTGGCAGTGCCTTTGGCATATATGATCGTCATCGCCTGCGGGCTGATCGCCCTGATCTACGGGGTGGTGGCCACCCGACAGGTGCTGGCCGCCGACGCCGGCAACGCCCGCATGCAGGAAATCTCGGCAGCCGTGCAGGAAGGCGCCCGCGCCTACCTGAACCGCCAGTATGCCACCATCGCCGGCGTCGGCGTGGTCATCCTAATCATCCTCGGCGCGATCCTCGGCCTGCATGTGGCGATCGGCTTCGCGATCGGCGCCATTCTCTCGGGCGTCGCCGGCTATGTCGGCATGAACGTCTCGGTGCGCGCCAATGTCCGCACCGCCCAGGCCTCGCGCCAGGGCATGGCCGCCGGCCTCGATGTCGCCTTCAAGTCGGGTGCCATCACCGGCATGCTGGTGGTCGGCCTCGGCCTGCTCGGCGTCTCCGGCTACTACTTCTATCTCCGCTCTGGCGTGCCGACCGGCGGCAATCTCCGCCCGGTGCTGGAAGCCATGGTGGCGCTGTCGTTCGGCGCCTCGCTGATCTCCATCTTCGCCCGGCTCGGCGGCGGCATCTTCACCAAGGGTGCCGATGTCGGCGCCGATCTGGTCGGCAAGGTCGAGGCCGGCATCCCCGAGGATGACCCCCGCAACCCGGCCACCATCGCCGACAACGTCGGCGACAACGTCGGCGACTGCGCCGGCATGGCCGCCGACCTGTTCGAGACCTATGCGGTCACCATCGTCGCCACCATGCTGCTCGGCGCGATCTTCTTCAAGGACGCAGCCGCCGACGCCATGATGCTGCTGCCGCTGCTGATCGCCGGCGTCTGCATCATCGCCTCGGTAATCGGCACCTATTTCGTCAAGCTCGGCGCCAGCCAGAACATCATGGGCGCGCTGTACAAGGGGCTGGCCGTCACCGGCATCCTGTCGGTGATCGCCATCGCCGTGGTGATCCACTTCACCACCGGCTTCTCAACCGTGCTCACCATGTCCACCGGCGCGACCGTCTCCGGTATGGGCCTGTTCAAATGCGCGCTGGTCGGCCTCGGCGTCACCGGCCTCTTGGTGTGGATCACCGAATACTACACCTCCACCGAATACCGCCCGGTGCGCAGCATCGCCCAGGCGTCCACCACCGGCCACGGCACCAACGTCATCCAGGGCCTCGCGGTGTCGATGGAATCCACCGCCTTGCCGGTGCTGGTGATCTGCCTCGGCATCATCCTGGCCTACCTGGTTGCCGGCCTGTTCGGCATCGCGGTGGCCGCCACCACCATGCTGGCGCTGGCCGGCATGATCGTCGCACTGGACGCCTACGGCCCGGTTACCGACAACGCCGGCGGCATCGCCGAAATGGCCGAGCTGCCGGAAGACGTGCGCAAGGTTACCGACGCGCTGGACGCGGTCGGCAACACCACCAAGGCGGTCACCAAGGGCTACGCCATCGGCTCGGCCGGCCTCGCCTCGCTGGTGCTGTTCGCCGCCTACACCGAGGACCTCAAGCACTATTTCCCCAACGTGCATGTCGATTTCACCCTGCAAAGCCCGTGGGTGGTGATCGGCTTGTTCATCGGCGGCCTGATGCCCTACCTGTTCTGCGCCATGGGCATGACCGCGGTCGGCCGCGCCGCCGGCGCCGTGGTGGTGGAAGTCCGCCGTCAGTTCGCCGCCATGCCGGGCATCATGCTCGGCACGCAAAAGCCGGAATACGGCCGCGCGGTGGACATGCTGACCCGCGCTGCGATCAAGGAGATGATCCTGCCGTCGCTGCTGCCGGTGGCTGCCCCGATCGTGCTGTATTTCGTGGTACTCACCATCGCCGGCCAGGCTGCCGCGTTCGGCGCGCTGGGCGCGATGCTGCTCGGCACCATCGTCACCGGCCTGTTCGTCGCCATCTCGATGACCTCGGGCGGCGGCGCCTGGGATAATGCCAAGAAATACATCGAGGAAGGCAATCACGGGGGCAAAGGCTCCGACGCCCACAAGGCAGCGGTGACCGGCGACACCGTGGGCGACCCGTACAAGGACACCGCGGGCCCCGCGGTGAACCCGATGATCAAGATCACCAACATCGTGGCCTTGCTGCTGCTGGCGATCCTTGCGCATTTCGCCGGCTGAACCCTGGCGATCTGGATGAGCAGACGGCCCCGGAGTTCGCTCCGGGGCCGTTTTCGTGTCCGGTGCCGCGTGCTGCATCGCAGCATTTTTATGGACAGCCCGGCCGGGTTCCGCTAGGCCACTGCTCCGCTGCAGCCCGCAAGGTATCCCATGGACATCTCCCGCATCTCCACCGGCCATAACCCGCCGCATGATATCAACGTGGTGGTCGAAATCCCGCAGGGTTCGGCGGTGAAATACGAGATCGACAAGGAATCCGGCGCGATCTTCGTCGACCGCTTCCTGTTCACCCCCACCGCCTACCCGGCCGCCTACGGCTTCATCCCCGGCACGCTGGCCGAGGACGGCGATCCGGCCGATGCGCTGGTGCTGATCCCCGCCCAGGTGGTGCCAGGTGCGGTGGTGCGTGCCCGCCCGATCGGCATGCTGAACATGGAAGACGAGGCGGGACGCGACACCAAGCTGATCTGCGTGCCGCACGACAAGCTGCATCCGCAGCACACCAACGTCCAGGATATCAGCGACCTGCCGTTGATCACCCGCCGCGCCATCGAGCATTTCTTCAAGAACTACAAGGACCTGGAAGAGGGCAAATGGGTGAAGGTAACCGGCTGGGGCAGCCGCGCCGACGCCGAGGTGGAAATCCTCCGCGCGATCGCCGCCGCCCGCTGAAGCGCCGGTTTCCCTCCGCCAGGCTTTACCGCTAGGCTCGGACTCTCCCACATCGCTACGGAGCGTTTCGTTGTCCGACGCCGCCGACATCCAGGCCCGCCTGGAAGACGCCGCCGAATTGCTTGCCGCGCGCTACCGCGACGGCACTACCAGACTGCCGACGCAATGGAGTGCGGCGCTGGACACCATCCTGGCACATCGCTCGGTGCGCCATTTTCTGCCGAGCCAGGTGCCGGCGGAAACCCTCGATCTGGTGCTGGCCGCCGCCTCCTCTGCCTCCACCTCGTCCAACCTGCAGACCTGGAGCGTGGTGGTGGTGCAGGACCCGGCCCGCAAGGCCCGGCTGGCCAAACTGGCGGGCGGCCTGAAATTTATCGAACGGGCGCCTATCTTGTTGATATGGCTCGCCGATCTGGCACGCCTTGAGGCCCTGGCGGCGGCCCGGCAGCAGAGTGTCGAGGGCATCCATTACCTGGAACTGCTGTTCGTGGCGATCATCGACGCCGCATTGGCGGCCCAGAATGCGGTGGTGGCGCTGGAGTCGCTCGGCCTCGGTTCGGTGTTTGTCGGCGCGGTGCGCAACGATCCGCTGGGCGTGGCGGCGGAACTCGGCCTGCCGCCGCTGGTGTTTCCGGTGTTCGGCATGGCGGTCGGTTTTCCGGATCCGGCGGTCGCCACCGGCATCAAGCCGCGCCTGCCGCCGGCCGTGGTGGTGCATCGGGAACACTACGGCACTGCCGCGCAACCCGCTGAGATTGCGGCTTATGATGCGAGGATCGAGGCATTCCAGGCGGAACAGCAGATGCCGCCCGGGCTGTGGACCGACAAGGTGATCAACCGGGTGCGCACCGCCGCCAGCCTGCATGGGCGGGATCGGATGCGGGAAATACTGGCGAAACTGGGTTTCGAGTTGCGCTAGATGACGGCGCGGATTGTGCTGCTGAACGGCGTCGGGAGCGTCGGAAAATCGTCTATTGCCAAAGCGTTGCAGGGCATTGCTCGGATGCCCTTGCTGGATGTGCAGATGGATGCGTTCCTGGCGATGCTGCCGGACGCCTATCTGGACCACCCGGACGGGCTTCGCTTCATCGCCCAGGATGCGGACGGCTTCCCCGAGGTGGCGATCCATTCCGGCCCGGTGTTGCAGCGGGTGATGCTCGGCATGCGGCACGCCGTGGCGGCGCTGGCGGCGGCGGGCAATGACATGATCGTCGACGAGGTGATGATCGCCGATAAATCGCTGGAATATCAGCGTATTTTGGCGCCGTTCCAGCTGTTCCGGGTCGGCGTTCGGGCGCCGCTGGAGGTGCTGGAGGCGCGCGAGAGGGATCGCGGCGACCGGTTGATCGGGCTGGCGCGGTGGCAATTTCCCCGAGTTCATCTCGACCAGATCTATGACCTGGAGGTGGATACCAGCACCGCGACTCCGGAGGCCTGCGCCCTGGCGATAGCTGCGCGGTTCGGGCTGTAGGGCATCGGGCGGCGCAAAAATCGCGCGATTTGACGCCGAAACCGGTTTGCCGCGGGGTGGATTCCAGCCTCTGGTGCGCCGTTTGGCAGGGCGGTTGGGTGACAATAGGTATGCGTCATTATAGTTTGATATCGAAGGAATTTCGCCAACCGGGGCTGGGTGCCGATCGGGCGCTGCGATAGGCTGGCGGCAGAGGGAGAACATAGCATGTCGGATGAGGTGTTGCTGCTGGATGTCGCCGGGCTGGCGGAGCGCTATCGGAGCGGGGCGCTGTCGCCGGTGGAGGTGGCGAGGCTGCATCTGGACCGGCTGGAGCGGCTGGAGCCGGTGCTGAACGCGTTCCAGATCATCGAGCGCGACGCGGCGCTGCTGCAGGCGCGGCTGTCCGAGGCGCGGTGGCGGGCGGGGGCGCCGCTGGGGCCGCTGGATGGGGTGCCGACGACGATCAAGGACAATGTTGATGTGATGGGGCTGCCGACCCGGCATGGCTCCACCACCACGCCGGAGACTCCGGCCGTCGCCGATGCGCCGGTGGTGGCGCGGTTGCGTGAGGCGGGGGCGGTGTTCCTGGGCAAGACGACGCTGCCGGAGTTTGGCTGGAAAGGTATTACCGACAGCAGGTTGCGGGGCGCTGCCACGCGCAATCCGTGGAATACCGCGCGGTCGCCAGGCGGTTCCTCGGGCGGGGCGACCGCGGCGCTGGCGGCGGGGATCGGCACCATCGCGTTCGGCAATGACGGCGGCGGCTCGATCCGGTTGCCGGCGGCGTTCAGCGGGGTGTTCGGCATCAAGCCGCATTTCGGCCGGGTGCCGCATCATGTCGCCGAGGGGCTGTTCGGCACGGTGACAGTGGGCGGGCCGATCACCCGCTGCGTGGCCGATGCGGCGGTGACCTTGGCGGTGATGGCGCGGCCGGATGCGCGCGACTGGCACGCGCTGCCGCCGCCGCCGGCCGGTTGGCTGCAGCATCTGCAACCGCGGCTGGCCGGGTTGCGGATTGCCTATGCGCCGAAGTTGGGCGGGGTGGCGCCGGATGCGCCGATGGCCGCCGCGATCGAGGCGGCGGTGGCGGCGCTGCGGCGGGCGGGTGCGACGATCACCGAGGTCGGGCCGGTGTTCGCGCGGTTGAAGCCGCGCTTCGATGCCTATTGGAAAGCCAGCTTTGCCCATAAGTTGCGGCAAATTCCTGAAGCGCGGCGTGAGGAAATCGATCCCGGCTACCGGCGGATTGCCGAGGCGGGGATGGCGATCGGGGTGGATGCGGTGCTGGCCGGGCAGGTGGAGCGGGCGCGGTTGCATCGCGAGATCGCCGCATTGTTCGGCGGCTTCGACCTGCTGCTGTCAGCGACCACGCCGCATGCCGCCTCGGCGGCCGATAGTTCGTATCACAGCCAGGGTTACGATCGCTGGGAGGATGGGGTGCCGTATACCCTGCCGTTCAACCTGAGCGGCCATCCGGCGGCCTCGCTGCCGTGCGGGTTGACCGAAGACCGGCTGCCGGCCGGGTTGCAGGTGGTGGGGCCGGCGCATGGCGAGCGCGGGATATTGGAGGCCTGTGCGGCGATGGAGACGGTGCTTGGGTTCCGGGCGCGCTATCCGGCGCTGCTGGCCGGGCTGTGATCCAGGTCGCCGATCAGGATCGAGATAAATATGCTGTGGCAAAATCATTCCGCTAACATCTGACGAGGACCGGAGGACCGGTCCGGCAGGGCAACAGGGAGTCGTCGGATGGCATCGATCACCGAGACCGCACAGGCTTTCTTCGACGCCTGCGAGACCGGCCAGGGCTGGGCCGGGTGCGCTGCCTATTGCACGCCGGACGCCAGCTTCAGCGCCCAGGCCGAGCCACTGCTGGAGGTGCATACGCTGCAGGCGTACACCGAGTGGATGCAGGGGCTGCTGACTGTCCTCACCGATGGCAGCTACAAGGTTCACTCTTTCGCCACCGATGCCGAGCGCAACAATGTCTGCGCCTATGGTGTTTTCACCGGCACCCATCTGGCCGGTGGCCCGTGCCCGCCCACCGGCAAGACCACCCGCACCGATTATGTCTATGTGATGCAGTTCAGCGGCGGGAAAATCGCCGGGATGACCAAGATCTGGAACGCCGGGCTGGCGCTGAAGGAACTTGGCTGGAGCTAGCCGATGGCGGCGACGAATTCGATTTCCACCGGGGTGTTGCGGGGCAGGGCGGCCATGCCGATCGCCGAGCGGGCGTGGCGGCCGGCGTCGCCGAATACCTCGCCGAACAGCGTCGAGGCGCCGTCGACCACCATTGCCTGGTCGTAGAAATCCGGCGCGGAGGACACGAAGCCGACCACCTTGACGATGCGGCGCACACGGTCGAGCGTGCCGAGTTCGGCGCGCAGGGCGGCCAGGCCATGCAGGGCGCAGAGCCGGGCGCAGGCGCGGCCGGTCTCGATGTCGACGTTGTGGCCCAGCCGACCCATCGCCAGCGGCACGTCGCCGCGCCAGGGGAGTTGGCCGGAGACCCAGGCGAGACCGGCCTCGATCACCACCGGGACATAGGCGTACAGCGCCGGGCGGGCGGGGGGGAGGGTGAGGCCGAGTTCTTGCAGGCGGGTTTCGTGCGACATGGGTTGAGCGTAGCGTGGTCGGGGCGGAAAGGTAAGGTCTTCTTTTTGTGAACAAAAAGAAGCAAAAAAACTTTTTATCCATAAGACCAGGGGGAAAATCCATGGCGGTGGTTGCGGTGGAAAAACTGGGGGCGATCAGCGTGATCCGGATCGACCGGCCGGACAAGCTGAACGCGATCAGCAGCGCGGTGGCGATCGAACTGCAGCAGGCGTTCGAGGGTTTCGAACGGAGCGAGCAACGGGTGGCGGTGCTGTCGGCCGCCGGCGAGCGGGCGTTCTCCTCCGGGGCCGACGTGTCCGATCTGCCGGAACTGTGGCGCTGCATCCCCAATGTCGGGTTTCGCAGCACCAAGCCGATCATCGCCGCAACCTCCGGCTGGTGCGTTGGCGGCGGCATCGTGATGGTGATGATGTGCGACCTGATGGTCTCCGCCGAAAGCACGCTGTTCTACTATCCCGAGGCCAGGCTGGGGCTGACCGGGGGGATGATCTCGTCGCTGGTGCAGCGCATGCCGCACAAGCTGGCGATGGAAATGATGCTGCTGGGCAGCAAGGTTTCCGCGCAACGCGCCTATGAGGTGGGGTTCGTGAACAAGGTGGTGCCGAACGGCAGCCACGAACAGGCGGCGATCGCCATGGCCACCGAACTGCTGGATGCGGCGCCGCTGGTGATCGAGACGCTGAAGCACCTGGTCAACGATGTCATCATGCCGCCCGGCCCGGTGGAGCAGATGGTGGCAACCAGCCGGCAGCTGGCCAGGGTGCGCGGCAGCGCGGATTTGCAGGAGGGGCTGGCGGCGTATAGGGAGAAGCGGAAGCCGCAGTTCAAGGGGAAGTAAGCAGTTCTTTTTTGCAAAAAAGAACCAAAAAACTTTATCCGCCTTGCAACGGCGGTGATGCGGAGACTGCGGAGTCTCCAAAACGGATGAAAAGTTTTTTTGCTTCTTTTTGTTCACAAAAAGAAGACCTTCCTTCCTGGAGCACTGCGATGACCACCTACACCCAGGCCCATTGGGGCATCTACGAAGTCTCCCCGGAGCTGGCGCTGAAGGGCTTCGCCGGCGATCCGGACCCGAGCCCGATCGGGTTGCATCAGTTGGACCCGGCGTTGCAGGCGCTGCTGGTGCGGCGGCCGGCGGTGCGGCGCAGTGTGCTGGCGCGGGGGCCGGGGGCGGCGCCGGAGATGCGCGGGCGGGAGCCGTTCGTCGAGGTGGAGTGGGACGAGGCGCTCGATCTGGTGGCTGGCGAGCTGGGGCGGGTGCGGGCGGAGCATGGCAACAAGGCGATTTTCGGCGGCAGTTATGGCTGGGGCAGCGCCGGGCGGTTTCATCATGCGCAGAGCCAGGTGCATCGGTTTTTGAACAGTATCGGCGGCTATGTGCGGCATGCCGACACCTACAGCCTGGGCGCCGGGCGGGTGCTGATGCCGCATATCGTCGCCGGAATGGACGAGATCATGGGCAGCGTGACCTCGTGGGACGTGATGGCGGAGCATACCACGCTGTTCATGAGCTTCGGCGGGGTGCCGTGTAAGAATACGCAAATCTCCAGCGGCGGGGCGGGGGATCATCGGGTGGCTGGCGGGCTGCGGGCGATGGGGCAGGCGGGCGTGCGGTTCGTCAATGTCAGCCCGGTGGCGGATAATCTCGATACCGGCGGGGCGGTGGAGTGGGTGCCGATCCGGCCGAACACCGATGCGGCGATGCTGCTGGGGATGTGCCAGGTGCTGCTGGAGGAGGGGCTGCTGGACCGCGGATTTCTCGGGCGCTGCTGCTCGGGGTTTGCGGCCGTCGAGGCGTATCTGTCGGGGGCGGCGGATGGGGTGGTGAAGTCGCCGGCATGGGCCTCGGCGATTTGCGGGGTGCCGGCGGCGGTGATCGCGCAACTGGCGCGGGATGCGGCGGCGAGCCGGACGATGCTGAATATCGCGTGGTCGTTGCAGCGCTCCGAGCATGGCGAGCAGCCGTATTGGGCGCTGGTGACGCTGGCCGGGATGCTGGGGCAGATCGGGCTGCCGGGCGGCGGGTTCGCGATCGGCTATGGCTCGACCAACAAGATGGGCAGTTCGCAGGTGGCGCTGCCGGGGCCGACCTTGCCGCAGGGGCGCAATAAGGTGGCGGCGTTCATTCCGGTGGCGCGGATTTCCGACATGCTGCTGCATCCCGGGGCGCGGTTCAAGTATAATGGCGGGGCGTATGAGTATCCGGATATAAGGCTGGTGTATTGGGCCGGCGGCAATCCGTTCCATCATCACCAGGACCTGAACCGGCTGATGCGGGCCTGGCAGAAGCCGGAGACGGTGGTGGTGCATGAGCAGTACTGGACCGCGACGGCGAAGTTCGCCGATGTGGTGCTGCCGGCGACGATCATGCTGGAGCGGGACGATGTGGGGTATGCGTCGCGCGAGGGGTTTTTGGTGGCGATGCGGCAGGCGATGGCGGCGGTGGGTGAGGCGCGCAACGATTTCGCGATCTTCGCGGCGCTGGCGGAGCGGCTGGGGGCCGGGGAGGGGTTTACCGAGGGGCGCAGCGAGGCGGTTTGGCTTGAGCTTTTGTATGACGGGTGCCGGGCGAAGGGGGCGGCGATGGGGGTGGAGTTGCCGGCATTCGCGGCGTTCTGGCAGCAGGGGATTGTCGATCTGTCGGTGCATGCGGCGCCGGTGGTGATGCTGGAGGCGTTCCGTGCCGATCCGGTGGGCAATAAGCTGAATACCGAGAGCGGGCTGATTGTGCTGGGGTCGGAGCGGATTGCAGGGTTCGGGCTGGCGGATTGTCCGGGGCATGCGGCGTGGCTGGCACCGACCGAGTGGCTGGGGGCGGTGGGGGAGTATCCGTTGCATCTGCTGTCCGACCAGCCGATGCGGCGGCTGCACAGCCAGTTGGATGCCAGCCCGCACAGCATGGCGGGCAAGGTGGCGGGGCGGGAGCCGATCTATCTGAATCCAGCGGATGCGGCGGCGCGCGGCATCGCCGATGGCGATCTGGTGGAGGTGTTCAACGGGCGCGGGCGGACGCTGGCCGGGGCGATCGTGAGCGGGGCGCTGATGCCGGGGGTGGCGCGGCTGGCGACCGGGGCGTGGTTCGACCATGACTGGCAGACCGGCATCGAGAAGCATGGCAATCCGAATGCGCTGACCCGCGATGTGCCGGCGTCGGAACTGTCGCAGGGCTGTACCGCACAGACCTGCCTGGTGGAGGTGCGGCGGGCCGATGGACCGGCGCCGGCGGTGACCGCGCATGCGCTGCCGGAGATGGTGGGGCGGTAGATCGCTATCCGGCCGGGCGCGCCTTGGCCAGCAGGATGACGATGTCTTCCAGTGTGGTCAGGTGTTCGAGGGCCTGGGTGTCGATCTGCAGGTTCAGGCGTTCCTCAAGCACGGCGATGGTTTCGATCCACTTGAGGCTGTCCATGTCGGCGAGGTCGTCGAGCCGCGTGTCGGGCGGCAGGGCGAGGTTGGGGGCGGCGCAGATGGCGCGGATATAGCCGTGCAGCGCGGCGCGGATGCTGGCGGGGTCAGGCATCGGCCGCGGCCGGGTGGGGGGTGGTTTCGGCCAGCCGGGCGGTGAGCAGGCAGAGGCGGTGCCAGAGGCGGCCGGCGCCTTGCTTGTGCGAGCTGCGGTCGATCTGGCCGATGAACAACCCGTCGCCGGCGGCTTCCACCTGGCCGGCTTCGGCGAGTGGGGCGCCGGGGTTGACGCAGAGCAGGCGGGCCGGGCCGATCCGGCGGAGGGCTGCGTGCAGCGCCTGGAAATCGGCCAGCGGCCTGGGTTCGCGCGGCTTGAAGACGTAGATGCGGCGCGGCTGGCGCAGATCGGCCATCAGCTTGCGGGCCAGCAGGCGCAGGCGGGCGCAGCCGGCGAGGCGGATTTTCTCGCGCTCGTCGGGGTCGTCCATGTACTGGTGCGCCCAGGTGTGGGTGGAGAGGTAGCGCGGGTCGCGCAGCTTGTATTCGCGGGCGCCGGCGTTCCAGGTCAGTTCGGCATGGGCGGGGTCGCCGAGGCCGGCGAAGCCGTCGTCCAGGCCGGCCAGCAGTTGTTCGAGGCTGAGGTTGCCCCAGCGCAGCAGGCTGGTCGGGTTGGTGTTGAAATGGTGCTGGGCGATGCTGAAATCGCAGTTCTCGCCGAGGTTTTCGAAGCCGAGCAGCAGCGCGTGGTTGGCGGCGCTGGCCGGGCTGGTGTCCTGGTAGGCGGGCAGCATCCAGGCTTCGACGGAGAGCGATGCCTCACCTGGCTGGCTGAACCAGGGGCCGGCGAGCGGCAGTTCGCCGGCGGTCCACAGCGCGGTGCCGGGCGGTGCCGGGTGCAGGCCGGGGAGGTGGCGCAGCGTGTCGGGGCCGAAGCGGGTCTCGCCGGTGGTGGTGGTGAGGGTGATCGCGCGGACGGCGATGCCGAGCAGGCGGCGGTCGCGGTTGATGCCGAGGTCGCAGGGGCGGTTGACGCGCGAGACCAGCCGGAGGTCGGCGGCCGGCAGAAGCAGGCGGAACACGGCGGCGCCGTCGTGGACGATGGGGGTCAGCCGCTGGCCGTCGACCAGCAGGTGCAGGTCGGCGGCGAACACGTCGTCATCGGTCATCGGCGGCTCCGTGGCGCGCGGCTACATTTCCACCACGATATAGTCTTCCTCGACGCTGACCGGAATGGTTTCCGCGACGTAGGGGCCTTCGACCACGGTTTGGCCGGGGGCGCGTTCGACGTGGTAGGTGCGGGTGCGGATGCGCTCGGGGTCGCAATAGGACTGGCCGGTGCGGATGTCGAACTCCCAGCCATGCCAGGGGCAGCGGATGATCTCGCCCTGGCGGGAATAGAGGTATTCGCCGGGCGAGGGGGATTGCAGCAGGCCGGTGGTGACGCCTTCGCACAGGCTGCCGCCCTGGTGCGGGCAGCGGTTCAGCAGGCCGAAATATTCGCCGCCGAGGTTGAACACGGCGATCGGCCGGCCGCGCACGGTGACCAGCTTGCGGCCGCCGGGCGGGATGTCGCGCGCGGCGGCGACGACGTGTCGGCTCACCGGGGCTGCGCCTCAAGCATCGACCTCATGCGACGCCGTAGACCTTTTTGGCGTTGCCGATGAAGAAGGCGTCGCGCTGTTCCTTGCTGAGGCGCAGCGGCAGGGCGGTGGCGGGGTCGTCGAAATCCCAGTGCGGGTAGTCGGTGGCGAAGATCAGCCGGTCCCAGCCGATCCAGCCGATGGTGTCGAGCAGATGTTCGCGCGGCTCCGGCTCCTCCATCGGCTGGGTGGTCCACCAGACATGGTCGCGGATGTATTCGCTGGGGGCGCGGGTGAGGTGCGGGGTTTCCTGCTTCAGGCGGCGCCAGGTCTTGTCCAGCCGCCAGGCCAGGGATGGCGCCCAGGCGAAGCCGGCCTCGATCATCACCAGCCGCAGCGCCGGGAAGCGGGCGAACACACCCTCGATCACCATCGAGCTGAGGCCAGCCTGGCAGCACTGCGAGTGGCCGGTCATCTCCTCGATGTAGTAGCTGGGGTAGCCGGTCGAGGTGATCGGCTGGCCGCCATAGCCGAAGGCGTGCACGCCGAGCGGGAGTGCGGCCTCGGCAGCCGCCTCGTAGATCGGCCAGTAGCGGCGGTTGCCCATGGGCTCGCCGGTGCGGCTCAGCATCAGCACCTGGGCGAAGTTGGGGTTGCCGGCCCATTTGCGGATTTCCGCCGCCGCCGTCGGGCCGTCCTCGTAGGAGACCAGGATGGAGCCTTTCAGGCGGGCGTCCCTGCCGGTCCAGTATTCGATTTGCCAGTGGTTGGCGGCCGCGCACATGGCGGCGCAGAAATCCGGGTTCTGCAGCCCCTGGCCGGCGCCGAGCGGGTTGAGGATGCCGAGGGCGACGTTGTTCGGGTCGAGATGCTGGGCCTGCATGAAGGCGAGGTCGCTGCCCTGCTTGTGGCCGTCCGGCGGTACCGCGTCGCGGCGCGAGGCGTTGGGCTGGCTCTTCGGGTAGGCTGGGCCCTGCTGGTAGGGCTGGCGGAAGCGCTGGCCGATGCCGGCAAGCTCGTCCTGCCAGCGCTTGGCCAGCCAGGGGAAGAACTCGGCGGTGGTCTTGCGGGCCGGGTGGATGTCGCCGTCGGCGATGGCCAGTTTGCTGGCGGCGGCTGGCGCGTCGGTGGGGCGGGTCTGGACGTTCATTCTGCCGTTTCCTTGACCTGGGCGAGGCGGGGGGCGAGGCGGGGATAGGTGGCGAGCGGGTTGTCGACCATGATCTTGCGCACGAGGCTGTCCGGCAAGCCATCCGGAATTGCCTCGGTGCCGTCGAACTGCCAGTGCGGATAGTCGGTGGAGAACAGCAGCAGGTCGTCGGATTGCAGGTGGTCGAACAGCCGTAGCAGGCTGTCGCGGTCGGGTGGGCCATCGACCGGCTGCAGCGAAAGGCGGACATTGCTGCGCACGATATCGCTGGGGGCGCGATCGACCCAGGGGATTTCCATGCGCAGGCCGCGCCAGTATTTGGTCAGCCGCCAGAGATGCGCCGGCAGCCAGGTGAAGCCGGATTCCAGCAGCACCACCTTCAGCGCCGGGTAGCGGTTGAACACCCCCTCGCACACCAGGCTGGTGAGTTGCGACTGGAACGCCAGCGCCTGGGCCACGTAGTCCTCGGTGTAGTAGCTGGGCCAGCCGACCGGGGTGGGCGGGTTGTGATAGGCGCTGCCGGCGTGGATGCCGATCGCCAGCCCGCGGCGCTCGGCGGCGGCGTAGATCGGCCAGTAGTGGCGTTTGCCGAGCGGCTGGTCGCCCATCACCAGCAGCAGCACCTGCACGAAGCGCGGATCGGCGGCACAGCGCTCGATCTCGTCGACCGCGCGCTCGACGCTCTGCGGCGCGATCACGATCGAGGCGCGCAGCCGCGGCTCGCGGTCCAGCCACTCGCGGGCCATCCAGTCGTTGATGGCGCGCGCGAAAGCCGCCGCCATGTCCTCGCTGAACAGCAGTTGCACGCCGTACAGGCAGTTGCAGATCGCCATCCGGCTGCCGAACGCGTCGAGCGCCTCGCGCTGCACCCGCGCCAGATCGGCGCCGGCCGGGCCGCGGGCGGGCTTCCAGTCCGGCCGTGCGGTGAGCGGCGCGTTGGCCGGGTAGGAGATCGAGGCCAGTTCGTCCATGCCGCGCACGATCACCTGTTCGCGCCAGTGCTCATCCAGATACGGCAGCAGCGCGGCCAGGCTGGGGACGGCGGGGTGGATGTCGCAGTCGATGCCGCCGGGATGGGCGAAGGTCAAATCGGTCTCTCCCGCGTGCCGGCCGCGCCGGCAATGTGGCTGTGGCGCGAGGATAGCTGATCTCGACGGCGCTGTCTTGTCGCCAGGTGGTCCGGCGCGGCAGCAACGAATGTGGCATGAATATGATAGTATTCCGTGCTTCGCGAATATGATAGTATTCCGTGCTTCGCACATTGAATGGTTCCACCCGAAGTGCATTTTTTTGACGAAATTGCGGCAGCTTGCCACGATTTGGATCAAAATTTTGTGGGTGTTGAATGCGGGCGGATGGAACCAACCTGTTGTGAAGCGAGTTATTCTCGCGTTGATCGAATATGCTTCGGGTCACTGCTTGTGGTCTGGGCATTCGCGGGTTTCCGGCGCATCCGCCGGAAGCTTTGCAAAGATCGGCGACGAAACCGATCACACATAAGGAGTTCAATCGATGGATAAGGATCGCGTTGAGGGTGCCCTGAAGCAGGGCGCCGGCAAGATCAAGGAAGTGGCCGGCAAAGTGGTCGGCGACGCCAAGCTGGAGGCCGAGGGCAAGATCCAAAAGAACGAGGGCAAGCTGCAGAACGCCGTCGGCGGCGCCAAGGACGCGCTGCGCGACGCCGTCAAGAAGTAGCGCCGGCCCTGGCGCCACAACACCGCTGGCGCCGCAAAGCCCACCGAGTAGCTCAGTAGGAGAACCAAAGATGACTTATTCCACCACCAAGCTCGCCGGTATGCTCGCCATCGCCGCCACCGTGGCGATGCCCGCCCTGGCCATGGCGCAGACCACACCGACGGCGGCGCCGATGGCGCCACACGCCGCGCCGGCGGCACCGATGGCCACCACCACCACCACGATGACCACCAAGACCGCGCCGGCCGACGACATGGCGATGATGGGCGGCACCCGCGCCTCCAAGATCATCGGCGCCAGCGTGACCAACGACCACAAGGACACCATCGGCACCGTCGAGGATCTGATCGTCACCGAGAACGAGAAGGTTCCGACCGCGGTGTTGTCGGTCGGCGGCTTCCTTGGCATCGGCACCAAATACGTCGCCGTCCCGTTCAGCGACCTCAAGGTCACCCACGACAAGGACGTGATGATGGCCGGCGCCACCAAGGACTCGCTGAAGGCGCTGCCGGAGTTCAAATTCAGCAACTAGAGCGTGATCGTTGCCGGCGGAACCGCCGGAAACGTGAATCACGCGATCAAACAAGGGGCTAGAGCGCGTCCGGTGATTCTATCATCACCGGACACGCTCTAAGCGCCCGCTGCGCTGATCTACGA
>JBEPTZ010000005.1:0-81481 GCA_041691815.1 Rhodospirillales bacterium | reverse complement strand
TCATCAAGCCCCGTTAAGAGACCATGATGCGGTTATTTCTGGGGGTCTCCTTAGCCCGGTCGAGGCCGTTGCGCAGGATCGAGTTCACCGAGCCATAGGTGCGGGCGCCGATATCCATGCCGCGCTGGCAAGCAGCCTCCAGCCGCTCGGGGCCGTAGCTGCGGACCAGGCGCAGGATGCCCAGACACGCCCGGAAGCCCTGCTCGGGATGCGGCTTGGCAGCTAGGATCCGCTCTACCAGGGCGATGGTGGACGGGCCGATTGCCGCGGCCTCCCGCAACAGCCGGGTCGGCGTCCACTCGGCGTGGCGCCGATGCGCGCTTGGCATGTGCTCGGCGATCGTGGTGTGCCGGTGCGGCCGCGGGTCGCGCACGTGGCAGGCAACCCGGTCGTTGTTGTGGAACAGCTCGATGGACTGATCGGCGATGCGCGCCTCGATCACTTCGCGCATCAGGCGATAGGGCACCGAGTAGAAGTGGCCATAGACCTCGACGTGGTAATCAAGCCCGGCCCGGCAGCGCCGCCACTCCGCGTAGGCATACGGCGTCTGCGGCATTGGCAGCACGGCGTCACGCTCGATCGCCTCGAACAGCGCGCGGCGGCTGGTGCCAAGATGGCGCATGGGCCGGTTGTTCAGGTCGGCGGTCAGTTCGCGGATCGCGCCGTTCAGCTCCGCCAGGCTAAAGAACCGCCGGTGACGTAGTCGGGCCAACACCCAGCGCTGCACGACCTGGACGGCGACCTCGACTTTGGCTTTGTCGCGCGGCTTGCGCACCCGGGCCGGCAGGATCGCCGTGCCATAATGGGTTGCCATGTCTTGATAGGTCCGGCTGATCCCCGGCTCGTAGCGGCTGGCAGCGGTGACGCCGGCCTTGAGGTTGTCGCAGACGATCTGCCGGGGCACACCGCCGAAGCAGGCGAACGCGCCGACATGGCAGCCGATCCAATCCGGCAGCGACTGCGTCCAGCGCGCCTCGGCATAGGTGAGGTTGGACGCGCCGAGCACCGCCACGAAGACCTGCGCCCGCCTGATCTCGCCTGTGGCAGCGTCGATCACCTCCGCCGTTTGCCCGGCATAATCGACGAACAGGCGCTCCCCAGCCGGGTGGGTCTGCCGCATGGTGGGCGACAGCCGGCCGCGCCAGGCCGCATGCAAATCGCAGAACCGGCTGTAGCCATAGCCATCCGGCTGCCCGGCACGATATTCCTCCCAGAGCAACTGGAGGGTCACGCCGGGCTTGCGCAATTCGGCGTGGATGCGGGCCCACTCCGGCTGCGGCCGGCCCGGCTCTGTGGTGAACGGTGGGGTAAAAAGCATGCGCTCCAGCGCCACGTCGTCGAGCGCCGCCGGCACCGGCCAGGTAATGCCGACCACGGCGGCCCGGCGCAGGTATTCGGCGACCGTGTAGCGACTGACACCGACCATGACCGCGATCTGATGGCCGCTGTGGCCGCAGACGTGTTTGAGACGAAGGACTTCTCGAACCTGACGCATTGGCAGTCACTGGCCTGGCATGGCGCTCCCCGGGATTGCTGGAGAGACACCGTGCCGTTGGTGAATGACTGCTCGCGAACCGCGCCGCCGCCCGATCCCTCAGGGGTGGCTGGAATGGATCGGAATCGCCGGCTGGTTTGCGCCGGAATACGCAGATCACCCGCGGCAGTGTCACCAGCCCCAGATCGAGCCTGCCCTCCTGTACCTGGCGCAGAATCTCCGGCGTGTTGCCGGTTGCCACCACGATCTCCAGCCCCGGCATTGCCCGCCGCGCCGCCGCCAGCACCGGCGGCAGCAGATAGATGCAGGCCGTCGCCCCGGTGCCCAGCCGCACCCGGCCGGTGTCGCCGCCGCGCCACGCCAGTGCGGTTGCGGCAACCTCCTCGCCGGCCGCCAGCGCCCGCCGCGCCGCGCCCAGCAGCGCCGCCCCGGCCGCGGTCGGCATCACCCGCCCTTCGGCCCGCTCCAGCAGCCTGGTGCCCAGAATGCGCTCCAGTTCTCGCAATTGCTGGCTCGCCGCCGGCTGCGTCAGGTGCAGCACCCGTGCCGCCTCGGTGATGCTGCTGCGTTCCACCGCGGTGACAAAGCTGCGAAGCTGGCGAAGCGTCGGCATGTCCATAAGCGGAACTTATTCCGATGCGGCGCATGCGGAAAACTTTCTTCGCACCGGCCGCTGCCTCGCGTACCATCCGCATACATAACGGAGCCGCCCGGCCGATGTCCCCGCCCAGCCCACGCCGCCTCGTGTTCGCTCTCGGCACCAACCAGTTGCTCTCCTGGGCGACCGCCTTCTACGTCCCGGCGGTGATCGCCGGCCCGGCCGCGCAGGATATCGGCATCACCCCGGCGGCGGCGCTCGGCGGGTTCTCATGGGCGCTGCTGATCACCGGTTTCTGCGCGCCGCAGGTTGGCCGCCATATCGGGCGGCATGGCGGCCGTGCGCCGCTGGCCGCCAGCACGCTGGTGCTGGCCGCCGGCCTCGCGCTGATGGCCAGCGCGCATGGCCTGGTCGGCTGGTACGCCGCCTGGACGCTGATGGGCGTCGGCATGGCGCTCGGCCTGTACGATGCCGCCTTCGCCACTGCCGGCAGTCTGCTTGGCAGCGCCGTCGGCCCGACCATTACCGGCATCACGCTGATCGCCGGTTTCGCCAGCACCGTTGGCTGGCCGGCCGGGGCTGCCATGCTGCCGGCGCTGGGTTGGCGCGGCACCCTGCTGGTCTACGCGGCGGTGCAACTGGTGCTGAACCTGCCGCTGCTGCTGGCCGCCATCCCCCACGGCATCGTCGTTGAACCCCGCCGCCCCACCGTGCCACCGCCTGCCGGGCGCGCCCGCCGTGCCATGGTGGCCTGCATGGCGACGTTCTTTTCCATCCGCTGGTTCATCACCTCGGCGGTCGCCGCCAACGTGCTGCTGCTGATGGGCGGCCTTGGCCTCGGCGCCCACCAGGCGCTGCTCGCCGCCATGCTGATCGGCCCGGGACAGGTCGCCGGCCGGGTACTGGAATGGGTGCTGGCCCCCTGGCTCGGCACCATGGCCCGCGCCCGGCTCGGCGCGCTGCTGTTTCCCGCCGGTGCGCTGTTGCTGCTGACCGGGCAGCCGTTGGCGGTATTCGGCTTCGCGCTGTTCTACGGCATGAGCAACGGCATCCTCACCATCAACCGCGGCACCTTGCCGATGCTGGTGCTGGGCCCGTCCGGCTACGCGGCGCTGCTCGGCTGGCTCGCGGTGCCGGTGCTGCTGGCGCAGGCGGCTGCCCCGTCACTAACGGCGCCGCTGGTTGATACGCTGCCGGCCGACACGCTGTTCCTTGCTGCCGCGGCGCTCGCCGCCGTCGCCTCGGCGCTGCTGTTGTTCCTGCGCCCCGCGCCGACCGGCTGAAATTTCCGCGCAGTTCAAGCGCAACTCACACGCATTGACGCCAATGCGGCATCCAGACATCACCTGACGATCCGACGGACCTTGCACGCTGTATCCACGAACCGGCGCGCTGGGCAGAGGCGTCGCGACGTGGACGTCGAGGTGCGGCGTGGCCCTTGGGCTATGCGACGCTCGGCCTCATCGTGCATGATACGGTGAACACCAACTTCCAGACGGGTGCCGGGAACATCAATGTGCTCGATGCCAGACACATCGTTTCGCCGAGCGTGAGCGGGCTGGTCGGTACCGGCTTGATCCGCAGCGCGCACACCCTGCGCTGCCGCGACTCAGTGACCAATGTTCGCTTGTGTCGGTAGCACGATGTCGGGCCATGCCATGCCCCGCGCGCCGCGGGTTGCGCTCCGCCGGCGGCCACCGGCGCCCTGGCAGCGCAGCGTGGGATCGTTGGCGGTGTCGCTGTTCGGCCATGCCACGCTGCTGGCGACTGGCCTAGTTGCGACACTGCTGCTGCCGGCCACCCGACCGGCGCCTGTCGTCGGCGCAACCGCCATCAGTATTCAACTGGCGATCTCGCCCGAGTCCACCATCCGATCAGCGTCGGCCGACCTGGGTGATGTTGCGCCACAACCGCAACCGCCGCCCGATGCGCTGGCGGTGCCGCCGGCCGCCGGCATGGCTGCCGTTCTCGCGGACCCAACGGTCCCGCCGGTGCCCATGCCGGCGCCAGCACCCACACCGCCGCAATATCAGAAGCACACCCGCCCCATCGATCGCGCGGCCGTCAAGGGCGTCATTGGCAAACCCTCCCGCGTCGAACCGACTTCGGTTCCGCCAGCCTCCGCTCTGCCCGGCCCAGCCGCGATGTCCGCGCCGGCGACGGACACCGGGCCGATCCTGATCGCCAGCCCGCGATTTCGCGTACCGCCACGCCCGCCGGACTACCCCCGCCGCGCCATCGCGTCGCACGCCCAGGGCGAGGCGCTGATCGGCGCGCTGCTGGACCCGACCGGCGCGCCACACGACATGCGCGTGCTGCGCTCCTCCGGGCATCCCATGCTCGACCGCGCAGCGCTGGACGCCGTCGGCAATTGGGCTTTCGAACCAGGACGGCGGGCCGGCCATCCGGTCGCCGCCCGGATCGAAATCCCTGTTCGTTTCACGCTCCGCTAGAGCGTGTTCGGTGATTCTATCATCACCGGACACGCTCTAAGCGAGCATCGCCCGATATCCGCGCCGTCGGGCTGTGAGGAACGCCGTACCCGATTTCAGATCCAGTTTGTGACGGTGCGATCGCCCGCGCCGCATCAGCGCCGGGCCGCCCCTGAGTGGTGCGGTCACCTCAGCGGAACCTTCCGGCGTCGCCTTTCAGCGGGGAGGCAGTTCTGGTCGCGAGCCGCCCTGATGGTGGATTGACGCGCTCGGCGGCTGGCCGTAACGCTTGCGTCTGGGGATGGGGTCCCCCATGAACCGCCGCAGAGGCTGATGACTCCTACCGCACATGGCCAGGCCGTGGCGGTGGGGCATGTCTGGCCCGCTGCCTCGCCGCCCGGCCGGTGCGACATCGTGGTGCGACGGGAGGAGAGGCCGATGGACTATTTCTGGGTCGCACTGGGCGGCGCGCTCGGCAGCATGGGGCGGTTTTATGCCGCAAGCGCAGTTGCTCGGCTGACCGGGCCGCAATTCCCCTGGGGCACCATTCTGATCAACGTTGTGGGTTCGTTCGTCATTGGGTTGATCGCCACAATGACCGCACCGGGCGGGCGGTTTGCCGCCCCATCGGAACTGCGAGTGTTCCTGATGGTGGGTTTCTGCGGCGGGTTCACCACGTTTTCCTCGTTCAGTCTGCAGACCCTGGAATTGCTCCGCGACGGAAGGGCGAGCGAGGCGCTGGGGAATGTTGCGCTGTCGGTGATCGTCTGTGTGCTGGCGGCGGCGGCTGGGTATTCGGCCGGGCTGGCGCTGGCCGCGCGCCATGTGCTGGGTCAGCCGGGGTGAGCGGCGCACGCCAAACGGCGCTGATACTGCTGGACCGCCCCGGGGCGGCGCCCGCCGAACTGGCCGCCGCGTTACGGCTGGCGGGGTTGCTCGGTGGGGCGGTGCTGGAGGCGCTGGCGGTGCGGGTGCCGGCGGTCGCCAACATCATGCTGACCGAAGAGGTGCTGACCACCGAGCGACGGGCTGCTTGGGATGCCGCCGAGCAGGCACGGCTGGCGGCATTGCGGGATGCGTGTACCACGGTGCCAGGCGTCGATCTGCGGGTGGAGGAAGGCGATCCGGCTGAGCTTGTTGCGGCCCAGGGCAGGTCCGCCGACTATCTGGTGATCGCCCGGCCCGAGGAAGGCGACACAGCCGCTTCCCGCGCTATCGGCCATGCGGCGCTGTTTGCCTCCGGCAGACCGGTGCTGGTGGTGCCGCCGGCGCTCGCGGGGACATTCGGCCGCAACATCGCCATCGCGTTCAAGGCGGATGGAAGGGCCGAGAAGGCGATATTGGCAGCATTGCCGCTGCTGCGTCGGGCCAATCGTATCCGCGTGTTCGGCGAGGAGGCGCTGCCTGTTATCTTGATGGAGCACGGCATTGCCTTGATGGAGCACGGCATTGCCGCGACACCTTGCGTGCTGCCGGCGGGCAATTTCGGCGCCGCCGTGCTGGCGGCGATGGCGCGTGATGGCGACGACCTGCTGGTGATGGGCGCCTATACCCATAGTACCTGGCGAGAGGCGCTGCTTGGCGGCATGACGCGGCATGTGCTCGATAACGCTTCAGTGCCGGTATTGATGCGGCATTAGCCGAGAGGGCTCTTCAACAAGGATGCCCCCACTCGTGTAGCGCTTGCCCCGCGACGATTGCCGCCGGGCGGGCCGCGCAGGATGTGGCGGCGGCTGGGGCCGAACGGCCGTTGCGAGGTAGATGTGGGCAAGCCGCTGCCGACCGCTTCTGGCTTCTCCGCCGCCTTCGCACCATGCGTCGCCGGATACGGATTCAAGACAGTGCTGCTGCGATGGCCGCGCGTGGCTGTGGCGCGGGTTCGCTGATGGTGTGAATCGGGGGAACCCGTGCATCGTCGCTGCTGGGTTCCCGAAGCATGTAGCCGCGGCCCCAGACTGTGCCGATGAGGCCATCGGCCCCGGCCTGGGCCAGTTTCTTGCGCAGCTTGCAGATGAAAACGTCGATGATCTTCATCTCCGGCTCATCCATGCCGCCGTAGAGATGGTTCAGAAACGCCTCTTTGGTGAGGACCATACCCTTGCGTAACACCAGCAGTTCCAGGATGGCGTATTCCTTGCCGGTCAGATGGACCTGACGGCCGGCGACGAGGACCTCGCGGCTGTCCAGGTTGAGTTGCAAGGGGCCGATGCGCAGGGTCGGTTGACTGAAGCCCTTGCTGCGGCGGACGATGGCCTGCATGCGGGCGATCAGTTCGGCCTTGTCGAACGGCTTGGTGATGTAGTCGTCTGCACCCATTCCGAGCCCTTTGACCTTGGCCTGCGGGCGGGTGAGGCCGGAGAGGATCAGGACCGGGACATCCAGGCGGCTGGCGCGCATCCGGCGAACCACCTCATAGCCCTCCATATCCGGCAGCATGAGATCCAGCACCACGATATCGTAATCGTAGTGGCGGACCAGTTCGAGGGCCTCCTCGCCGGTTTCGGCCTGGTCGACCACCGCATTGCTCGATTTGAGCATGAGGGCGATGCCTCGTGCCGTCGTGACATCATCTTCAACCAAAAGGACGCGCATGGGAGTTCCTATCAACTACCGTAAGTTGTATTTAACACCCGAACGTGCGGATTGCTACCAATTTTTCATCTTATGCGGGTATTTTCTATTAAATCCGCAGGAATGAATTGATTTCTCTGCATATTTGAGAATTTGCTGCAATTCTTAGCGAAAGATAAAAAATGCGACGAAACAGCACTACGGCGCGCATAGCGCATGCCGCTGCGGCCATCGGCGGTGCAGGTGGATGCGATCGGGCAACGCCACTCGGCTGGTTGGAGGGCCGTGTGGCGGCGGTTTCCGGTCTGGCCGTAGAGGTTGCGGGGTTGCCCCGCCATGTGGCGATTGGCGACCGGATCCGCCTTGCCGGGCGGGCAGGGCAGGAGGTCGCGGCCGAGATCGTGGGATTTCGCGGCGGGGTATGCCAGGCCATGACCTATGGCGCGGCCGAAGGGCTCGGGCCGGGCGGCTCGGTCTATGCCAGCATGCCGCCGGCACCTGGCACCCTGGCGGTGTCCGATGCCTGGGTGGGGCGGGTGATCGATCCGCTGGGACGGCCGCTGGACGGCAAAGGTGCGTTGCCGCGCGGCCCGGTGTTGCGCCCGGTGCGGGCGGCACCACCGGCGGCGACCGGGCGGGCCCGGCTGGGGCCGCGGATCGACCTGGGCGTGCGAGCGTTGAACTTGTTCGCCACCTGCCGGCAAGGGCAGCGGCTGGGACTGTTCGCCGGTTCCGGCGTCGGCAAATCGACCTTGCTGGCGATGCTGGCGCGGCAGACCGGTTGCGACGTCGCGGTGCTGGCGCTGGTGGGCGAGCGGGGGCGCGAGGTGCGCGAATTCCTGGAGGACGATCTGGGCGCCGACGGGCTGGCGCGCTCGGTGGTGGTGGTGGCAACCTCCGACATGCCGCCGCTGATGCGCCGGGAGGCCGCGCACGCCGCCATGACGGTCGCCGAGCATTTCCGCGACGCCGGCCGCAACGTGCTGCTGTTGATGGACAGTGTCACCAGGTTTTGCCTGGCGCTGCGCGAGATCGCGCTGTCGACCGGGGAGCCGCCGGCGACGCGGGGCTATCCGCCGAGCGTGTTCGCCGAATTGCCGCGCCTGCTGGAGCGGGCGGGGCCGGGGCTGATCGACGGCGCCGGGGCGATCACCGCGCTGTTCACCGTGCTGGTGGAAGGCGACGACCATAACGAACCGGTGGCCGATGCGGTGCGTGGCATCCTGGACGGGCATGTGATCCTGGACCGGCGGATCGGCGAGCGCGGACGCTACCCGGCTGTCGATGTGTTGCGCTCGCTGTCGCGCGCCGTGCCCGGATGCAACAGCGAGGCGGAGAACACGCTGACCCGTCGGGCCCGCGCTGTGCTGGCGGTCTACGAGGACATGGCCGACCTGCTCCGGCTGGGCGCCTATCGGCCGGGGACGGACCCGGCGGTGGATGAGGCGGTACTGCTGGCGCCGCGGATCGAGGCAGTGCTGCGCCAGCGGCGGGACGAGACGTGCGGCCTGGAGGCGGGGTTCGCCGCATTGCACGCGGCCATGGCAGACCCCGGATGAGCCGCGATGCGCTGGTTGTGCTGGCACGGCTGCGCCGCTTCGAGGTGAGTGCGGCCCAGCGTGACCTGGCGACCGGGCTGCGTGCCATTGCCGACGCCGAGGATGCACAGCGCGCGGCGACGATAGCCATCGCGCGCGAGGCGGCCGTCGCGACGCAGTTGCTCGCCGAGACTGTGATGATGGACCGGTTCTGCCGCTGGCTGCCGCATGGCCGGGCCGCAGTTGCAGCCACCGACACCGCCCTCGCCGCCACCGAGCAGGCGGCCGGCCGGGCCCGCGCGGCGCTGGCGGCGGCCCACGCCGCGGCGGAGGCAACTGATGCACTGCGTAGCGGCCAGATGCGGGCGAGTCGGGCGGCAGCCTTGCGCACCGAGCAGGCGGCGCTGGATGAGCATGCCGCGCGCAGCAGGCGTGCCACATCGACGCTGTAGCGAAACCGTCCGATCTGTGCTGTGTGATGCGGTGCAGCGATGGGGACGGGCGCGATGCGGATAGCGATGATCGGCGGCGGCTATGTTGGGCTGGTGTCCGGCGCCTGCTTTGCCGAGTTCGGGGTGGAGGTGGCGCTGGTGGAGGCAGACCCTGCCAAGCTGGCGGCACTGCGCGAGGGCCGCATTCCGATCTTCGAGCCGGGATTGGACCGGCTGGTGGCGGAGAACGCGGCGGCCGGGCGGCTCAGCTTCGGTGACGACCTGGCGGCAGCCGTCGCCGGCGCCGAGGCGGTGTTCATCGCGGTCGGCACGCCGACCCGTCGCGGCGACGGTCACGCCGACCTCTCTTATGTGTTCGCCGCGGTCGAGCAGGTCGCCAAGGTACTGACCGACTATACGGTGATCGTGACCAAATCGACGGTGCCGGTGGGAACCGGCCGGCGTATCCAGCAGATCGTGCGCGAGGTGCGGCCGGACCTGGAATTCGACGTCGCCTCCAACCCGGAGTTCCTGCGCGAGGGCAGCGCCATCGGCGATTTCATGCGTCCGGATCGGGTGGTGATCGGCTGCGAGACCGAGCGGGCGCGCGAGGTGATGCGCCGGCTGTATCGCCCGTTATCGCTGATCGAGGCGCCGATCCTGTTCACCGCGATCGAGACGGCGGAACTGACCAAGTATGCCGCCAACGCCTTCCTGGCAATGAAGGTCACGTTCATCAACGAGATGGCCGATCTGTGCGAGAAGCTGCACGGCGACGTGCATGACGTGGCGCGCGGCATCGGGCTGGACGGCCGGATCGGACGGAAATTCCTGCATGCCGGCCCCGGCTTCGGCGGCAGCTGCTTCCCGAAGGACACCCTGGCGCTGGTGCGCATCGCCCAGGAGGCCGGCGCGCCGAGCCGGCTGGTGGAGACCGTGGTGGCGGTGAACGATGCCCGCAAATCCGGCATGGCGGCGCGCGTGGTCGCAGCCTGCGGCGGCTCGGTTCGCGGCAAAGTGATCGCCGTGCTCGGCCTGACCTTCAAACCGGAAACCGACGACATGCGCGACGCGCCGTCGGTTCCGATCATCGCGCGGCTGGCCCAGGACGGGGCGCTGATCCGTGCCTACGACCCCGAGGGAATGGAGCAGGCACGGCCGCTGCTGCCGGGCTCGGTTGCCTATTGCAGCGATGCCATGGATGCGATCACCGGCGCCGATGCTCTGGTACTGATCACCGAGTGGAACGAGTTTCGTGCCCTGGCGCCGGAGCGGCTGCGCGCGGCGATGCGCGGTGCGGTGGTGGTCGACCTGCGCAACGTCTACGATCCGGCCGCGATGCGCGCGGCCGGGTTCGCCTATCATGGCGTCGGCCGTCCGTGACCAGGCAGGCGAGGGCGTGATGCTGGCTTCCGGCGATGATGCCAATCCGACGATGATCGACCGTATTCCGCTGGATGCCCGGCTGATCCTCGATGTCGGCTGCGGCGATGGCGCGCTGGGCGCGGAATACAAGCGGCGCAACCCCAAGGCGCGCTATCTTGGCATCGAGCGCGACCCGGCACTGGCGCGGATTGCCGCCTTGCGGCTGGACGACGTCGCAGTGGTCGATGTCGAAGCGACGCCGCTGCCGTTTGCCGGCCTGCGCTATGATTGTATCGTCTACAACGACGTACTGGAGCATCTTGGCGACCCGTGGACGGTGCTGCGCACCCAGGCCCAGGCGCTGCGCCCGACCGGCAGCGTGGTGCTGTGCATCCCCAATCTGGAGCATTGGAGCTTTGCCGACCGCCTGCTGCGCGGCACATGGGATTACGACAGCCGCGGCCTGATGGATCGCGGCCACTTGCGCTGGTTCACCGAACACACCACCCGCCGGGCCCTTGAGGAAGCGGGCCTGCACCCGACGGAACGCGTACCGAGGGTATTCCAGCGCGAGCAGGCCGAAGCATTCGTGGCCGCGATGGCACCGGGGCTGCGGACTCTGGCGGTCGATGTTGCGGACTATCTGCGTCGCGCTGCGCCGTTGCAGCATCTCTGGCGTGCAACCCGTACCGAGCTCGCGCGGTTGCATGTCGTCTCCACCATGCTGGCCCCGGTGGGGGGGGTGAGCCAGGTGCGCGTGCTGGATCCGATGCAGGCGCTGGCGACCGAACCGGCGGTGACGGCGGAGTTGGCCGGTTCGCAGCAGGCGTCGCGATTGCACGGCGCAGCGGAGATTTTCATCCTGCACCGCCCGGCGCTGCTGGGCGCCAAGGGCCTGGCGCTGGTACGAGAGGTGATGGAGGCTGGATACCTCACGGTCTGCGAATTCGACGACCATCCCGACTTCATCCCGATCCTGCAGCACCCGGAGATGTATAATTTCTCCGCTGTCCATGCGGTGCAGACAACCACCGCACCGCTGGCGGCGCTGCTGCGGCGGCAGAATCCGGAGGTCGCGGTGTTTCCGAACGCAGTACCCCGCCTGCCGGACCCGCGCAATTATGCGACGGGCGGGCACATCAGCGTGCTGTTCGCCGGGCTGAACCGCGACGACGATTGGCCGCCCTGTCTGGAGGCGCTGAACGGTGCGGCGGAGCTGGCGCAGGAGCGGCTGCATTTCCAGATCGTCAATGACCGCGCGCTGTTCGATGCGTTGCGCACGCCGCACAAGACCTTCACGCCGCTCTGCGATTACCCGACCTACCAGGCGCTGCTGTCCCACTGCGAAGTCTCGCTGATGCCGCTGGTGGACAATCCGTTCAATCGCTGCAAATCCGACCTCAAATTCGTCGAGGCGGCAGCGCACCGGGTCGTGGCACTCGCCAGCCCGGTCGCTTATGGCGACAGTATCGAGGACGGCGTGACCGGGCTGCTGTTCCATTCGCCGCAGGAATTGCAGCAGCGATTGCTGCGGCTGGTGGCCAACCCCGAACTGGGGCGCGGTATCGGCGATGCGGCGCGCCGGTATGTGGCGGCACAGCGGATGATGGCCTATCAGGTGGCGGAGCGGGTGGCGTGGTATCGCTCGCTGTGGCAGCGGCGCGATGCCTTGAACGCGGCATTGCTGGCCCGGCTTCCGGTGCTCGCTGGGCGAGGCTCGGCCGTTGGAGCGAGGCCGGCGCGCCAATTCGGCCATTCCGGCGCCGTGTCGTGACGGGTCGATGCCGTCGGTACGCCAGGGCGATGCTGCTTTCGTCACTGACCGATTCGCCTCATCCTGGCATCGTGCTGTCCAATCCGCGGTCGGATAACCCATGCCCGAACAGAGTCTCTGAGTGATGTTGGCAGTGATCCGGCGGGCCGTAATGCGGCCGATCGATACGGCTGTTGCCGAGACCGGCGGCTGGATCGGCGCACTGCTCGGGCGGTGCAGCAGCCCGAACCAGATCGTGCGCTGCTGGCCTGAAGGCGAGGTGGTGCTGGGGCCGCGCGTGGCGCTGTTCGTCCATTTCGACCCTGGCGGCATCGTGCGTCGGCATGTTCTGGATTACCTCGCGGCCTTGCGCGACGTCGGGCTCTCGGTGGCGTTCGTGAGCAATTCCGGGACATTGAGTGACGACAGCATGGCGGCAGCGCGGGCGCTCTGCGCCTGTGTGCTGGTGCGGCGCAACATCGGCTACGATTTCGGCGCGATGCGCGAGGCGCTGCAGCGGCTTGGGCTGCCCAGGCCGGAAACCGAATTCGTGGTGATTGCCAATGACAGCGTCTATGGCCCGCTACGGCCGCTGCAGGAGACGCTGGCGCGGGTGGATTTCGCCAAGGCGGATCTGTGGGGCGCCACCGAGAGCTGGCAGCAGCGCTATCATCTGCAGTCGTTCTTTCTGGTCGCCGGCCGGGCGGCGATGAGCAGCGCGGCGTGGCGCGATTTCTGGCGCAGCGTACGTCCGGTTCGTTCGAAATACTGGGTGGTGTCGCGCTACGAAGTGGGGTTGACCCAGCAACTGCTCGCTGCCGGGCTGCGTTGCGCGGCGCTGTGGCCATACCGCGATCTGGTGCAGCGGATCGACACCAGCGTGCTGACCAGCGATACCGAGGCGCCGGTGGACCCGTTCGCCGATGCACGGCGCATCCACGCCAGCCGGATCAGCCATGCCGCGGCGGCGCGTTTGCCGCTGAACCCCACCGCGGAGCTATGGCGCGAATTGCTGCAGGCCGGATTTCCGTTCATCAAGCGGGAGTTGCTGCGCGACAATCCGGTGCGGGTTCAGGACATCGCCGACTGGTACAACGTTGTGCGCGCGCAGCCGAGCGCCATGATCGAGGCGATCGAGAGCGACCTGCAGCGGGTGATGCGGGACCGGGCGTCCTGAGCGGTCGGCGTCAGGCCTTCTCGACCTGGCTGTATTCCAGTTCCACAGGCGTCGAGCGGCCGAAAATCGAGACGCTGACCTTCACACGGCCCTTTTCCTCGTCCACTTCCTCGACCACGCCGTTGAAGCTGGTGAACGGGCCGTCGGCCACCCGAATCTGCTCGCCGACCTCGTACAGCACGGCGGGGCGCGGACGCTCAACACCTTCCTGGGTCTGCTTCATGATCCGGTCGGCTTCCGCGTCGGTGATCGGCGACGGGCGCAGCTTGGTGCCCAGAAAGCCGGTCACTTTCGGCGTGTCCTTGACCAGATGCCAGGCATCGTCGGTCAGTTCCATCTTCACCAGCACGTAGCCGGGGAAGAACTTGCGCTCGGCATTCACCTTCTGGCCGCGCCGCAACTCGACGACCTCTTCGGAGGGAACCAGAACCTCGTCGATCTGGTCGGCCAGCCCCTTCTGGGCAGCCTGCTCCTTGATCTGCTGGGCGATCTTTTTCTCGAACCCGGAATAGACATGGACGACATACCAGCGCTTGGCCATCTCGAAACTCCTTAGGACCCGACGCCGAACAGTGCGCGCACGCCGATGCCGATCACCTGGTCCGAGACGAAGAAGAACAGCGCCGCCAACGCCGACAGGGCAAACACCAGGCCAGTCGTGACCAGCGTCTCCTTGCGGGACGGCCAGGTAACCTTGGTCACCTCGCTGCGTACCTCACGCACGAATTTCACCGGATCAACCGCCACGCCGCTCATGCTCCTTTGCCGCCTTCGTCAAGATTACGTCGTCGCCAACCATGCCTGAGATCAGGCGTGGCAGGGGTGGAGGGTCTCGAACCCGCAACCTCCGGTTTTGGAGACCGGCGCTCTAGCCAATTGAGCTACACCCCTATTACGCCCGCACCGCCTGTTACGCCCGTCCGTCTATTACGCCAGACCGGCACCGGCAAGCGAGATACCAAAGCGAGCGCCCCGCAGACCTGGGTCCGGGGGGCGTAGAAAGAATGCGCCGGGCGCAAAGTCAAGAGCCGCAGTTGCACATGGTGCCATGATCTGCCGCAGGCGGCGCCGGGCGGATGGAGCGGGTGACGGGAATCGAACCCGCACAGCCAGCTTGGAAGGCTGGGACTCTACCATTGAGCTACACCCGCCAAGGCACGGCTTTGCGACGCCTCGATCGCTTGCGGAACTGGTGGAGGGGGTTGGATTCGAACCAACGTAGGCGTGCGCCAGCGGATTTACAGTCCGCCCCCTTTAGCCACTCGGGCACCCCTCCTCGCGCCCGGAGGTCTCACCCCGGCGGTCGCAACGGCGCGCACTATTGCGATCCTGCGGCGCTTGTCAACGAAGCACTCCGGCGCGGAGGTTTGTCGGCGCCGCAGCAGACCGCTATAGGAACGGTAGCATGAAACCGCCCAGCAAACACGGCTCCGGCAGCCGCCCCCCGGGAGGCCCCCCGGGAGGCCATCGTCCGCATGGCGGCGACGGCCCCAATCGCAGCCGCAGCGGCGCCGCCGGCCCGAAGCCGCATGGTGGCCAGGCCCGCCGCCCGCCGCCGGACCGCAGCAAGGGGCCGCGGCCGAACGGCGAGCGCTTGCACGGCGAGCGGCAACAGCCCGAGCGCCGCCCGGCCGTGGAGCCGGCGAGCGAACGCCCGGGTGCGCTGCGCCTGCCGGCACCGGCCGACAAGCCCCACCAGGAGCGGGCGCGGCCGGAGGCGCCTCGCCGCAGCGAACCACGTGCGCCGACACCCCCGCGCAGTGGCGGCACCGAAGCGCCGCGCGGCACCGTGTGGCTGTATGGCACCCACGCCGTAGCCGCGGCACTGGCCAACCCGGCGCGGCGGCTGCGTCGCCTGATGCTGACCGAGGAAGCCGAGGCGCAGGTGGCGCTGGCGATCCGCCAGGCCTGGCCGATCGCCCCCGAACGCGCCGACCGCGCCAGGCTGGACCAGTTGCTCGGCCACGCGATCGTGCATCAGGGGGCAGCGCTGCTGGTCGACCCGCTGCCATCGCCGTCGCTGCAACAGGCGCTGGAGCGCTCCGGGCCGGTGCTGGTGCTCGACCAGGTCTCCGATCCGCGCAACGTCGGCGCCATCCTGCGCTGCGCCGCCGCGTTCCGGGTCGCCGCGGTGATCACCCAGGACCGCAACGCCCCGGAGGAGACCGGAGCGCTCGCCAAGGCCGCCTCGGGCGCGCTGGAGACGGTGCCGATACTGCGTGCGGTCAACATCGCCCGCACGCTGGTGGCGCTGCGGGCGGCCGGGCTGTGGATCGTCGGGCTGGATGCGCGCGGCGCGCCGCTTTCGGGGCCGGCGCTGGCGCAGCGCCGGGTGGCGCTGGTGCTGGGCAGCGAGGGCGAGGGAATGCGCCGCCTGACCCGTGAGACCTGCGACGAACTTGCCGGCATCGCCATGCCCGGCGCGGGGGAACTGATGGAAAGCCTGAACGTGTCGGCCGCCGCCGCGGTGGCGCTGTACGAGATCGCCCGCCGCACATGACCACGAACATCGAACGCGCCGCCGAGCTCTTGCTGGCGAACCGCCAGGCCGGCCGCCCGGCCGGGCCGCTGCCGGCGGAGTTGGCCCCCACCACCGAGGCCGAAGGCGCCGCGGTGCAGCTGGCGCTGGCCCGGCTGATCGGCGCTTTCCCTCCCGCCGGCTTCAAGATCGGCGCCACCACGGCGCGGATGCAGGCCTATCTCGGCCTGTCCGGCCCGGCCGGCGGCTTCATGCCGCGGGCCGGGATGCATGCCTCCGGCGTCGTGCTGCCGTGGTCGGCATTTCGCGGCCCCGGCGTGGAATGCGAGGTCGGCGTCCGTCTGGCGCGCGACCTGCCGCCCGGCAGCTATGACGCCGCGCAGGCCGCCGCCGCGGTGGAAACGGCGTTCGCCGCCATCGAGGTGGTGGACAACCGCTACGGCCCACCGCCGGCCGGCGACCTCACGGCAGTCGGCACCCCGACCCTGATCGCCGATCAGGTCTATCACGCCGCCGCCGTGCTCGGCGCCCCGGCCCAGGGATGGCGTGAACTGGACCTCGCCGCCGTCACCGGACGGATCAGCGTCGATGGCGTACAGCGCGGCGAGGGCAAGGGCGCCGATCTGCTCGGCCACCCGATGGCCGCCCTGGCCTGGCTGGCCGGCTCCGGCGTCGCCCGCGCCTTCGGCGGCCTGCGCGCCGGCCAGGTGGTGATGCTGGGCAGCGTCACCCCGCCGATCTGGCTGGACGGGCCGGGGACAGCGGAAGTGGTGTTCGACGGTCTTGGCCCGGCGGTCTCGGTCAGCTTCGCCTGAGCCGCCCGGCAACCCCCGGTTAACCACCCGGCGCTACCCTCGGCCCGGACCGCGCGAACCCTTTGCGGCATGAACACGCCAAAATGGCCATAGCGGGACGCTCCGGCGATGCACGGCAATTTCAATAACCCGGCGGGTGATCCGCCGGACACGGCGACCTTGCGGCAGGCCGCCGAGACCATCGCCGGCCAGGCGGAACTGCTGGCCGGCGAGATGGAAAACGGCACAATCGCCGATTGCGGCGGCCCCGAGGCGTTGCGCCTGCTCGCCGCCGTGGTCCGCCTCGGCGGCTGGAGCGCGCTGCCAGTCTCTGGCCACGCCTGACCGCCCGGCACAACGCGGCTTGCCCCGCCGGCCTGGCCCAAGCACCATGCGCGCGAGCCAGATGCTGGCGAAACAATCAGGAGCCAGACCATGAAAACCCGCGCCGCCGTCGCCCGTAAGGCAGGGGCACCGCTCAGCCTGGAAACCGTCGACCTGGAAGGCCCGCGCGACGGCGAGGTGCTGGTGGAGATCAAGGCCACCGGCATCTGCCACACCGACGAGTTCACCCTGTCCGGCGCCGACCCGGAGGGCATCTTCCCGGCCATCCTCGGCCATGAGGGCGCCGGCGTGGTGCTGGAAATCGGCCGCGGCGTCACCAGCCTGAAGCCCGGCGACCACGTCATCCCGCTGTACACGCCGGAATGCCGGCAATGCGAATATTGCCTCAGCCGCAAGACCAATCTCTGCGTGGCGATCCGCGCCACCCAGGGCCGCGGCGTGATGCCGGATGGCAGCAGCCGGTTCTCGTGCGACGGCCAGCCGGTTTTTCACTACATGGGCACCTCCACCTTCGCCAACCACACCGTGCTGCCGGAGATCGCGCTGGCGAAAATCCGCCCCGACGCGCCGTTCGACAAGGTCTGCTACATCGGCTGCGGCGTCACCACCGGCATCGGCGCGGTGATCAACACCGCCCGCGCCGAGATGGGCTGCCGCGCCGTGGTGTTCGGCCTCGGCGGCATCGGGCTCAACGTGATCCAGGGCCTGCGCATGGTCGGCGCCGAGCAGATCGTCGGCGTCGACATCAATCCCGGCCGCCGCGCCATGGCGGAAAAATTCGGCATGACCGATTTCGTCAACCCGAAGGAGGTCGAGGGCGACCTGGTGCCCTATCTGGTCAACCTCACCAAGGGCGGCGCCGACTACAGCTTCGAATGCGTCGGCAACACCACGCTGATGCGCCAGGCGCTGGAATGCGCGCATCGCGGCTGGGGCAAGAGCATCGTCATCGGCGTTGCCGGCGCCGGCCAGGAGATCAGCACCCGCCCGTTCCAGCTGGTCACCGGGCGAAGCTGGATGGGCACCGCGTTCGGCGGCGCCCGCGGCCGCACCGATGTGCCGCGCATCGTCGACTGGTACATGGAAGGCCGCATCAACATCGACGACCTGATCACCCATGTGCTGCCATTCGAGCGGATCAACGAGGGCTTCGACCTGATGCGCCGCGGCGAGAGCATCCGCAGCGTGGTGGTCTACTGACCGGCCGCCGCTGGCTCCCCCGGGGATCGCCAGGGTAGCCAGCGCTCCCAGCAGCGCCGCCACGCCAGGAGCGGCGATGATGCGGCAACAAGAATGGTCCATCAGGCTAACGGTGACGCACGAATCTTGACTATTTTCCTATTTCATGATATCTGGGGCGCAGGCACGTCGGTTGAAGAAGAGGGATACCTCGCGCCTTCCGACTGCGCCCTCAAGGCGCAAAGCGGATGGCGCGTACGGTACCCGCGCGAGGCGAATGGCGCGCTGATGGCGCAGTTCACGGCGCAGTCGCGGCGCGCTGCAGGCGCGCCTCCCGGGTTATCGGTCAGGCTGGCGGCTGTTCCGCAGCACCTTGCCGCAGCACGTCGATCGCCAGCCATTCGCCGTCCCGCTCGAAATGCCAGAACGTCCAGCCGTTGCACGAGGGGGCGTTCTGCACCGCCGCACCGATCTTGTGGATCGAGCCCTGCAACGCCCCGGCGCGGATCGACCCGTCGGCCGCCACCACCGCCTGCACACGCCGGGTCCGGTCGGTCAGCACCGTGCCGGGCGGCAGCACGCCGCGCTCCACCAGCCCGCCAAACGGCACCCGCGGCATCTCGCGCCGGCCCGGCGTCACCGCCATGCTCTCGGACGAGGCGATCTCGGTCCGCGCGAGGCGGCCGAGTGCGGCCTCGACATAGGCCGGATGCCGCTCGATGCCGATGAAATGCCGCCCCAGCCGCTTGGCCACCACCGCGGTGGTGCCGGTGCCGGAAAACGGGTCCAGCACCACATCGCCGGGATGCGTGGAGGAGACCAGCACCCGATGCAGCAGCGCCTCCGGCTTCTGCGTCGGATGCAGCTTCAGCCCATGCTCGTTGCGCAACCGCTCGGCGCCGGTGCACAGCGGGATGAACCAGTCGCTGCGCATCTGCACATCGTCGTTCAGCGCCTTCATCGCCTGGTAGTTGAAGCGGTAGCGGCTGCCCTGCGCCCGCGCCGCCCAGATCATCGTCTCATGCGCGTTGGTGAATCGCCGGCCGCGGAAATTCGGCATCGGGTTGGCCTTGCGCCACACCACGTCGTTGAGGATCCAGAACCCCATCTCCTGCAAAATCGCTCCAATGCGGAAGATGTTGTGGTAGCTGCCGATCACCCACAGCGTGCCGTCCGGCCGCAGCAGCCGGCGGCATTCGCCCAGCCATTCGCGGGTGAAGGCGTCATAGGCGGCGAAATCGGTGAACCGGTCCCAGTCGTCATCCACCCCGTCCACCAGGCTGTCATCCGGCCGCCGCAACTCGCCGCGCAGTTGCAGGTTATAGGGCGGGTCGGCGAACACGCAGTGGACCCCGCCGTCCGGCAGCATGCGCATCATGCGCACCGCATCGCCGAGCAACACCTGATCCAGCGGCAGTTCCCAGACACTCTCCACGGCGATGATGCTAACTCCGAAACGGGGAAACCAGCGTGACGAACTCCGTCAGGCCACGTCAATCGTGACCGCGTCAACATTGATATTGGCCAGAACCAGCCGCCGCACGGTGCCGAAGCCGGTGCGGTGATGTGCTGTGATGCCCAGCCGGTGCAGTCCGGCGCGATGCGCGGCGGTGCCGTAGCCGGCATTCTCCGCCCAGCCATAGCCGGGATACCGCCGATCCAGCAGCGCCATCGCCCGGTCGCGCAGCACCTTGGCGATGATCGAGGCGGCCGCAATCGCCGGTTCCAGCCCGTCGCCGCCGACGATGCAACGCACCGCGCAGGGCAGCGAGGGCGGCCGGTTGCCGTCCACCAGCGCCAGGCTGGGCGCCGCCGGCAGCCGCAGCACCGCGCGGCGCATCGCCAGCAGGCTGGCGCCCAGGATGTTCAGCGCCAGAATCTCCGCCACCGACGCCGCGCCGACGCCGATCTCCACCTCCGGCGTGGCGCGCAACGCGGCAAATGCCGCCTCGCGCGCTGCCGGCCGCAACTTCTTGGAATCATCGAGTAATATCAGCAGCGCCGGCGGCACCGGCCGTGGCAGCACCACGGCGGCGGCCAGCACCGGCCCGGCCAGCGGGCCGCGCCCGACCTCATCGATGCCGGCCACCCGTCCGGCGGCGGCGATTCGCGCGTTCTCAAGCATCCGGCACGGTAGCAACCCTGCCGCGCCGAGGGGAACCCTTCACCACCGGCCGCTGAAAGGCTATGCCATCAGCGGACAACGATGAGGGGGAGGCCGCTATGACTGTTTATGCCGCCGACACAATCGCCGGAGCACTGGCGCGAGGTGCGAACGACGCGCCGGCAATCGGCATGCCGCAGAGCCTGGAAGGCGCCCGCCCCTGGCTGACCCACGGCGCGCTGCGGGCGCTCGCCACCCGCACCGTCGCCGATCTCAATCGCATGGGCATCGGCCGCAACGACCGGGTGGCGATCGTGCTGCCGAATGGCCCGGAAATGGCCACCAGCTTCCTCGCCGTCGCCTGTGCCGCCACCACCGCGCCGCTGAACCCCGGCTACCGCCGCGACGAGTTTGAGTTCTACCTCTCCGACCTGCACGCCCGCGCCCTGGTCATCCTGCGCGGCATGGACAGCCCGGCCCGCGAGGTCGCCGCCGCGCACAACATCCCGGTGATCGAGCTGGTGCCCGACCCGGCCGCCGCCGGCGCCTTCACCCTGGTGCCCGAGCAGCCGCTGTCCGGCACGCCCACGCATCCCGGCCCGGCCGAGGCGCAGGACGTGGCGCTGGTGCTGCACACCTCCGGCACCACCTCGCGCCCGAAGATCGTGCCGTTGCGCCACATCAACGTCACCGCCTCGGCCTACCATATCGTCGAGACGCTCGCGCTGACGCCGGCCGATACCTGCCTCAACATCATGCCGCTGTTCCACATCCACGGCCTGATCGCCGCCGTGCTGTCCTCGATGGCCGCCGGTGCGTCCACCATCTGCACGCCCGGCTTCAACGCCTTCCGCTTCTTCACCTGGTTCGGCGACGCAAAGCCCAGCTGGTACACCGCGGTGCCGACCATGCACCAGGCGATCCTCGGGCTGGCCGGGCGCAACAAGGCGGTGATCGAGGCGAGCCGGCTGCGCTTCATCCGCTCCTCCTCCTCCAGCCTGCCGCCGCAGGTGATGACTGCGATGGAAGCGGCGTTCGCCGTGCCGGTGATCGAGGCCTACGGCATGACCGAGGCCTCGCACCAGATGTGCTGCAACCCGCTGCCGCCGCGCGTGCATCACGCCGGCTCGGTCGGCCTCGCCGCCGGCCCCGAGGTCGCCATCATGGACGAAGCCGGCACGCTGCTGGCGCCGGGCGACCTCGGCGAGGTGGTGATCCGCGGCCGCAACGTCACCGCCGGCTACGAGAACAACCCGACCGCCAATGCCAGCGCCTTCACCAATGGCTGGTTCCGCACCGGCGACCAGGGCACGCTGGACGCCGAGGGCTATCTGCGCCTCACCGGCCGCCTGAAGGAGATCATCAACCGCGGCGGCGAAAAGATATCCCCGCTGGAGGTGGATGTCGTGCTGATGGACCACCCGGCGGTGCAGCAGGTGGTGACCTTCGGCATGCCGCACAGCAAGCTTGGCGAGGAGGTGGCCGCCGTGGTGGTGCTGCGCGAGGGCCACACGCTCGATGAGCACGGCCTGCGCGATTTCGCCGCCCAGCGGCTGGCGCAGTTCAAGGTGCCGCGCAAGATCCTGTTCATGGCCGAAATCCCCAAGGGCGCCACCGGCAAGCTGCAGCGCATCGGGTTGGCCGCCAAACTCGGCCTCACCGAGTAGCGCCATGAAGGTTGCGGTGTTCGGCGCCGGCGCCATCGGCGGCATGATGGGGGCGAAGCTGGCGGCGGCGGGCGCCGACGTTTCCTTCGTCGCCCGCGGCCCGCATCTGGCGGCAATGCGGGAGAACGGCGTAACCCTGCTGGCCAGCGAGAAGGACGGTGGCCAGGACATCACCGTCCGCCCGCGCTGCACCGCCGACGCCGGCGAGTTGGGCGTGCAGGACTACGTGATCGTCACGCTGAAAGCGCATTCCCTGCCCGCCGCCGCCCCTTCCATCGCCCGCATGATGGGGCCGCAAACCGCGCTGATCACCGCCGTCAACGGCGTGCCATACTGGTATTTCCACGGCCTGGACGGACCCTGGCGCGACCACCGGGTGACCAGCGTCGATCCCGACGGCACGTTATGGACCACCCTGCCGCCATCCCAGGCGATCGGCTGCGTGGTCTATCCGGCCGCCGAAGTGGTGCGCCCCGGGGTGATCCAGCACATCTACGGCGAGCGTTTCAGCCTCGGCGAACCCGACGGCAGCCGCTCGCCACGCGTCGAGGCGCTGAGCAAGCTGCTCATCTCGGCCGGGCTGAAGGCGCCGGTGCGGCCGCGCATCCGCGACGAAATCTGGATCAAGCTGTGGGGC
This sequence comes from Rhodospirillales bacterium, assembly GCA_041691815.1. GTDB lineage: Bacteria > Pseudomonadota > Alphaproteobacteria > Acetobacterales > Acetobacteraceae > 70-18. The sequence continues at coordinate 58,916 of JBEPTZ010000005.1, read as the reverse complement.
AATCTCTGCTTCAACCCGGTCTCGGCGCTGACCGGCTCTACGCTCGATCGCATCACCGGCCGCGCCGATCTGCGGGCGCTGTGCCGCGCCATGATGGGCGAAGCGCAAGCGGTGGCCGAAGCTCTCGGCGTCAAATTCGCGATCAGCGTCGACAAACGCATCGACGGCGCGGCCGAGGTCGGCGAGCACAAGACCTCGATGCTGCAGGACCTCGAACGCGGCCGCCCGATGGAAATCGACGCGCTGCTGGGCGCCGTGGTGGAACTCGGCGTGCTGACCGGCAAGCCGATGCCCAGTTGCGAGATGGTGCTGGCGCTGGTGCGGGAGCGCGCGCGCCTCGCTGGTTGCTACCCCGCGTAGCACCGTCGCCGGGCCGGTTCAGAACAGTGACAACTGCGCCGTCTTCGCCTTACCGTCCGCCGGCGGGCTGAACTGGCTGCAATCCAGCGGCGCCCGCTCCTCCAGCCCCCATTGCCTGGCGGCGCGCTGAAAGCGGCGTGCCAACAGATCGGCATACGGCCCGGTTCCGGAAAACCGCTGCCCGAACCTGGCGTCATACAGCGCTCCGGCGCGTGCCTCGCGCACCAGGTTCAACACATGGCCGGCGCGATCCGGAAAGTGCGCCTGCAGCCAATCCTCGAAAATCTGCTTCAACTCATGCGGCAGCCGCAGCATCACGTAGCCGCCCCAACTGGCGCCGGCGCGCGAGGCGGCTTCGAGGATTTTCTCCAGCTCGGCATCGTTCAGCGCCGGGATCATCGGCGCCGCCAGCACCCCGGCCGGAACCCCGGCGCGGGTCAGCCCGGCGATCGCTTGCAGCCGCCGTGCCGGGGTCGCGGCACGCGGTTCCATCCGCCGCGCCAGGGTCGGGTCCAGCGTCGTCACCGACACATACACGCGCACCAGGTTCCGCCGCGCCAGCCGCTGCAACACGTCAAGATCGCGCAGCACGCCAGCGGATTTGGTAACAATGGTTACCGGGTGCCCGAACCGCTCCATCACCTCCAGCACCGAGCGGGTCAGCTTCAACGTCCGCTCGATCGGCTGATACGGGTCGGTGTTGGAGCCGAGCGCGATCGGCCGCGCAACATAGCCCGGCTTGCGCAACTCCTTTTCCAGCAGCTCGGCCACATCCGGCTTGAACACCAGCTTGGTTTCGAAATCCAGCCCCGGCGAATAGCCAAGATAGGCGTGACTCGGCCTGGCAAAGCAGTAGACGCAGCCATGCTCGCAGCCGCGATACGGATTGATCGCGCGATCGAAGCCGATATCCGGGCTCTGGTTCCAGGAAATCACGCTGCGCGACGAATCCTTGATCAGCGTGGTCGGCAGCGGCGGCAGGTCGCTGAAATCCGCAGCCAGGGTCTGCCAGCCATCGTCGAACGGCGCAGCGTTGGTCGGCTCGAACCGGTTGGGGGGATTGTTGGTGGCACCCCGCCCCCGCCGCGGCGGCGCGGCCTCAACCGTCGGCGCTGTCGGAATGGTCAGCCCTGCCCGCATCGCCCGCCCGGCGCGCCCGTGGATCGGCAACGGCTCCGGCTCCCCGGCACGCTCCAGCGCCTCCAACTCGCCGGGATCGATCTCCCGCGCGAAGTCGCCTGCCTCCCGTGGGTGCGAGTCCTCGATATGCGTGTCCCGCATCGCCAGAGTCCCCTTTCGTTCTCATCTGACCTTGCCAAAGCCGCGCACTCGTGTCAAGAACACAAAGAGAACATGAGCGCCAGCCGCGCCCCGGGGGATCACCGTTATGCTGTCCGTCGTCATTCCGACATTGAACGCCGCCACCACGCTTCCCGCCGCCCTGGCGGCACTCGACGGCGCCGCCGACGAGGTGATCGTCGCCGATGCCGACAGCACCGACGGCACGGTCGCTTTGGCGCGGCGGCTTGGCGCGCGGGTGGTGATCCTGCGGGGCGGCCACGGCGCCCGGCTTGCCGCCGGCTGTGCCGCGGCAACCGGCGACTGGCTGCTGCTGTTGCGCGCCGACACCAGGCTGGCCGCCGGCTGGGAGAACGCGGCAGCCCGGGTGATGGCCGGCTCGCCCAACCGCGCCGCCTATTTCCGTTTCGCGCTGGAAGCCGGCGAGCCGCGCGCGAGGCGACTGGAGCGCTTCCTGGCCTGGCGCAGCAGCCGCTTCGGCCTGCCCGCCGCCGAACAGGGGCTGCTGATCTCGCGCGCCCTGCTGGATGAGGTGGGCGGCGTGCGGCCGCTGCCAGTGCTGACCGAACTCGATCTCGCCCGGCGGCTCGGCCGGCAGCGTCTGGCCGGGCTGCCGATCCCGGCCACCACCGCCGCGGTTACTTGGCGCCGCGACGGCACCTGGCGGCGCGGCATCCGCGAACTGGGCTGCCTCGCCGTGCATTGCCTGAGGCTACCGCCGGCGGCCATCGCCAGGCTGCACGGATAGCCGAAGCCGCAGCCGCCGGTGCTCGGCTAGATGATGACGCTCCGCCCGCGCAGCTCGGCCACCACCCGGTCGGCCAGTTCCTCCGGCGTGGTGCCAACCGTCGAGAGATGGATCTCCGGCGATTGCGGCGCCTCGTACGGCGCATCGACGCCGGTAAAGTTGCGGATCTCGCCGGCCATCGCCTTGGCGTACAGCCCCTTCGGGTCGCGCCGGGCGCATTCCTCCACCGGAGTATCGACGAACACCTCGATGAATTCGCCGGCCTCCACCCGTTCGCGTGCCAGGGTGCGTTCGGCGCGATACGGCGAGATGAACGACACCAGCACGATCAGCCCGGCCTCGACGAACAGCCGCGCCACCTCGGCCACGCGGCGGATATTCTCCACCCGGTCGGCCTCGCTGAAGCCCAGGTCGCGGTTCAGCCCGTGGCGCACATTATCGCCGTCCAGGATGATGGTGTGCCGCCCCAGCACCGCGAGCCGCGCCTCGGTGAGGTTGGCAATGGTCGATTTGCCGGCGCCGGAAAGTCCGGTGAACCACAACACCGCCGGGCGTTGGCCCTTCAGCGCCCCGCGGATCGTCTTGTCCACCGCCTGCTTGTGCCAATGCACGTCAGACGCGATGCGGTCGGCACCCTCGATCAGCCCGGCGGCCACGGTGTTGCGGGTGATCCGGTCGATCAGGATGAAGCCGCCCATCTCATGGCACGCCCGGTACGGCTCGAACGGAATCGGCTGGCTGAGGGCGATGCCGACCCGGCCGATCTCGTTGAACTTCAGTTCCCCGGCCGGCTCTTCGACCAGCGTGTCCACATCCAGCCGGCCGGAAATCTTCGAGACCGTCGCGGTCAGCAACCGTGGCCCGATCTGCATCAGGTACGAGCGGCCGCGAAACAGCGGCTGTTCGTCGAACCAGGAGAGCCGGGCGGTCAACTCGGTGGCGGTCGCCGGCAGCGGCAGCCCGGCCAGCACGTCTCCGCGCGACACGTCGATCTCGTCGTCCAACACCAGGGTCACCGCGGTGCCGGCCTCGGCCTCGGCCAGGTCGCCGTCCATGGTTACGATGCGCGCCACGTTGGCGCTGGCCCGCGAGGTGACGTTGGTCACCCGCATGCCCGGCCGCACGGTGCCGCTGGCGATGGTGCCGGCGAAGCCGCGGAAATCCAGGTCCGGGCGGATCACCTGCTGCACCTGCAGCCGCAGCGGCGCCTCGGCCACCGGCGCGCGCGGCGTCGCCTGCTCCAGCGCCTGCAGCAGCGCCGGGCCGCTATACCATGGCATGTTGGTGCTGGTGCTGATCACATTGTCGCCAGCCACCGCGCAGACCGGGATCGCCGTCACCTCCAGGCCGCCGAGCTTCTCGGCGAACGCCCGGAAGCCATCGACGATGGCATCGAACACCCCTTGGTCGTAGCCCATCAGGTCCATCTTGTTGACCGCCAGCACCACCTGGTTGATGCCGAGCAGTGAGGCGATCGTGGCGTGCCGGCGGGTCTGCACCAGCAGCCCCTTGCGGGCGTCGACCAGCAACACCGCCAGGTCGGCGGTGGAGGCGCCGGTGACCATGTTGCGGGTGTACTGCTCATGCCCCGGCGTGTCGGCCAGGATGAAGCGGCGGCTCGGCGTCTCGAAGTAGCGATAGGCGACATCGATGGTGATGCCCTGCTCGCGCTCGGCGGCCAGCCCGTCGACCAGCAGCGCATAGTCGATGCCGCCGGCGACCGTGCCGTAGCGCCGGCTGTCGCGCTCCAGGGCCGCCTGCACGTCGTCCGGAATGCGGCCGCATTCGAACAGCATGCGGCCGATCAGCGTCGATTTGCCGTCATCCACGCTGCCGCAGGTGAGCACCCGCAGGATCGATTCCGGCATCAGAAATACCCCTCGCGCTTCTTCTTTTCCATCGAGGCTTCCTGATCGTTGTCGATCAGCCGCCCGGCGCGCTCGGATTCGCGGGTGGTGTACATCTCGGCGACGATGTCATCGATACTGGCCGCCGGCGACTGCACCGCCGCACTCAGCGGGTAGCAGCCCAGCGAACGGAAGCGCACCAGCCGATCCACCGGTTTCTCGCCGTCGAGAAAGCGGAACCGCGCGTCATCCACCACGATCAGCGCGCCGTTGCGTTCCACGGTGGGGCGCATGGCGGCGAAATACAGCGGCACCACGTCCATCCCCTCGTGCTGGATGTAGGTCCAGACATCGAGTTCGGTCCAGTTCGACAGCGGGAACACCCGCAGCGTTTCGCCGGCCGCCAGCTGGCCGTTATACAGGTTCCACAGCTCCGGGCGCTGCCGCTTGGGGTCCCAGCTATGGCCGGGACCGCGCACCGAGAACACCCGCTCCTTGGCGCGCGAGCGTTCCTCGTCGCGCCTGGCGCCGCCGATCGCCGCGTCGTAGCCGCCCTCGGTCAGCGCCTGCTTCAGCGCGTCGGTCTTCATGATCTGGTTGTACAGCACGCTGTCATTGTCGAACGGGTTGATGTTGCGGCGGATGCCCTCGGGGTTGGTGTGTACCCTGAGATCGAGCCCGAGCTGGCGCGCGGTGTTGTCGCGGAAGGTGATCATGTCACGAAATTTCCACAACGTATCGATATGTTGCAGCGGAAACGGCAGGCGTCCGGGATGGAACGCCTTGCGCGCCAGATGCAGCAGTACGGTGGAGTCCTTGCCGATCGAATACAACAGCACAGGCGCGCGCGCCTGGCCGGCGACCTCGCGCATGATATGGATGCTTTCCGCCTCCAGCGCCTTCAGATGCGCCGGCATGGCGGCGCGGCCGCTGGGCTGCTGCGCCGATGCGGGGGTTTGCTGTTGCGTCGCGAACGCCATGTCCGAGTTTTCCGTCAGCTTCAGGGTTGAGCGGCCAAGTTGGGGCCACCGCCGATCCAATCGTCGCCAGCGCTATAGCGATGATTGCGCCAGGATGCCAGTCACGGCGCCATGATCGGGTCGGCCAGATAGGCCAGCAACGCCGCGCGGAACGGCAGGATGCTCTTATAGGCGGCCATCTCCGCCGGCAGCGCCTGCACCGCGCCGCGCAGGCTGGCGGCGACCGCCGGCTGGGCGGCAATCCGGGCCAGCGGATAGCGATGGATGCGGATGCTGAACAGCACCGTGAAGCTGGCCGGCAACAGGCTCAGCGTCTGGCGCTCAACCCGCAGGAACAGCGCGGTTCCGGCATTGCCGGCGGTGATCGTGGCGTCATGCGCCCGCCGCCCATGGCCGCCCGGCTGAAACAGCGCGGGGTCGTCGACCACCGACCAGTTGAACCGCTCGACCAGCTTGCCCGGCTTCAGCGTGGCCATCAGCCGGTCCACCGGGCGGGACAGGCGCTCGCCATAGAACGGCACCGGGGTATGGATCGCGGCCATCGGGCGGCCGATCTTCTCCGACAGGCGCCAGCGGCTGGGGAAACACAGCACCGCGCTGACCAGCACCGGGCCGTCCGGGCCGGGGCGCAGCAGGCAAAGGTCCTCCTGCACCAGGCGCCCGGCGATTTCGAGTGGATCAAGCGTCGGTTCGGCGAGGTTCCATGTTTCGTCGGTGATATGGTTATGCAGCATAACACCGTCGCGGCTGAACCAAGCCGGGAACCGGGTCGGCAGCAGCGTTCCCAGGCGCTGCAGCAGCTCGAAACCCGCTTCGGCAGCCTCCGGCAGCACCGAAAGCACGTCATTTCTGCGCGTTTCGAGCAGGTTTTTGCGCTCTCGCAGCTCTTCCGGATACCGGTCATCCAGCTCGATCAGCGCCTCCGGGTCGCACGCCAGCAGCCCCATGGCCATCCGGTACGGCCCGGCCTCGAACGGCAAATGGACGGCTTCGGCCGGCAGATTCACTTGGGGGCCAGCGCCGCCAGGCAGAACAGTTCGAACAGCATCTGCGCGCCGACCTGGGCGGTGACGGTGCTGGCGTCGTATTGCGGCGCCACCTCCACCACGTCGCCGCCGATGATCGGCAGGCCGCGCATGCCGCGGATGATCGCCAATACCTCGCGCGGGGTCAGGCCGCCGACCTCGGGCGTGCCGGTGCCGGGGGTGTAGGCGGGATCGATGCCGTCGACATCGAAGGTCAGATAGAACGGCTGGTCGCCGATCACCGCGCGGGCGCGGGCGATCACCGCCGCGATGCCCATCTTGTCCACTTCCTCGGCGTGGATCACCGTCATGCCGGTGGCGTAGGAGAATTCGTAGAGCATCTCCGCCGAGCCGCGGATGCCGATCTGGATGGCACGCTCGGGGTCCAGCACGCCGTCCAGCACCGCCTGGCGGAACGGGCCGCCGTGGTGGAAGCGGCTGCCCTCCATGACGCCGGAGGTGTCGCAATGGGCGTCGATATGCACCATGCCGACCGGCCGGTGGCAGCCCAGCGCGCGCAGGATCGGGTAGCTAATGGAATGGTCGCCGCCGACGCTGAGCGGCAGCACGCCGGCCGCCTGCACCTTGGTGTAGAAGTCTTCGATGTCCTGTACCGAGTCGGGCAGCGAATAGCGGCTGCGGAACGGCACGTCGCCGACATCGGCGGCGCGCAACTCGGCCGATGGGGTGACGCGCTGGGCGTGGTTGTACGGGCCGATCCGCTCGACCGAGCGCACCGCGCGCGGGCCAAGGCGGGAGCCGGCGCGGTTGGTCACCGCGAGATCCATCGGCACGCCGATCAGCGCCACCTGCAAGCCCTCGAAATCGGCCGCATCCGGCGCATCCGGCCGGTATGGCGCGTCGAGGAAGGTGGAGACCCCGCCATAGGGCAGGCGTCGTCGGCCGGAGGTGTTGAAGGCGACCGACTGGGCGCGGCGGAAATCGGGGTCCTGGACCTCCTCCTTGCCGTCGTTCGGGTAGCGGGCGCGGATCGCCGCGAGCTTTTCGGCATCGATCATCTTGGGCCTCCGGTCTGTCCGGCGGCCAGTTTGCCGCGTTCCGGCCGGTTACGCCAGAATGTGCACCGGGTCGAACAGGCTGCCGGGCGTGGTGTCCACCAGATGCAGCAGCGCCAGGTCGCCGAACGAGGTGCCGCCAAGGCTGTCGCTGTCGGCCAGCACCAGGCCGGAAGCCAGGTCGGGGGTGGCGGTGTAGTCGGCAGCGGTGTTCGGCACCGCCTGGTATGCGGCGGTGATGGTGGCGGCGGCGTTGCGGATTGCCGCACTGGTCAGCGCGGTGCCGGGCGGGGTGGGCGCCGACGCCGCAATGGAGAAGCTGTGTGACTTCCCGGCCGGCCCGGCCATGGCGATGGCCGCCTTGACCGCAGCGGTGGCCTGGATCAGCCCGGCGCCGGTGCTGCCGGCCGGGCCGTGGGCGGTGATGGCGGAACTGGCCAGAATGGCGGAGACCTGGGCCGGCGTGAGGCTCGGGCTTGCCTGCAGCATCAGGGCGGCCACCGCGGCGGCGTTCGGGGCCGCGGCGGACGTGCCGTAGAACGGGTTGAACACGCTGGTCGCCGAGCCGTCGGGCGCCACGTAGTCGACCCCGGTGCTGGACAGCGGGGTGTCCAGCCGGTTGCCCTGGGCATCGAACAGGAAGCTGCCGGGGCCGCGCGAGGAGAAGCCTTCGACGCTGCCGCTGCCGCCGAATGCCTTGGTCTGGCTGTAGGCGATGGCGCCGACGATGTTGGCTTCCGGCACCATCTCGTGGCCGATGATGCTGCCCGAGCCGAGGCCGGCGCGCGGGTCGGCGATGCTGGTGCCCTGGCCGTAGGCGATGAACTTGAACTGGCCCGGCACCCCCTGGCCGCCATCGGTGATCACCGCCATGCGGAAGCTGGTGGAGGCGGAATTGTTGGTGAACTGCAGCAACTGCACCGGGTCGCCGCCGATCTCGCTGCGCAGCGCATAGGCGACGATGCGGCCGGTGGCGTCGTACAGCACCATGCCGAGGCTGGTGGCGGCACCGGCGCTGGCGCCGATGCTGGCGAACGGCGCGTCCCATTGCAGGTCGACGGTCGCGGTGGCGCCGCGGGCGATGGTGAGGTTGATGTAGGGGGTGGCGGCCGCGGCGGTGCCGAAATTCGCCGCGAGGAAGCCGCCGGACAGCCCGGGCAGTGCGGTGGTGAGCGGGGTGAAGGCGCTCTCGAAGAAATTGCTGCCCTGGTTGCTGGCCGAGGTGAAGTAGGACACGCCGGAGGCCACCACCTGCTCTACCGCCGCCTGGATCGCCCCGCCGTCCTGGTAGAACGGCTCGTTGAGGTAGGTCACGTCGTCGACGATGATGCTGGCGCCGGCGGCGGCCAGGGCGCTGATGCCGTGGGCGAAGTCGGCCTGGCCGCCGAAGCCGGAGTAGAACACGATCTGCGCGTCGGGCGCGATCTGGTGGATCAGTTCGGCCATCGCGCGGCCCTCGTCGCTGCTGCCGGCGGGGCCTTCCTTCAACACGGTGGCGCCTGGGTTGAGCAGGCCGTGCGCCACGTCGCCGGCATAGCCGCCGGTGGCGTTGAAGCTGTCGGACAGGATGCCGATCACCACGCCGGCGCCGGTGGCACCGGACGTCGCGCGCGCCACCGTGCCGCGCAGCGCCTGGTCGGCGGCGGCGAGGCTGCTCGGATCGGGCATGACGGCGGCGGCGGTCGGCGCGGCCTGGGCGATGACCACCGGGGGCATCACGATCGGCGGCGGCGGCAGGAAGCTCGGCGGCGGCGGCGCGGCGGCCGAGGCCAGCATGGCGAGCGGAACCTGCGCGCCGGCGATGTCGAACAGCCATTCGGGGTTGTTATCGCCAAACAGCGAGCGGGGCAGCAGCAGAGAGCCGGCGGACATGCGCGCATCCAGGGCAACGCGGCGCCGTGGGGCGTGCCGCGAAACAGCCATGTGCCGATTTTGGGCGTGCGCTCAGTTTTCGTGGCGCAGGATCATTTTTGCGCGAATTGGTTAACGGGGGATTGGCGCGGCGGCGTGCCTCAGCGCGAGGCGCCGCCGAGGAACGCCGCCACCGCCGGGTTGGCGGCCAGCGCCGCCCGCTGCTGCGGGTCGGGCAGTTGCGGCTTGTCGCGCTGCTGGTTGACCATGCACAGGAAGCCCATCGGCTCGCCGGCATTGGCGCGGAACTGGTGCCAGGCCCAGGCCGGGATGGTCACCAGGTCGTGCGGCGCCATATCGCGCACCGTCTCGCCGAGCAGGCACTGGCCGTGCCCGCGCAGGATCATCACCGCGTGCATGTGCTCGTGACGCTCTAATGTGGAGTAGCCGCCGGGCGCCATCTCGAAATACCGCAGCTGGCAGGCCAGGGCTTGCTCGTCGAACAGCACCTGGCGGGTGATGGCGCGGAACGGGGCCTCGCCGTCCTCCTTGTACGGCATGCGCTCGACATCCTGCCACTGGAAATCGTCCTTGGCGGCGCGGAGTTGGGGGTGGTCCATGGCGGGGTGTCCTCAGGGGCGGGTTGGTCAGGGGCAGGGAAGGAAAGGTCTTCTTTTTGTGAACAAAAAGAAGCAAAAAAACTTTCCATCCATTGGAGTGTACGCAATCTCCGCATCTCCGCGGTTGCAAGGCGGACGAAGCTTTTTGGTTCTTTTTTTCAAAAAAAAGGAACCCTTTCCTTATACACATGACCGGCGACGGCGGCGGTGAACTCGGCGGTAGCTGCGGTCAGGTGGTGATGCGCCGCCAGCAGGCCGCCGCCGAGCAGCAACATGACATCGGGGCCGTAGAAATCGAGCATCTCCGGCACCCGCGCCAGGCTCATGCCGCCAGCCGGCACCGGCACGGCTGGACGGGTGTTGGCCAGGGGGCCGAGTGCCGTTTCGGCCAGGGCGCGGCAGGTGGCTTGCGTGTAGCCGAAGCGGCCGCCGTGGTTGGGGAAGATCACCGCGTCGGCGCCGAGCAGCCGGAACAATTTGCCGATCAGCAAGGGCGGCGCGATGCGGGCGGCGCCGGCCAGGCTGGGGTGGGCGAAGAAGGCGATGTCGGGGAATTCCTGGGTCAGGGCTGCCATGTTGGCGACGCCGGCGATCATCGGCGCCAGCATCACGGTGTCCACGCCTTCATCGCGGGCGCGGCGAATCTGTTGGCGCATGGCGTCCTGGGTGCCGGTGACGCTGGGCACGTAGCGGGTGGTGCGGCCGGTGGTGGCGGAAGCGGCGCGGGCGGCGGCGGCGCAGGCAGCGACGCGGGCGGCGAACGGAGAGTACGGCTGGTCGGCGAGGCCGTGGTCGTCTTTCACGAAGTCCAGCCCGCCGAGGGCAAAGCGCTGCACCAGGGCCGCCAGTTGCGTCGGGGGCAGGCCCTGCGGCTTGATCGCCGAGCAGGTGAGCGCCCGCCTGCCGATATTGCCGCGGTCACGCAGGCCGTCCAGGCCGAAATCGGGGCCGCGATGGGCGGCCAGGATCGCCGGCGGGAATTCGGTATCTACGAGAACCACGTCGTCGTGCAGCGAGGTGTTGCCGAACAGCATGTTGAGCAACTGGCCGGCATCGGCGCCGGCGGTGGCGCAGGCCAGGGCGATCCTGACCGCGAACCGGTCGGCGCCGAGATCGGTGATATCGGCCACCTCGCCGACGATATCGCGAAGAATTTCCGCAGTATAGATCGCGGGGATTGGCATTTCCACGCTCTGCTCCACCGCGATCTCGGCGGCGCGGGCGGTGATGGCCGAGGCTTCGCTGCGGACGTGATAGGTGACGGTGAAGCGTGGGGCCATCGCGGTCAGCTTCGGATGAACGCCACGTCGCGCGCCAGCCAGCAGCCGATACGCAGGCCGATTGGGCCGCCGGCGCCGCGTTCGACGCGCAGCGTCCAGTCGCCGGGGGCGCCGAAATCCAGCGCGCGCGGGCAGGGCAGCAGCCAGATATCCTCGGCGAAGGGGATCAACTGGTGCATCTCGCCGCGCCCGAGGAAGCCGCGGAACGCGCCGTAGAGCACGCCGCCGGCGGCAACGATGTCGAGCGTGGCGTCGAGTTCGGCGGAATGGTAGGCGCCTTCGATGTCCGGTGCCGGGGTGCGCTGGACCGGCAGCAGGCGGCTGGATTGGTTTTCGCCGCCGCGATCCATCCAGAGCCCGTCTTCCGTCTTGCGCAGTTTGGTGCCGCCGAGGGCAAGCTCGCCTTCCGCCGTTTGGGTCAGCAGATCGGGGTTGGTGGCGTAGTGCAGCCGCATCTGCGCGCCGGCCGGTTCGAGCCGCACCGCCAGCCCGGTTTGCGGTTCCAGGTAGCGGCCGGCCCAGCCGGCGCCCGGTGCCGGCGGGGTGGGCGGGGTCGGCAGGTCGAGCAGGGCGGCGAACAGCTCGATGCCGGCGGCGCGGGCGTCGGCCATGTGGTTGAACAGCACCACCACCGAGACGCGCTCGGCGGGCACCCGGAAGCGGAAGCTGCGCCAGCCGCGCAGGCCGCCGCCATGGCTGCTGGCGGCGTGGCCGAGGATTGGTGAGTGGCCGAGGCCGAAACCGTACGGGGCGACGGCGCCGTTGCGGAAGGTTTGCGGTGCAGCCTGGCGATTATAGCGGGCGTCGGGGTCGTCGCGCACTGCGTCGATGGCCTTTTCCCAGGCGATCATGTCGTCCAGGCTGGCGGCCAGGCCGGCATCGCCGGTCCAGTGGATGCGGTTGACGGCGGGGCGGAAGCCGTCGGCCACGGTGCCCTCGTGGCCGACTGTGCCGCCATGCACCTGGCTGGTGTCGGGGTTCAGCCGGGCGTGCGGCATGCCGGCGGGGTCGAGGATGCGGGCGCGCAGCAATGCCGCGAAATCCTCGCCGGTGCGGCTCTGGATGATCTCGGACAGGATGCGGAAATTCTGGTTGACGTAGGAGTAGCTGGTGCCGGGCGCGAAGTGCAGCGAGGCGATGCCGGCGATCAGGTGGTCGGCGTCGGACCCCCGGAACATCCCTTCCACCGGTGCGCCGCACAGCATCGCCATCGCCCAGTAGTCGCGCATGCCGGACTGGTTGTGGCAGAGGTCGAGCGTGCGCGGCGCGGCCCCGCCGAGCAGCGGCAGGAGGCGGCAGACATCCACATCGAGCACCGTGGGGTCGGGGAACTGATCAAGCAGAAGCGCACAGGTGAACTGCTTGGTGATCGAGCAGACCAGCGACAGGGTCTGCGCGGTGAACGGGATGCGGGCCTGCGGATCGGCCCAGCCCCAGGCGCGCTGGGCCAGCACCTGGCCGTCACGCAGCACTGCCACTGCGCCGCCGGGGCCGGCGTAGCGCTCGGGCATCGTGTCGAGTGTCTGGTCGAGGCGGGAGAAGGTCATCGGCGGCTATCGTTTCCAACTGGGATCACGGAAGTTCTGAAATTCGAGGCGGTAGCCGTTGGGGTCGAGCACGAAGAAGGCGTAGACGTTGAACGCCTCGCTGTGCCTCGGCGGGCCCTCCGGCGTGACGCCATTGGCCAGCAGATGCGCGTGCCAGCCGTCGACGTCGTCGGTGACGAAGGTGATGACCACGCCTTTGGGTTCCATCTCGCGGCCGGGCCGGACGCGGCAGACGCCGAGGAAGCCGGTTGGCCCCATCTGGAAGATGCGGCACTGGCCCTGGTCCAGCACCTGGGTGAGGCCGAGCTTGCCCGCGTAGAAATCGCAGGTGGCGTCGAGGTCGTTGGCGTAGACCCAGATGACGCTCTGGTTGATCGGTGGCATTCGGCGGTTTCCTCGCTTATCGGGCGGCGGTCAGGTGTTCCTGCAGGCGCGGCATCAGTTCCACCAGATTACAGGGGCGGTGGCGATTATCCAGTTGCCACACCAGGATGTCGTCCCAGGCGTCCTTCACCGCACCGGTGCTGCCGGGCAGCGCGAACAGATAGGTGCCGTGCGCCACGCCGCCGAGGGCGCGGGACTGCATCGTGCTGGTGGCGATCTTCTGGTAGCTGAGCATGCGGAACAGTTCGCCGAAGCCCTCGATGCGCTTTTCCAGCACGCGGTCGAAGGCTTCCGGCGTTACGTCCCGCCCGGTGATGCCGGTGCCGCCGGTGGTGATCACCACGTCGATCGCGGGGTCGGCGATCCAGCGGCGCAGCAGCACCTCGACCAGATCGGCGTCGTCTTTTTCGATCGCTCGCGTCGCCACGGTGTGGCCGGCGGCCTGGATGCGGGCGGCCAGCGTGTCGCCGGAGGTGTCGTTGGCGGTGGTGCGGGTGTCGGAGACCGTCAGCACGGCGATGTTGACGGCGATGAACGGGCGCTGCGGGTCGAGGCGGGCCATGGGCTGCTCCTGGAGAGTGTGGTCGCGTGATTCAGACCTGCGTGTGATGCCACCTCCGGTCATCACGCTCCTAATGCAGGGCAGCCTGAACCCCGGCGGGCGGCTGCTGCATCGTCTGCAGCGGATGATAGCGCGGCCAGGCGCCGGCGGCGAGTTCGTCCAGGCCCGGTGTCGGCAGCCGCAGCCGGGCGGCGTAGATCCAGGTGTAGGCGAGCACGCGCGGGATGAAGGCGCGGGTCTCGTCGATCGGCACCGCCTCGATGAACAGCAGCGGGTCGCCGAGGTCGCGCACCGCAGGGCCCCAGCGGCCGAAATTGCCGGGGCCGGAGTTGTAGCTGGCCAGCAGGCGGATCAGGCTGCCGTCCACCACGTCGTGCGCGGCCAGATAGGCGACGTAGCGCTGGCCAAGATCGAGGTTCACGGCGGGGTCGTGCAGCTGGATGCGGGCGGCGCCGGTTTCCTGGTCGCGGGCGATGAAGCGGGCGGTAGCTGGCATGATCTGCATCAGCCCGCGGGCGCCGGCTGGCGAGACCAGGGTGGGGTCGAAATTCGATTCGGTGCGCGCCAACGCGTAGATCAGCGCCGGATCGACGCTGAAGCCGCCAGCAGGCCGCAGGCGCGGCACGGCGAAGCGCACCGCGTCGCGCGGCATGCCGTCGGCGGTCTGCACCAGGTCGGCCAGTTGGGCGGCGAGGTTGGGCATGCCGGCGCGTTCGGCCACCAGCATGATGGCGCGGCCCAGCGCCGGGTGTGCCTGGGCTTGCGGCCAGAGCATGCGCAGCGCCGCCTCGGCGCGGTCGCGCTGGCCGACCTGCAGCAGCGCGAAGGCCAGCTTGCCGAGGGTGGTGGCCTCGACGGCTTCGAGATCGGCCTCGCCCAGCGTCTCGCGCGAGCCGCGACTGAGGCCGACCGAGAGGCCCTCGGTGCGCCGCGCGATCATGCCGTAGAAGGTGGTTTTCTCCTGCCCGGCGCGGTGCATCCAGCGGACATAGCCGGCGATGTCACCCAGTGCCAGATGGCTGCGCGCGGCCCAGAAGGCGGCGCCGGCACGCAGCGCGGAGGTGGTGTATTCGGCCCGCCAGGCGGCGGCGAACATCGGGCGCGCTGCGGCCGGCTTGCCCATCCGCCAGGCGGCCAGACCGGAGATGTAGGCCGGAAGGGCGGCTTCCTGGCAGTCTGCTGCGGCACCCTTGCAGGCATGCACGCCGGCGGCGCCCAGGCGATGCGCTTCCTTGTCCTGGTTCAGGGTGAACAGGATCCGCGCCGCCTCGCCACGCAGTTGCGCGGCATAGGTGGGCGGCAGGCCCCTGGTGTGGGCGATCACCCGGCCCGCGGCGGTCTCCGGCTTTTCGCGGGCGGCGGCAAGCACGATGCGGTCGGTGGCGGCATTGCGCGCCAGGTCGCGGCCGGCGGGCTCGCTTTCCTCCGGCACCGGGATGCCGGCGGCGGAATCTTCGGCGGTCGGCTTGTGCGGCAGCGCCACCATCGGCGGCGGCGGCGGCGGTTGTTCGCCATGCGGCAGGCGGATCAGCAGCAGGGCATGAATCGCCCGCGCCTCCGGCAATTCCGACCAGCGTTCCAGCCAGGCCTTCAGCGCCGGCGCCTGCGGGCGGGTGAAACGGCTGAGATAACGGTCGGCCAGCACCTCGCCAAGCATCGCGGCACCCAGTGGAGTGGTGCTGTCGATCGCCTCGCTGTCACGAACGGCGGCGGGGATGTCGCCCTTCGCCTGCCACGCGAACACCCGGCGGATGCGCGCGGCCTCGCTGGGTGGCAATGGCTGCGGCAAGGCCACGCCGGATGCGCCATAGGGCGATACCCGCGGTATCGCCATCGCGATCTCGTCGGTGCCAGCCTGGGGGTGTCCCGCTTTCGTTTCGGCATATGCCTTCGTGGCCGTCGCACCGGCCAGCAACGCCACCCCGGCAAGAAACGCCCGGGCGGCGGGAAAGCGGGATCGCGTTGCGTCGATCCCTCGCATGCCGGCACCGGTACACGGCACTTTGGTGAGACGCAACCCAAACCGGTGAGACATTTCTCACATATTAAGATGGCGTTCGGTAGATCAGCGATTTGGCCGACGATCTGCAATCAGTAACTTGACAAATCCTGATCTATTGTGCGGCGCAGCAGAAGCAGGTCCGCCCAGGCCTGACGCTTGGCGCCGGGCGCGCGCAGCAGGTAGGCCGGGTGCAGCATCGGCAGCGCCGGGACCGGTTGATCGAGGCCTGGGACGGCGATTTGCACCCATTTGCCCCGCACCCGGGTAATACCAGCCTTGCTTCCGGTCAGCGCCTGGGTGGGTGAGTTGCCGAGCAGCACCAGCCGGCGCGGCCGTACCAGCGCGATATGGCGCAGCAGGAACGGCAGGCAGGCCAGCACCTCGCTGTCGGTCGGGTTGCGGTTGCCCGGAGGGCGCCAGGGGATGACGTTGGTGATCAGGCAGGTCTCGCGGGTGATGCCGATGCTGGCCAGCATGCGGTCGAGCAGCTGGCCGGATGGGCCGACGAAGGGCAGCCCGGCGCGGTCCTCCTCGGCGCCCGGCGCTTCGCCGACCAGCATCAGGGCCGCCCGCGGATTGCCGTCGGCGAACACCAGGTTGGTGGCGGTGTCCTTCAGCCGGCAGCCGTCGAACACCGCCACGGCGGCGCGCAGCTCCTCGATGGTGCCGGCGGCCGCGGCGGCGGCCTGCGCCCGCTGGACCGGCGGGACGACGCCCGATGCGGCGGGCGGGCGAGGCGCGGCCGGGCGCGAGTGCACCGCGACGGGTGGCGCGGCGGGCGGGCGAGCGGGTGCAGCCGCCAGCCGATCGATCGGGTCGGCGGCCAGCGCCTCATCGGCGCCCCACTCCAGTTGCAGCCGCAGGGCCGCCAGATCGTCCATCGAGCCATCCATCGTCGCAGTGTTCCGCCGCATCGGTGTTTGCGCAACCGTTGCCGATGCCTAGACTACGAATAGCACCCATATATGGGCAGGCACGAAGGAGGACGCATGTCCGAGGCAGTTGAGCGCGAGCGGATGGACTTCGATGTAGTGATCGTCGGCGCCGGCCCGTCGGGCTTGGCCGCGGCGATCCGCCTCAGGCAGCTCGCCCCGGACGCCGCCATCTGCGTGGTGGAGAAGGGCGCCGAGGTCGGCGCGCATATCCTCTCCGGCGCGGTCATCGAGCCGCGCGCGCTCGCCGAACTGCTGCCGGACTGGAAAGAGCGGGGCGCGCCGCTGACCACGCCGGTGACGACCGACAAATTCATCTACCTGACCGCCAAGGGCTCGTTCCGGCTGCCGACACCGCCGACGATGCACAACCATGGCAACTATATCTCCTCGCTGGGCGACGTATGCCGCTGGCTGGGGCAGCAGGCCGAGGCACTGGGAGTGGAAATCTATCCCGGTTTCGCCGCCGCCGAGTTGCTGGAGGAGGACGGCCGCATCGTCGGCATCGTCACCGGCGACATGGGCATCACCCGCGACGGTGCCCACGGCCCGAACTATGCTCAGGGGATGGAGTTGCGTGCCCGCTTCACGGTGTTTGCCGAAGGCTGCCGCGGCTCGCTGACCAAGCAGCTGGTGGCGCGCTATCGCCTGGCCGAGGGCCGTGACGTGCAAACCTATGCCATCGGCATCAAGGAACTCTGGGAAATCCCCGCCGAGCGGCACCAGCCGGGCCTGGTCGAGCATACCATCGGCTGGCCGCTCGACCGCGCCACCTATGGCGGCTCTTTCGTCTATCACTGGGGCAACAACCTGGTCTCCTATGGCCATGTGATCGGGTTGGATTACCGCAACACCTGGCTGTCGCCGTTCGAGGAGACGCAGCGGCTCAAGACCCATCCGGACATGCGCGGACATTTCGAGGGCGGGCGGCGGATTGCCTATGGCTCGCGTGCGCTCAACGAGAGCGGCTTCCAGGCGCTGCCGAAGCTGACCTTCCCCGGCGGCTGCCTGATCGGCGATACCGCCGGCTTCCTCAACGTGCCGAAGATCAAGGGCACGCATACCGCGATGAAATCCGGCATACTGGCGGCCGAGGCGATTGCCGCGGCGCTGGGGCAGGAGGGGGTGGACGAGCCGACCGCCTATCCGGAAAAGCTGCGCGGCAGCTGGCTGTGGGACGAATTGCGCGGCGTGCGCAACATCCGGCCGGGCTTCGCCAAATGGGGGTTGGTCGGCGGTCTGATCAACGCCGCAGTCGATACCTATATATTTCGCGGTAAGGCGCCGTGGACGCTGCGTGTCAAACATCCCGACAATACCACGCTGATGGAGGCCGAGGCCTGCCCGCGCATCGCCTATCCCAAGCCGGACGGCAAGCTCACCTTCGACCGGCTGTCGTCAGTGTTCATCAGCAACACCAACCACGCGGAGGACCAGCCGGCGCATCTGAAGCTGCGCGACCCCGCGAAAGCCATCGACGTCAACTGGGATATCTACCGCAGCCCGGAAACCCGCTACTGCCCGGCCGGCGTCTACGAGATCGTCGGCGCCGAGGAAGGCACGCCACGCCTGCAGATCAACGCGCAGAACTGCGTGCATTGCAAAAGCTGCGATATTAAGGACCCGACGCAGAATATCGACTGGGTCACGCCTGAGGGAGGTGGGGGGCCGGTTTATCCGAGTGGGATGTAGAAGGAAGCAGTTCTTTTTTGGAAAAAAAGAACCAAAAAACTTATCCCCTTGCAGCGGTGTGGATCGTGCAGGGGCGTAGAAGGAGCGGGCTATGACGACGAATCTGGTTGCTGGGATGCGGGCGGCGGTGGAGCGTGCGGTGGCGATCGCGCCGGGCTTTCTGCACGGCGACATCGATGCGGATCGCATGGCGAACACGATGGTTCAGGCGGTGCGCGACTACGGCGAACAGGAACGGGCCGCAGGCAGTCACGGTGGTTCGCGGGATGCCGAGGCGCAGGCGTTGCAGGCGGCTCTGGCCGAACTGATGACCTGCGGTTCCGGCTACCTTGCCGGCCGCTGCGACGCCGCCTGCGTCGCCCGCACGATGACCCAAATGGTCCACGAATTCGGCACCCCCCAGCCGTAACCACCGCCAAGGGACGAAAAGTTTTTTTGCTTCTTTTTGTTCACAAAAAGAAGGCCTTACTTCCACTTTGCCAATCGCGCCGCCGCCTCGGCCATATCCGCCTCCGGCCCGCAATAGCTGAACCGCACGAAATGGTGCCCGCGTGCGCGGTCGAAGTCGATGCCGGGCGAGGCGGCGACGCCGGCTTCCGCCAGCATCCGGGCGCAGAATTCGCGGCTGTCGTTGGTGCGGCCGGCGATGTCGGCGTAGAGGTAGAAGGCGCCTTCGGCCGGGCTGAGGCGGGGGAAGCCGGCGCCGGGCAGGGCTGCCACCAGCAGGTCGCGCGAGCGGCGGTAGCGGGCGATGTTGGCCTGGAGTTCCTCGGTGCAGTCGAAGGCGGCCTCGGCGGCGATCTGGGCGATGTGCGGGGCGCTGATGAACAGGTTCTGCGCCAGGCATTCCACCGGCCGCACCAGGTCTTCCGGCAGCACCAGCCAGCCGATGCGCCAGCCGGTCATCGAGAAGTATTTCGAGAAGCTGTTGACCACGATGGCGCTTGGGCTGAAGGCGGCGGCGGTGGCGATCGGGCGGTCGTAGTGCAGGCCGTGATAGATCTCGTCGCTGATCAGCCGCACGCCGCCCGCGTGGCACCAGCGTGCGATGGCGGCCAGCTCGTCGGGCGCCAGCATGGTGCCGGCGGGATTGCAGGGGCTGGCGACGATCACGCCGTCGGGGCGCGGGTCGAGCGCGTCGAGCATCGCCACGGTCGGCTGGAACCGGGTTTCCGGCCCGGTCTCCAGCATCACCGGTTGCATGCCGAGGGCGGTGAGGATGTTGACGTAGGGCGGGTAGAACGGGGTGGCCATCGCCACCCGGTCGCCACGGTCGAAGGCGGCGAGGAAGGCGAGCGGGAAGGCGCCGGATGCGCCGACGGTGACCGCGACGCGGGCCGGTGGCACGTCGACGCCGTACCAGTCCCGGCCGTGGGCGGCGATGCGGGCGCGCAGCGAGGGCAGGCCGAATGCCTCGGTGTAGCCCATCGGCCGGGCTTCGCGCAGCGCCGCCTGGGCGGCGGCCACCGCGCCGGAGGGCGCACCGGTGCCGGGCTGGCCGACCTCCATGCGCAGCACGTGTGCGGCACCGGCGGGCAGCGCCGCCTGCCGGGCGTTGGCGGCGGTGATCACGTCCATCACCAGGAATGGCGGCGCGGCGGCGCCCTGGCCGACTTTCAGCGCCATGGCTATTTCGCGCTGCTGCCGACCGCCAGCCCGGCGCCGCGCGGATCGGTCGCCCACAGGCAGCGGCCCTCCGGCCCCGGCAGATAGCTGCCGCAGGTGATGATGTTGGCGCGGCCGGGGTCGGGCGGCTGCACCGGCATCACCTGTTTGGTGCGCAGCGTCTCCTCCAGCGCCAGGGCTGCGGCCACTGGTGCGCCTTCCTGCCCGGTGCCGGCGGCCATGGCGCGGAAGGCGTCGATATTGCGGTTGGTGACCATGCCGGCGGCGAGCAGCGGCAGCGGCATGGCACTGGGTGAGGCGGCCAGCATGATGCCGGTATCCGCCGCCATGCGGCCGGTGCCGAACAGGTTGTCCATCGTGGTCACGCAGATCACCGCGTTGCCCTCGCGGTCCAGTGTGGCGAAGCTGGTCGAGGCGGGCAGCGCCGGCAGGCTGGCCGCCGGCACCGTGGTTTCCGCCAGCAGCGCCTGCGGGTCGCCGCCGCCGCGCCGCCACTGGGTGGCGATGCCGAGGGCGGCGGCGCGCGCCTGGTCGTAGGCGGTGGGGTTGGCGCGCAGCACCTTGAAGGCCATCGCGGTCGCCAGCCCGCCATCGGCCGGCGGCGGCAGGAAGCTGGCAAAGTCGCCGCTGCCGAGGCCGAGTTCCAGCGCCGGGACGATGGTCGGGACCGCCTGGCGCAGGTCGTTGGCGGAGAGGCCGCCGCCGGCCTGGGGCATGCCGTCGACCAGCCGTTTGGCCAGCGTACCCTGGTACAGGTCGCCGACGCCGGCGGTGCGCAACTGTGCCAGCGTGGCCGCCAGCGCCGGTTGCAGCATGCGGTCGCCCTCGGCCAGCGGCAGGTCGTTGCGGTAGAACACCGCCCGCGCGCCGGGGTCGCCGGCCAGCGGCCCGGCTACCACCGCCAGGTCGCGGACGAAGGCGCGGGAGGCCGGGACGCCGAAGCGCGCCAGTTGCTCGGCCGGCGAGACCAGCGAGGCGAAGCTGAGGTTACCGCCGTAGCGCGCGTGCAGCAGGAACATGCCGCGCGCCAGCATCGGCACCGCGGCGGGCCGGTCGCCGCGCAGGCCGGTTCCGGGGAGCGGCAGGAACATCACGCCCTGCGGGATGGCGCCGGCGGCGGCCTTGTAGACCAGGCATGCCCCGCCGCTGCCCAGGCTGGCGCGCGACGGCAGCGTGACCGCCAGCGTCAGCCCTACCGCCACCGCCGCATCGGCGGCATTGCCGCCGGCCGACAGCACGTCGCGGCCGGCGAGGGCGGCGGTCGGCTCGTCGGCCACCACGCCGCCGAGGAAGCCCTTAATGTGGCCCGGGGTGCCGGCGGCCGGGGTGTCGCTGCCGAACAGGCCGGAGCCGATGCCGCCCAGGGTGGAGCAGCCGGTGGTCACGAGGCCGAGTGCCAGCAGGACGGATGCCGCACGGGTCGCCAGAATAGAGGTCATGCGCTTGCTGGTCCGCTCCCTGTTTCGCGCCGCCGATATCGCTTCGGCCCGCCGCGCCCGATCATGCTACCGGATGATGCCTTAAACACGTTCGCCAGCACCGGCAACCGGATGTTCGTGCTTGTCTTCTGCGCGGAGGCCCCATTTACAGTTGTCACTTGCACAGGGCGGCGGCGCGCACGACAACGGCGCGGCCGTTCAGGGAGTTTCCGATGATCCGACGCCTGCTTGCCGCCTGCCACCACCGTGCGCTGCTCTCCGGCCTCGCTCTGCTGGGTGGAGTGCTGGCCGGGCTCGTGGTGCTGCCGGCCGCGGCCCAGGTCGGCGCGTTCACCCCCGCGCAACGCACCGAGATCGTGCAGATCATGCGCCAGGCGCTGCGTCAGGACCCTTCCATCCTGCGCGACGCCATCTCCGCGCTGCAGGATGACGAGGCGCGGCGCAAGGAAACCGCGACCGAGCGGGCGATCGGCGGGCTGCAGGCGGCGCTGATCGGCAACCCGGCCGACCCCGAGACGGGCAACCCCAAGGGCGATGTGACGGTGGTGGAGTTCTACGATGTCCGCTGCCCGTATTGCCGCCGCATGGTGCCGGTAATGGCGGAGCTGCTGAAGAGCGACAAGCGGGTCCGGCTGGTGTTCAAGGACATCCCGATTCTCGGCCCCGGCAGCGTGCTGGGCGCCAAGGCGCTGCTGGCGGCGCAGAACCAGGGCGGCTACACCCGGCTGCATGCGCTGCTGATGAGCGGCAATCCTAATATCGACACCGACCGGCTGAAGCAGGCCAGCGAACAGGCCGGGCTGGACTGGGCGCGACTGCAGCGCGACATGGACAGCACCGAGGTCGCCGATCGGATCAAGGCCAATCTCGCACTGGCGCATCAGCTGTCGATCAACGGCACGCCGGCCTATGTGATCGGCCGGCAACTGCTGCCGGGCGCGGTGGAACTGGCCGATCTGCAGGAGGCGGTGGCGGCGGCGCGGCAGAAATAGGCCGCCTCCGCCGCAGGCGGGGACTGGCTATTCGATCGATTGGCGGACCAGTTCCGTGCCGTTCCAGCCATGGATTTCGACGCACTCAGCCCCTGCGGGCTTGCCGCAGGCGGGGCCGTCGGTGACCAGTTCCAGCCGCCCCTTGGAGACGTGCACCCGGCGCGCCCGATAGCTGCCGCCGAGGCCGGATTCGGTGGACAGATACACGTTTACCGCGCAGCCATCCGGGCCGCAGAACAGCAATCGGTTGGCGGCACAGCCGCGCCCGGCGTCGATGATGTGGTCGGCCACGCCGTCGCCGTCAAGATCGGCGGTCAGCACCATGCGGCTCGGGGTGGGCGCCGTCTGGTTCGCCTGCTGGCAATCCAGCACGAAGCCGGAGAATGGGCCGGCGACGTATTGCGGCAGGCGCTGAGCGCTGGCCGGGAGGGCCATCAGCAGCAGCGGTAGAAGGGCCGTAATGAGACGATGATGAGACATACCTACTTTTCAGACCGGTACATCACCGGCCAGCGTGATACGGTGCATCGCACGGCGAAAGCCATGGTAGTCGTTGACCGGATTGTGCTGCGTGCAGCGATTATCCCACAATGCCAGCGAACCCGGCGCCCAGCTGAAGCGGCAGGTGAATTCCGGGCGGACCTGATGCGCGAACAGATAGGCCAGCAGCGGCGCGCTCTCCGCCTCGGTCATGCCGGTGAAATGATGGGTATGCGCAATATTGACGTAGAGGGCCTGCCGGCCGGTCTCCGGGTGGGTGCGCGCCACCGGGTGCTCGGCGGCGAACTGGCGCGGCGGTTCGGCGGCCGAGCCGGCCGTGTGGTCACCGCGCATGCGGTCCTCGCGGGTGCGGGAAACATCGGCCTTGGCGGAAGAATTGACGCAGCGCAGCGGTCGCAGCATCGCCTGCATGGCTTCGGACAGGCTGTCCCAGGCCAGATACTGGTTGGCGAACAGCGTATCGCCGCCATGCGGCGGCACCTCGCGCGCCAGCAGCATGGTGGCCATTGGCGGGCGCTCGAGATAGGCGGTGTCGCTGTGCCAGATGCCGCCGAAATTGACTTTCTCGTGCTCGAGCTTGACCACCGGGACGATCTCGGGTTGCTCGGCCAGGCCTTTCACGAACGGGTATTCGACCGGCTCGCCGAAGCGCCGCGCGAAGGCGAGGAAGGCGGCGGGCAATAACGGCTGGTCGCGGAAGAAGATCACCCCGTGTGCCAGCCAGGCGGCCCGCAGTGCCGCAACGCAGGCATCGTCAAGCGCCACCGCGAGATCGATGCCGCCGATTTCCGCCCCCAGCGCCCCGGCGATGCGCCGCACAGCAATGTTCTCAGCCCGGTTCATGTCGCTCCCTCCGGTTGGCTGTCTGCTGCGACGTGATCGGCGGCTACACGACCAGGGGGGCTTTTTCCGCGGCGTTGCGCGCCCACGCGGCGGCGGCATCCTCGTCGAACAGTTCGGTCAGCTTTTTCATCATGGTGCCGCCGAGTTCCTCGGCATCCACGATGGTCACCGCGCGGCGGTAATAGCGGGTCACGTCATGGCCGATGCCGATCGCCACCAGTTCCACGACGTTGCGGCTCTCGATCTCCTTGATCACCTCGCGCAGATGCTTTTCCAGGTAATTGCCGGGGTTGACCGACAGCGTGCTGTCATCGACCGGTGCGCCATCGCTGATTACCAGCAGGATTCGGCGGTGCTCCGGGCGGTGCAGCAGGCGGCGGTAAGCCCAGGACAGCGCCTCGCCGTCGATATTCTCCTTCAGCAGCCCCTCGCGCAGCATCAGGCCGAGATTTTTGCGGGCGCGGCGCCATGGCGCGTCGGCTGCCTTGTAGACGATGTGCCGCAAATCGTTGAGCCGGCCCGGATTGCGCGGCTTGCCCTCGGCGACCCAGCGTTCGCGGCTCTGGCCGCCTTTCCAGGCACGGGTGGTGAAGCCGAGCACTTCCACCTTCACCGCGCAGCGCTCCAGGGTGCGGGACAGGATATCGCCGCACATCGCCGCCACGGTGATCGGCCGGCCGCGCATCGAGCCGGAATTGTCGATCAGCAAGGTCACCACGGTGTCGCGGAACTCGGTGTCGCGCTCGGTTTTGTACGACAGTGCCAGCAGCGGGTTGATCACCACCCGGGCCAGCCGGCCGGCGTCCAGGATGCCCTCGTCGAGGTCGAAATCCCAGCTGCGGGTCTGCTGCGCCATCAGCCGGCGCTGCAGGCGGTTGGCCAGCTTGGCGACCACGCCCTGCAAATGCTGCAACTGCTGGTCGAGCTGCTGGCGCAGGCGGCCGAGTTCCTCGGTGTCGCACAAATCCTCGGCGTCGATTTCCTCGTCGAAGCTGCGGGTATATGGCTTGTAGTGGTTCTCGTTGTCGGCCAGCGGCTTGTCGCGGCGCGGCTGCGGGCCGCCGGGCTTGTCGTCGCCTTCGGCGGCGGCGGCGTCTTCGTCGGCGTCGTCGGCGGAGTCGTCGTCGGACGCCTCGCCTTCCATCTCCTCCGGCTGGGCGCCCAGGGTCGAGTCGGTCTCGCTCTGCGACTGGCCCTCGCTGTCCTGCGAATTATCCTGCTGGCCGGACTGCTCGCCGCCTTCCTCGCCATCCTCGCTTTCGTCAGGATCGGCGTCGGCCTCGGCTTCGGCCAGGTCCATCGCCGCCAGCAGCTTGCGGGCGGCGCGGGTGAAGGCGGACTGGTCGGCCTGGGTGCGGGCCATCTCGTCGAGCGCCCCCTCGGCGAGGTCGCCCAGGCTGTCGCGCCACAGATCGAGCACGCGGGCGGCGGCCGGCGGCGGCGGCTGGCCGGACATCCGTTCGCGCGCCAGCAGGGCCAGCGCCGCCTGGATCGGCAACTGGTCCTTGCGGGTCATGCGGTCGTAGCCCTCGGCCTCGCACTCCTCGTTCAGCCGCACCGCGAGGTTGGAGGCGACGCCGGGCATGTGCTCGGAGCCAACCACCTCGACGCGCGCCTGCTCCAGCGCGTCGTAGACGTCCTTCGCCTCGCGCCGGGCCGGCATGCGGGCGGCATGCACCGCGTCGTCGTGGTGGCGCAGCCGCAGCGCCAGGCTGTCGGCGGCGCCGCGCAGCTTGGCCATCTCGGCCGGCGGCAGGGCGCGGGTGGGCAGCGGCAGGCGGGCGCGCTTGCCGGCCAGGCCGGACGGGCCGGGCTGGAAGGCGACCTGCACCTCGTTGTTCTGCGCAATCGCCCGCAGCACCCCGGCGGTGGCCCGCTTGAACTCCTCGGACCGGGTGTTGTCCTTGTTGGTGCCGCTCATCGTTGTTTCATCGTCCTGGGCCGCCTCATCGTGCCGGAATCAAAGCCAGGGCGGAGCCCAACGCCTGCCTCACCGCTTGGTCATGAACCCGCCGGTCGCCACTTCGGCGTTGAAGCAGCGCTGGTAGTACTCCGCCACCGTCTGCCGCTCCGCTTCGTCGCACTTGTTCAGGAAGGTCAGCCGGAACGCGAAGCCGAGATCGCCGAAGATGCGGGCGTTCTCGGCCCAGGTGATCACCGTGCGCGGCGACATCACGGTGGAGATATCGCCGTTGATGAAGCCGGCGCGGGTGAGGTCGGCGAGCGCGACCATGCTCTCCATCTGCTTCTTTTTCTTGGCGTCGTTGGGGTCCATGCCCATCTTGGCCATCACGATCCGCACTTCCTCGCCATGCGGCAGGTAGTTCAGCGTGGCGACGATGTTCCAGCGGTCCATCTGGCCCTGGTTGATCTGCTGGGTGCCGTGATACAGGCCGGTGGTGTCGCCGAGGCCAACCGTGTTGGCGGTGGAGAACAGCCGGAAGCTGGGATGCGGGCGGATCACCTTGTTCTGGTCGAGCAAGGTCAGCTTGCCCTCGACCTCCAGCACGCGCTGGATCACGAACATCACGTCCGGCCGGCCGGCATCGTATTCGTCGAACACCAGCGCGCAGGGGCTCTGCAGCGCCCAGGGCAGGATGCCCTCGCGGAATTCGGTGATCTGCTTGCCATCCTTCAGCACGATGGCGTCCTTGCCGATCAGGTCGATGCGGCTGATATGGCTGTCCAGGTTGATGCGGATGCACGGCCAGTTGAGGCGGGCGGCGACCTGCTCGATATGGGTCGATTTGCCGGTGCCGTGATAGCCCTGGATCATCACCCGGCGGTTGAAGGCGAAGCCGGCGAGGATCGCCAGCGTGGTCTCCTTGTCGAAGCGGTAGGCCGGGTCGAGATCGGGCACATGCTCGGTGCGCACCGAGAAAGCCGGCGCCTGCATATCCGAATCGACGCCGAATACCTCGCGGGCATTCACCGTCGTATCGGGCATGTCGATCGAGGAAGTCGGTACAGCGTGGTCGGAAATGGCGGCAACCTGGTTCATAGGCCAGCGATCCTGTGGTTTTTCGGGGTCACTTTACCCTCGGTTGGCAAGCCTTGGCTAGGCCGGGGTTCGCGGCATTCCGGCAACGCTGTGGTGCGAAGTCGGCGTTCAGGCGGTGGCGGCCAGTTTTGGCTCGGCGCCGAGCCGTCCGCGCAGCGTGGCGTAGGCGAGGTTGATGATTTTCAGCCGCTCCTCGGCCGAGCGGTCGCCATTGTTGGCGTCCGGGTGGTGCTGCTTGGCCAGATCGCGGTAGCGGGCCCGCAGGGTGGCCATCGACAGCGGCCAGTGCAGCCCCAGCGTCGCCAGTGGCTCGCGCAGTTCGGCCGGCGCCTGGTTGTGCGGGGTGGCCGGCGCCTCGCGCATGCGGCCGGCCGCCATCGCCTGCAGCGGGTCGCGCAGCGCATCCTCGTTCAGCTGATAGGTGCCGCCCAGCCGGCCCAGCGGCCAGGTGGGGCGCTGCCAGGAGGTATCCGAGCGGAGTTGCAACTCGATCTGCGCCGGACTCATGCCCTTATAGAAATCCCACGAGGCGTTGTAGCCGCGGACATGTTCCAGGCAGAACCACCAGTATTCGTTCAGCGCCTCGCGCGAACGCGGCGCGCGGTACTCGCCCGCCGTGCCGCAGCCCGGCACGTCGCAGGCGCGGCCGGGCGCCGCCGGATCGGGCGCATAGGCTCGGGATCGTGGAGAACGACGGGTCATCGGGCGAATATGTGCGGCGTCGGAGCGGATTTGCAAACCCAGGATTTGCCGCAGCCGCATTTGCCACGCCGGGGCGCCGGGTTCATTCTGCCGACATGAGCACCCGCACCGACCGTATCGAAGCCCTGTTGCGCCAGCATTTCACCCCGGACCTGCTGCAGGTGACCGATGACAGCAACCGCCATGCCGGGCACGCCGGCGCCCGCCCTGGCGGGCAGACGCATTACAGCGTTCTGCTGGTCGCGGCGGGCTTCGCCGGGCAGAGCCGGGTGGAGCGTTCGCGCGCGGTGCATGCGGCGCTGGCCGGGGAGTTCGCCGACGGACTGCACGCGCTGTCGCTGACGCTTCGCAGCCCGGCCGAGCAGGCGCAGGCGGCTCGGGCGGAAGCGTGAGTCGCCGGCCGGGCTACAGTATATAGCGGAATTGATTACTTTAACCTATCGAGTTGCCATAATCTATTATTCACGTTTTCGTGTCCTGGCCGGTTTGGCGCGCCGTTTGCGGTATGTTTATCTCGTGTCGTCCCATATCTCGGGCGAGGAGCGCATCAGCGGGGGCAGCATCGTCGCCGTCCATTCCGTTGGGAATGCGCTCACGTGACGGAGATGCCGCATGGCGAGCAGCCGCCTGATCAACCGAAATGTCACCGCCTCGCGGGGGCGGACCAGCATGCGCCTGGAGCCGGAACTCTGGGAGGCGCTGGAGGAAATCTGTCAGCGCGAAGCTGTGACGCTGGCCGATCTGGTCAAGCGCATCGAGCAGGCTGGCCACCCGGGCGGCCGCACCAGCGCGGTGCGCGTTCATGTGCTGAGCTATTTCCGCAGCGCGGCCCAGGTGGGGGGCAGTCGGCATCCGCGCGATGAGGCCGAGATGCCCCGCCACGGCAGCCCGGTCGGATGGCAGGGTGGCCAACCGAAGCGCGAGAACGGCGCCGCCTGATTCAATCCGCCTGGAGCGTGATGACCGTAGGTGGAATCACACGAAGGTCTGAATCACGCGATAAGAGAACGAGCTAGAGGGTGGGGCCTTCGCCTATCAGAAGGCATCACCCTCTAGGTCAGGGCCGGCGCATCGGCGCCGGTATACAGATGCGGCCAGCGCCGCTTCACCACCGGGCCAGTGCTGTCATAGGCGTAGCAGGTGTTCAGCAGGCGTGACGAGCCGTCCTCGGTGGAGGACGCACCCTGCGCCACAACGCCGTCGCGTTGCGCCGCCTTCAATGCGTCCGCCTCGCGCCGGCTGCGGACCGGCCACAGCGTTTGCAGCGCCACGGTCGCGATCTGCTGCAGCATCTCGCGCAGATGGGTGCAGCCACGGACACCGCCCAGCCGGGCATTCGCTGCCTTGAGGAAGCCCGGCTTGATGGTCAGCCCGACCAGCTCGCTCATGCTCGCGGCCCCGCCGTGGCAACTGAAGAACGGCCCGTGCTCGGTGACCGCCTCGCAGGCCACGATCGCCAGTCGCTCGTCGATGGTCATGCGCACCCACATCTCATGCAGCGGTTCGCCCGGCTGTATGGTGCCGCGATCGACGTTGCCGAACGCATAGGGCTTGGTGTCCACCAGATGCGCCTCGACATCCAGCAGGCCGTCGCTGCGCTGATAGCCGTGCAGGGTGATGGCGCGGGTGTGCATTGGCTCGCGCTCGGCAGGGGGACTCAACGGCATGCCATGATCTCCGGAAGACTGGGTGTCTGCTGCGGTGCAGCAGATGGGATATGGCATCACCCATGACCAATCAAGGGCACGCCCGGCGACCCAGACCAGCGCAGACCCCTCCGGGAACGCCACTAAACCGCGGGTTCGCCCTGGACCGGGGTGTAGCCGAGGGTCGCGATCAAGGTCGTTACCTCGGCGATGGCGGCCTCGGCCGCCGCCGTATCCGGCCCCTTGGCGACGATCGCCACGCCGTTGCCGGTGCTGCGGTAATACGGATAGCTGCCGACATCCAGCCCGGGATAGCGTGCCTGCACCGCTGCCAGCCCCTCGGCCGCCCGCCCTTCGGCCAGCCCCAGCGCATGCACCGCGCGCGCCACGATCGGCGGCCCGCCGGCCAGGCTCGGCGCCAGCCAGTCGAACATCGCCTGCATGATCCGCGGCACGCCGGCCATCACATGCACATTGCCGATGGTGAAGCCGGGGGCGATCGAGATCGCATTGTCGATCAGGCTGGCGCCGCGCGGCATAGTCGCCATGCGCTGCCGGGCGGGGTTGAACTCGCCGGGTTTGTAGTGCCGCTCCATCCGCGCCCAGGCTTCGGGATGCGCCTCCCACGGCACGCCGAACGCGGCGGCGATGCATTCGCTGGTGATGTCGTCATGGGTCGGGCCGATGCCGCCGGTGGTGAACACATGGTCGAACATCGGCCGCACTGCGTTGACCGTGGCGATGATCGTCTCGGGCACGTCCGGGATCACCCGCACCTCACGCAGCGGGGTGCCGATCTCGCCGAGGCGCGTCGCGATGAATTTGATGTTGGCGTCCTGGGTGCGGCCGGACAGCACCTCGTTGCCGATCACCAGCAGGCAGGCGGTGGGGTTGGCGGGGGGGTTGGCACTCATCGGACACTCCCTCAGAGAAAATCGCGCAGCAGCGGCACCAGTGGCAGATCGGCCTCGGGCATACGATATTCCGTCAGCTTCTCCTTGTGCACCCAGGCTAGCGTCTGGCCTTCCTGCGGGCTGAGCTGGCCCCGCCAGCGCCGGCACAGGAACAGCGGCATCAGCAGATGGAAGCCGGGATAGGCATGGCTGGCGAAGGCGAACGGCGCCAGGCAGGCGGTCGCCACGTCGATGCCGAGTTCCTCTTTCAGCTCGCGGATCAGGGCGGCTTCCGGGGTTTCGCCGGGATTGAGCTTGCCGCCGGGGAACTCCCATAGCCCGGCCATCTTCTTGCCCTCCGGCCGCCGCGCCAACAGCACCCGGCCGTCGATGTCCACCAACGCGCAGGCCGCCACCAGCAGCAACGGCTTCGAGCCGTCGGCCTCCGGCGCCGCGTCGGGCTCGCCGAACAGGTCGCCACGCGTCGCCTCGAAGCGCAGCACCCGGCGCTCGCCGCCGCGGGCGACGAAGGTTTCCACCCCCTCGCCGACGTGCCGCATGCCGATCCGGCGCAGCACGGTGATCGAGCCGGGGTTGTCGGTGGCCACGGTGGCCTCCAGCCGGTCGATCTCCAGGTTGGCCATCGCCCATTGCGCCAGCCGCCTGGCCGCCTCGCTGGCCACGCCATGACTCCAGAACCGCCGCCCGACCCAGTAGCCGAGCCGCGCCGACCGCTCCGCCAGGTTGATCCTGAGGCCGGCACCGCCGACCAGCACTTCCTCGGCGCCCTCCTGCCCGGTGATCGCCAGATGCAGTGCGCTGCCGTCGGCCAGCGAAGCACGGGTCGAGCCGATCCACTCGTCTGCCAG
The DNA here is from genome assembly GCA_041691815.1 of Rhodospirillales bacterium. Taxonomy (GTDB): domain Bacteria; phylum Pseudomonadota; class Alphaproteobacteria; order Acetobacterales; family Acetobacteraceae; genus 70-18. The sequence goes on along the minus strand of JBEPTZ010000005.1, from coordinate 28,259 downwards.
TTCACGCGAATACGGGAACGGCACCGCGGCCAGCGTGCGGCATACCTCCCAGTCGTTGATCAGCCGATGCAGTTCGGCGGCATCCTCGGCGCGATAGGAACGCAGGGTCAACCGCTCGGTGGACAGCGGGGTGAAGCCGCTGACCGGCAAGGCGGTCAGCAGATCGCCGGTCGTGCCGGCGGCTCGCACGGCCTTCGGCTTGCGGGGCGCCCGTTTTGACGCCGGGGACAATTCAGTCATGATTTTGCCGCAAAGCACTGCATGCGCCGATCAAGTGCCTAAAGCCGGGCCGCGCCGCAAGGGGGCGGGGGAGGAAGGGAGCAAGTCTTCTTTTTGTGAACAAAAAGAAGCAAAAAAACTTTGTCCCCTGAAATCCGAAACAAGCGACTGAATCCAATGGATAAAAGTTTTTTGGTTCTTTTTTTCAAAAAAGAACTCTTGTTTATGGGTCCCACGCCAATCTTAGCAGCACCGGCAGCAGGCGCGGCCCGTCGTGATAGCGCCCGCCGACGTAGAATCGCCCTTGCGCGTCCTCGGTCTGCGACCCGTACAACAGCACCCATTCGCCCAGCCCGTCGTGCAGCGGCAGCGCCTGTGCCGTGCCGGCGGTGAGGTTGCGCACCACCAGATGTCGTTGGCCCGGGCCGTTCACCACCAGTCCGGCGAGCAGCTTTCCGCCATCCCAGCTTTGCAGCCCCGAGACGTAGCCACGCCCTGCCGGGTCAAACCAGCCGAGTGGCCGCACCGGCGCCGCATTTTCACCCTGCCCGGCGCCGATGCGGTAGAGAAAGCCGCTGCTGGCGGCGATCAGCAGCGCGCCGTCGGCCAGCGTCACCAGGCCGGTGATGCCGTGCGAGTCGCCTGGTTTCGGCCCGGCGGAATAATTCGGCAGGGTTGTCGCGGCCAGTTCGTGCAGGGCCGGGGTGAACTCCACCAGCTCGGCGGTCACGCCGTCCTTCGCCAGTTGCACGCGTGGGACGAAAGCGTGGCCGCGGCGGTCGACCACGAAATTGCGACTCATATGGCCGCCCGGCGCGCCGACCAACACGCGCGCGATAGCGCCGGTTGCGGTGTCCAGCCGGTACAGCACATGGCCCCACAGGCCCAGCGCGTAGTACCAGCGGCCGAATCCGGCACCGCAGGTCAGGCCCTCCGGCACCGCCAGCAAATGCTCCCAGCGGTCGGATTCGGGGCGGGTGCGCCAGATATGCGAGCCCCAGCGCGGCGGCGCGACCTGGCCGTCATCGATCTCGCCCTCCTCGTCGGTCGAGGTGAAATACAGCCAGCCGTCATCGCCCTCGACGATGCGGGAATGGATCTTGATCTGCCCCTCGCCGGCGTGGTGCAGCCCGAGGCGGCGCAGATTGCCCAGCACGTCGCCCATCGCCACGGTTTGGCCGGTGGTCGGGTCGTGCCGGCACAGCAGCGCCGAGCCGCCATCGGCACCAGCGGAGATGCCGGCCCAGATGCGTCCGGCGCGGTCTCGCCCCAGCGCACCCCAGATCGCCTGCAAGCCGGGCGCGTCCGGCAGGGCAATGCGGGTGACGATCGGCGCCCTGAACGGGTCGGCCGGCGGCGGGTGGAACAGCGTGCCGGCGCGGGCGGCGAACCCGGTGGCCAGCGCCGGCCGCGCCGCAGCGACACCAAGCACGAAACCCGCCAGCGCCCGCCGGGTCCACGGTACCCAAGTCGGGGGCATCGGGCTCAGGAGCGGTATGATCCGTTGATGTCGATATAGGCGTGGGTCAGGTCGCAGGTCCACGCCGTCGCGCGGCCGCGCCCGAGGCCGAGATCGACGGCGATTTCAACCTCGCGGCCCTTCATGTGGGCGGCCACCGGCGCTTCGTCATAATCCGGCACCACGCCGCCGTCGCGGGCCATCCAGACGCCGCCGACCGCGACGCTCACCTTGTCGCGATCGGCCGGTTCGCCGGCCTTGCCCACTGCCATGACGATGCGGCCCCAATTGGCGTCCTCGCCGGCGATCGCGGTTTTCACCAGCGGCGAATTGGCGATCGACATTGCCACTTTCTTCGCCGATTTGGCCGAGACCGCGCCAGAGACGTCGATCCGCACCAGCTTGCTGGCGCCCTCGCCGTCGCGGATCACCTGCAGCGCCAGGTCCATCAGCACTTCGTTCAGCGCCCGGGCGAAATCCTTGAGCAGCGCGCCGCCCTCGGCGGAGATGCGCGGATGTTTCGCGCGGCCGGTGGCGAACAGCAGCACGGTGTCGGAGGTGGAGGTGTCGCTGTCGACCGTGGTGCAGTTGAAGCTGGCGTCAACGCCCTTGGCCAGCAGCGGTTGCAGTGCCGCGGGCGGGATCTTGGCGTCGGTGAAGATGAAGCACAACATCGTCGCCATGTCCGGCGCGATCATGCCGCTGCCCTTGGCGATGCCGGTGATCCGCACCTCGGCGCCGCCGATCTCGGCGGTCCGGGTGCTGGCCTTGGGGAAGGTGTCGGTGGTCATGATGCCACGCGCCGCCGCCTCCCAGCCATCCTCGGCCAGGGCATCGTACAGCGCCGGCAGGGCTGCGGTGAGCCGCGCATGCGGCAGCACCTCGCCGATCACCCCGGTTGAGGCCAGGAACACCTGCTTCGGCGCGCAGCCGACCAGGTCGGCGGCGGCGGCGGCGGTGGCGCGGGTTGCCTCCAGCCCGGCGCGGCCGGTGAACACATTGGCGTTACCGGCATTGACCACCAGCGCCCGCGCCTTGCCCGCCGGCAGTACGGTGCGGCACCAGTCGACCGGCGCGCCGGGGCATTTGGAGGAGGTGAACACCCCGGCCACAGTGGTTCCGGCATCCATTTCCACCATCACCAGGTCGGTGCGGCCCTGGTAGCGGATGCCGGCCGCCGCCGCCCCCAGCCGAACCCCGGCCAGCGGCGGCAACTCAGGCAGCTTGGTCGCCAGCGGCGAGACGGCGGTGGACATGGGCGGCGCCTCCTTATTGGCTACTATGTTCGGTCGGCTATGGCTTCTTGTCGCTGGCCGGCGGCGGTACGGCGGTATCCACCGGACTCGGCACGCTGCCATCGGGGTTGAACTTCTCGACCTTGATCCCGGCATGCGCCTTCTGCAGCAGCCGGGCCATGCTCTCGTGGATGATCTTCTGGCGCAGCGCGTCGTGCGACTCTTCATAGCTGGGCGGCTTGCCGGCCCGGCGTTCCAGCACCTGGATGACATGCCAGCCGAACTGGCTCTTCACCGGCTCCTTCGACACCTCGCCGGCTTTCAGCGCGAAGGCGGCGTCGGCGAATTCCGGTACCATGTCGCCTTTCTTGAAGAAGCCGAGGTCGCCACCGCTCGCCGCACCCGGATCGGTGCTGTATTTTTTCGCCAGCGTGGCGAAATCGCCACCCTTGGCCAGTTCGGCGATGACGTTGCGGGCCTCGGCCTCGGTGGCGACCAGGATGTGGCGCGCGTGCACCTCCTCCTCGCCCGGTTTGCCGGCGATATCCTGCTCGTAGCGCGCCTTGATCGCCGCCTCGGTCACGTCCGGGCCAATTTCGCGGGTCAGCAGCGCGGTTTGCAGCGCCTGGTCGGCGGCGTGTTGAATCTGCGCCTGCACCGCCGCGTCCTGGTCGAGCTTCTCCTTGCGCGCCAGCAGCAGCAGCGCCTTGCTGTCAATCGCCTGGTTCAGCAGCATCGGGTACAGCATGGTCGCCGGCATGCCGCGCAGCTGCTCAGGCAGGTCCTGCGCAGCCGTGGACAGGTCGCTCAAATGCACCACCTGGTCGCCGACCCGCGCCACCACCGGATCGGCCGGGGCGGCCTGTGGCGCCGGTGCTGCGGGCGGGGTTTGCGCCTGCGCGGCCGCAAGGCAGGCTGGCGCCGCGAGCAAGGCAAGGGCGGCGGCAGTCAGGCGAATGGCCCGCATGCGGGGGGTAATCCTTCCAGGAACCGTGTGATGATGGCCGAAGCGGGCCAAGCCTACAAGAACGCGGCCTGGAAGAACGGGCCGTACAAGAACGGCAGCCATGCGACAAGGCGGCAAATCGTTGACCGCGGCCCGCCCCCGCCTTATCTGAACGCGGTTCAGCCCGGTTTCCCCGGAAGGGTCTTCATGTTCTCCACCATCGCCCGCGCCGTGTTCGGCTCTGCCAATGACCGCTCGTTGAAGGCGTATCAGCGCCGGGTGCCGCAGATCAATGCGCTGGAGCCGGCGATGCAGGCGCTGTCGGACGGCGATCTGGCGGCCAAGACGGTCGAATTCCGCAGCCGGCTGGCGGCGGGCGAGACGCTCGACCAGTTGCTGCCGGAAGTCTTCGCTGTGGTGCGCGAGGCGTCGCGGCGCATCCTCGGCATGCGGCATTTCGACGTGCAGCTGATCGGCGGCATGGTGATGCACGAGGGCAAGATCGCCGAGATGAAGACCGGCGAGGGCAAGACGCTGGTGGCGACGCTGCCGATCTACCTCAATGCGCTGCCTGGCAAGGGCGTGCATCTGGTGACGGTGAACGACTACCTCGCCGCCCGCGACGCCGAATGGATGGGGCAGGTGTATTCGTTCCTCGGGCTGACCACCGGGGTGATCGTGCATGGGCTGGACGAGAGCGAGCGCCGCGCCGCCTATGGCAGCGACATCACCTATGGCACCAACAACGAGTTCGGCTTCGACTACCTGCGCGACAACATGAAGTACCGGCTGGACGAGATGGTGCAGCGCGATTTCGCCTACGCCATCGTCGACGAGGTGGACAGCATCCTGATCGACGAGGCCCGCACGCCGCTGATCATCTCCGGCCCGGCCGAGGACAGTTCGGACCTCTACCGCCAGGTCAATCTGGTGGTCGCGGAGCTGGTGAAGGACCCGGAGACCTACGAGAAAGACGAAAAATTCAAGACCGTGACCATGACCGAGGGCGGCAACGAGACCGTCGAGGACATGCTGCGCACCGCCGGCATCTTCACTGAGGGCAACCTCTACGACATCTTCAACGTCTCGGTGCTGCACCACGTCACCCAGAGCCTGCGCGCCCACACGCTGTATACCCGCGATGTCGATTACATCGTGCGCGACGATAAGGTGATCATCATCGACGAGTTCACCGGGCGGATGATGGAGGGGCGGCGGTTCTCCGAGGGGCTGCACCAGGCGCTGGAGGCGAAGGAATTCGTCACTGTGCAGCCGGAAAACCAGACCCTGGCCTCGATCACCTTCCAGAACTATTTCCGCACCTATCCGAAGCTGGCCGGGATGACCGGCACGGCGCTGACCGAGGCCGATGAGTTCGCCGAGATCTACAAGCTCGACGTGATCGAAATCCCGACCAACGTGCCGGTGATCCGCAAGGATTCCGACGACGAGGTGTATCGCTCGGCGGCGGAGAAATACGAGGCGGTGGCCGGGTTGATCCAGGAGGCGCGTGGCCGTGGCCAGCCGGTGCTGGTCGGCACCACCAGCATCGAGAAGAGTGAGATTCTCTCCGATATCCTGAAAAGGAAGCAGGTGCCGCACAAGGTGCTGAACGCCCGCTTCCATGAGCAGGAGGCCGGCATCGTCAGCCAGGCGGGGGCGCCCGGTGCGATCACCATCGCCACCAACATGGCCGGCCGCGGCACCGACATCAAACTCGGCGGCAACCCCGAGATGCGGCTGAAGATCGAGCTGGCCGGCATCGAGGACGAGGCCGAGCGGGCCGAGCGGGCGGCGGCGATCAGCGCCGAGATTGCCGCCAACCATACCATCGTCAAGGCGGCCGGCGGGCTGCTGGTGGTCGGCACCGAGCGCCATGAGAGCCGGCGCATCGACAACCAGTTGCGCGGCCGGTCGGGCCGTCAGGGCGACCCCGGCGCCAGCCGCTTCTTCCTGTCGCTGGAAGACGACCTGATGCGCATCTTCGGCTCCGACCGGATGGGCGGCATGCTGCAGAAGCTTGGCCTGAAAGAGGGCGAGGCGATCATCCATCCGTGGATCAACAAGGCGCTGGAGAAGGCGCAGAAGAAGGTCGAGGCGCGCAACTTCGATACCCGCAAGAACGTGCTGAAATACGACGACGTGATGAACGACCAGCGCCGCGAGGTCTATGCCCAGCGGCGCGAGTTCATGCACGCCGAGGATGTTTCCGAAGTGGTTTCCGACATGCGCGGCGAGGTGATCGCCAACATGGTCGCCGCCCGCATTCCGGCGAAGGCGTACGCGGAGCAGTGGGAGACGGCGGAGCTGGCCGAGGACGTGCGCCGGGTGCTCAACATGGACCTGCCGGTGGAGGAGTGGGCGCGCGAGGAGGGGATTGACGAGACCCAGATCCGCGAGCGGCTGGAGCGTTCGGCCGACCAGATGATGGCGGCGAAGGCGGCCAATTTCGGGCCGGAGACGATGCGTTTCGTCGAGAAAAGCCTGTTGCTGCAAATACTTGACCAGGTGTGGAAGGAGCATCTGCTGGCGCTGGATCATCTGCGCCAGGGCATTGGGCTGCGGGCCTATGGCCAACTCGACCCGCTCAACGAGTACAAGAGCGAAGCCTTCGCGATGTTCAACGCCATGCTGGACGAGTTGAAGCAGCGGGTGACCGCCTATCTGGCCGGCGTCTCGCTCGGCCAGGAGGTTGCGCCGCCGCAGCCGATGGCCGGCCTGATCGAAAGCCACGCCGAGCCGGTTGGCCAGGATGCGGAATTCGAGATGGCCGGCGGGGCGCCTGCGCCGGCGGTGATCGCCACCACGATTCGCTACGACGCGGTGGACCCCAACGACATCTCCACCTGGCACAACAGTCCGCGCAATGCCCCTTGCCCGTGCGGATCAGGCAAGAAATACAAGCATTGCCACGGGCGGAACGTTTAGGCCGAGCCGGTGCCATCCATGAAACGGGCCGCCAACATCGTCCATTGGCGCGATATCGAGAAGCCGGACACCAGCCGCTACCCGGGCGATGACGAGTTGCTGAGCGTCCGTGCCCCATTCGGGCGGCATTTCGGGTTCGCGCGGCTCGGGATCAACCATGAACGGCTGCCGCCGGGGCGGCGGACCTCGTTTCCGCATGCTGAGAGCACGGAGGAGGAATTTGTCTATGTGATCTCCGGCACGCCGGATGTGTGGCTGGACGGGGCGTTGGTGCGGCTGGCGCCGGGCGATGGAGTAGGGTTTCCGCCGGGTGACGGGGTGTCACACACCTTCATCAACAATACCGATCAGGAGGCGTGCCTGCTGGTGGTGGGCGATACCAACCGAGCGGATAACCGGGTGGTCTACCCGATGCATCCGGAGCGGCGGGCGATGCGCGAGGATTGGTGGGAGAATGCGCCCCGGAGGACGATGGGGGAGCATGACGGTATTCCCGACCAGCTGCGGGACGCCAAAGGGCGAAACTGCCCCAACGAATAACGATTTTTGCGCCCTGCGTTTCAAAAAAAGCAGCCCCTTCAGACCAGCACCCCTCTCTCCCGCAACTCGGCGATTTCTACGTCGGAATACCCGAGTTCGCGGGCGATCTCGGCATCGTGCTCGCCGGTTTTCGGCGGGTTGCGGCGCAACTTCAGGCGATGGCCGTCGAGCGAGAGCGGCAGGGCGGGGAGTTTGGTCTGCTTGCCGTCCGGCAGCGTCATCGCCAGCAGGCCACCCGACGCATTGAGGTGGGGGTCGTCGAACAACTCGATCGGACGGGAGATCGGCGCGAACGGCAGGCCGAGGGCTTCCATTTTCGCCATCAGGGCGGTGCGGGTGTAGCTCTTCAGCGCCTCGGCGATGCGCGGGATGGTGCGCGGGCGGGCCATGTGGCGGTCGTGCTGGGTGGCCAGCGTCGGGTCGGCCAGCAGGTCGTCGAGGCCGAAGGCGGCGCAGAACAGGTTCCATTGGGTGTCGGTGACGGCGCCGATGAACACCTGGCCGTCCGAAACGTCGAAGGTGTCGTAGATCGGCCAGACGCTGGCGCGGTTCGGCATCGGGGCGGCTTCCTTGCCGGTCACCACGTATTGCGCCATGTGCTGGGCGACCAGCATGGTGTTGTTCTCGAACAGGCCGGACTGCACATGGGTGCCGAGGCCAGTGACATGGCGCTCGTTCAGCGCCGCCAGGATGCCGATGGCGCCGAACATGCCGCCCATGATGTCGTTGACCGAGGAACCGGCGCGCAGCGGCCGGCCGGGCGGGCCGGTCATGTAGGCGAGGCCGCCCATCATCTGCACCACCTCGTCGAGCGCGGTGCGGGTTTCGTACGGGCCGGGCAGGAAGCCTTTGCAGGAGCAGTAGATCAGCCGCGGGTTGAGTTTCGCCAGCGCCTCGTAGCCGAAGCCCAGCCGGTCCATGGCGCCCGGCCGGAAGTTCTCCACCACCACGTCGGCGGTGGCGATCAACTTCATCACCAGGGTGTGGCCCTCGGCGCTCTTGAGGTCCACGGCCAGGCTGCGCTTGTTGCGGTTGGCCATCACGTAGAAGCCGGCGCCGGAGCCGGGCAGGCGGCGGGTGTTGTCGCCGGCCGGCGCCGGTTCCACCTTCACCACATCGGCACCGAGATCGGCCAGCACCAGGCCGCAGGTGGGGCCCATCACCATATGGACGAACTCGACCACCTTGATGCCGGTGAGCGGCTGCGAGGACATGCTCAGGCAGCTTTGGCGAAGGTGCGCGGGATGCCGGCCTTGGCGAGGTTGCCGTGCATCGGCTCGCTCGGCAGGCCCTCGTGCAGGATGGCGCGGGCGGCGAGCAGCTTCTCCAGGGCGACGCCGGTGCTGAAGCCCATGCTCTCCAGCATGAACACCAGGTCCTCGGTGACGATATTGCCCGAGGCGCCGGGCGCGTACGGGCAGCCGCCGAGCCCGGCCAGTGCCGAGTCGAACTTGCGGATGCCCTCGTCCAGCCCGGCCAGCGCGTTGGCGATGCCGACGCCGCAGGTATCGTGCAGGTGCAGCCCCTTCAGCGCCGGGCCGACCACCGCACGCACCGCGCGGACGGTGGAGCGGATCATCGCCGGGTTGCCGTAGCCGACGGTATCGGCCAGCGACAGGTCGTCGGCCCCGGCCTCGGCCAGCCCGGCGGCGATGCGCACCACCTCGGATTCGGCCACCGCGCCGTCGATCGAGCAGCCGAACGCGGTGGAGCAGGCGGCCTCCACGGTCACATGGCGCGGCTGGGCACGCAGCCAGGCGACCATGCGGCCGACCTCGGCCACCTGCTCGTCGGGGGTGCGGTTGAGGTTGGCGCGGCTGTGGCCGACGCTGACCGAGACCGGGATGCTGATGCGATGCGCACCGGCGGCATAGGCGCCCTGGGCGCCGCGCAGGTTGGGCGCTAGCGCCTGGATGATGACGTTGGGCAGCAGCACGGCGCGGCGGACGATCTCCGGCGTGTCGACCAGTTGCGGGATCACCGAGGCGGGCACGAAGCTGCCGACCTCGATATGCGGCAGGCCGGCGGCGGCCAGCGCTGCAATCCAGCGGGTTTTCACCGCGGTCGGCATGCGGCCCTTGGCGATCTGCAGCCCGTCGCGCGGGCCGACCTCGCAGATGGTGACGTGTTCGCTCATGACGGCTCTCCTGCTCTGGTGCGAGGGTGGCGCGCGGGTGGCGCGATGACAAGCCACGGGGCTGCGAACAGTAACAGGCTCGCAATGCACCCGGAATATGTCCTATGAGGGCGCACCAACACAGATGGCGGGCTGCTCCGCCCCCCCTGCCCGGGGCCGTGGGTCGAGGTTCTCGCATGCGCCGTCGCCGGATTATCGCCATCGCTCCGCTGCTGGCATGTGCCGCCGTGCTGCTGTCCGCGCCGCCAGCCGAAGCGCAATTCGGCCCCGGCGGCCCGCCGGCGGTGGGCGTGGTGACCGTGCGCGAGCGGCCGATGGTGCAGAGCAGCGAGTATGTCGGCCGGGTGCAGGCCACCGACCGGGTGGCGCTGGTTGCGCGGGTCACCGCGTTCATCGAGGAGCGGCTGTTCAAGGAAGGCTCCGAGGTTGCCACGGGCGACCTGCTGTATCGGCTGGAGCGGCCGCCGTTCGAGGCCGATGTGGTCGCCAAGCAGGCAGCGGTGGCGCAGACCCAGGCGCTGCTGAAGAACGCCCAGATCCAACTGACCCGGGCGAAATCGCTGATCGGCTCACCGGCCGGGCTGGTCTCGGCAGTGGATACCGCGGAGGCCAACCAGGCCAGCACCGCCGCCCAGTTGCAGGCCAACCAGGCGCAGTTGCAGGCCTCGGTGATCAGCCTTGGCTATACCGAAATTCGCGCGCCGATCGCCGGCAAGATCGGTCGCACGGCGCTGGCGGTGGGCAACGTGGTCACCCCCGGCTCCGGCCCGCTCGCCACCATCGTCAGCCAGGACCCGATGTATGTGACCTTCCCGATCTCGGTGCGGGCGGCGCTGGAATTGCGCGACCGCTATGCCGGTGCCGGCGGCTTCTCGGCGGTGCAGGTCAGGCTGCGGCTGGCCGATGGCAAGCTGTACGACCAGGTGGGCACGCTGGACTACGCCGACCCCAGCGTGGCGCAGGGCACAGACACGCTCACCTTGCGCGCCAGCATCGCCAACCCGCTGCTGCCTGGCGCGCGCGCCGACACGCCTGGCAACCGCCCACTGCTCGATGGCGAGTTCGTCACCGTGCTGCTGGAGGGCGTCAAGCCGGTGACCGCGCTGGCGATCCCGCGCGCTGCCGTGCTGTCCGACCAGCGGGGCAGCTATGTGTATGTGGTCGCTGCCGGCAACAAGGTGGAGCAGCGGCGGATCGAGCTCGGCCAGTCCACCCCGGCGCTGGCGATGGTGACCGACGGCCTGAAGGAAGGCGAGCAGGTGGTGGCCGACGGTATCCAGCGGGTGCGGCCCGGCATCGTGGTGAATCCGGCGCCGGCCGCCGGCGAACCGGGCGCGGCGCCTGCTTCGGCGGCCCCTGCCGCTCCGGCGGCACGGAACTGAGCGCATGATCTCCGCCGTTTTCATCGACCGCCCGCGGCTGGCGGTGGTGATGGCCATCGTCATCACGCTAGCCGGGCTGATTGCCGCCACCCGGATTCCGGTGGCGCAGTTCCCCGATATCGTGCCGCCGCAGGTGCGGGTGAGCACCAATTTCCCCGGCGCCTCGGCCGCGGTGGTGGCGGCCGTGGTGGCCCAGCCGCTGGAAGCGGCGATCAACGGCGTCGACCAGATGCTGTACATGCAGTCCAACAGCGGCAATGACGGCAGCTATTCGCTCACGGTTAGCTTCAACCTGGGCACCAACCCGGATATCGACACCGTCAACGTCAACAACCGGGTGCAGGCTGTGCTGTCCAAGATGCCAGCCGAGGTGCAGCGCCAGGGCATCAAGGTGGCCAAGCAAAGCTCGGCGATCCTGGAATTCGCGCAGATCTACAGCGAGGACCCCCAGCTCACCCCGCTGTTCGTCTCCAACTACGTGACGATCAACGTGCTGGACGCGGTGGCCCGGGTGCCGGGCGTCGGCCAGGCGACGATCTTCGGCGCGCAGGACTACTCGATGCGCATCTGGTTCGACACCGGGCGGCTGACCAGCCTCGGCCTGGTGCCGACCGACATCATCGCCGCCCTGCAGACCCAGAACGTGCAGGGCGCGATCGGGCGGATCGGCGCCCAGCCGACCAGCGACGCCAACCAGTTCCAGATCAACCTGCAGACCAAGGGCCGGTTGGTGACGCCGGCGGAATTCGGCGACCTGGTGATCCGCGCCAACCCGGACGGCTCGGTGCTGCGGCTGCACGATATCGCCCGGGTGGAACTGGCGGCGGCCAACCTGGATACCGAGAGCCGGCTGAACGGCAAGCCGGCGGTCTCGATCGCGGTCTATCTCGCCCCCGGCGCCAATGCGGTGAACACCTCGGCGGCGGTCAGCAAGGTGCTGGACCAGTTGGCCACCCGCTTCCCGGCCGGGATGAAGAAGATCGTCTTCTACGACAGCTCCACCTTCGTCGCCGACACCATCGGCCAGGTGCTGAAGACGCTGGCCGAGGCGTTCGTGCTGGTGGTGCTGGTGGTGTTCCTGTTCCTCGGCAACATCCGCGCCACCCTGATCCCGGCGGTGGTGGTGCCGGTCAGCCTGATCGGCACCATCGCGGTGCTGCTGGCGATCGGCTTCTCGGCCAATACGGTGACGCTGCTGGCACTGGTGCTGGCGGTGGGCATCGTGGTGGATGACGCCATCGTGGTGGTGGAGAACGTCGAGCGGGTGCTGGAGGAGGAGCCGGACCTGTCGCCGAAAGACGCCACCAAGAAGGCGATGGCGCAGATTACCGGGCCGATCATCGCGATCTCGCTGGTGCTGCTGTCGGTGTTCGTGCCGATCGCCTTCATTCCCGGTGTGTCGGGCCAGTTGTTCCGCCAGTTCGCGGTGACCATCGCGGTGGCGATGCTGATCTCGGCAACTTCGGCGCTCACCCTGGCGCCGGCGCTGTGCGGCGTGCTGCTGCGCCATACCGGCAAGCGGCGCGGCATCATGGGGCGGGTGCTGGGCGGCATCGACCGGGTGCGCGATGGCTACGCCCGCACCATCACCCGGCTGCTGCGGTTCGCGGTGCTGGCGGTGCTGGTGGTGGCGATTGCCGGCGCCGGGGTGTTCGGGCTGGCCAAACTGACCCCGACCAGCTTCCTGCCCGAGGAGGACCAGGGCGCGTTCTTCATCTCGGTGCAATTGCCCGACGGCGCTTCGGTCTCGCGCACCCGCGCCGTCGTTGCCCGCACCGAGGACATGCTGCGCAAGATGCCGCAGGTGGAGAACCTGCTGTCGATCGTCGGCTTCTCGCTGATGAGCGGCGGCGCGCAGAGCAATGCCGCCTTCATGGTGGTGCGCCTGAAGCCGTTTGCCGATCGCACCGCGGTGGCCGACCGGGCGCAGGCGGTGATCGGGCAGGTGTTCGGGCAGGCACAGCAGATCCGTTCGGCGCAGATCTTCCCGTTCAACCTGCCGCCGATCATCGGGCTGTCCACCTCGGGCGGCTTCGAATACCAGTTGGAGAACCTGGAGGGCCGCGACCCGGCGGATATGGCCAGCGCCTTGCAGGGCCTGCTGGCGGCGGCCAACCAGGACCCGCATCTGTCGCGGGTGTTCTCCACCTTCACCGCCACCACGCCGAGCATCTTCCTGGATATCGACCGCGACAAGGCGCAGGCGCTGGGGCTGGCGATCACCGACATCTTCTCCGCCTTGCAGGCCACGCTGGGCGGCATCTACGTCAATGATTTCAACCTGTACGGCCGTTCCTGGCAGGTGCTGGTGCAGGGTGAGGCGGCCGACCGCACCGATCTGTCGGCGGTCTGGCGCATCTTTATCCGCAGCAAAACCGGCGCCATGGTGCCGCTGCGCTCGGTGGCCTCGGCGCGCATCGTGCTGGGGCCGCAGACCATCAGCCGGTTCAACAACTACCCGGCGATCACCGTCACCGGTTCGCCGGGGCCGGGCGTCTCGTCGGGCGACGCGCTGGCGGCGATGGCGCAGATTTCCGCCAAGACGCTGCCCTCCGGCTACAGCTTCGACTGGTCAGGCACCTCGTACCAGGAGGTGCGGTCGACCGGGCAGACCGGGTCGATCCTGGCGCTGGCGGTGCTGTTCGCCTACCTGTTCCTGGTGGCATTGTACGAAAGCTGGGTGATCCCGGTGCCGGTGCTGCTGAGCGTCACGGTCGGCGTGCTGGGGGCGTTCGCCGGGCTGGTGCTGCGCGGCATGCCGCTCGACCTCTACGGCCAGATCGGCCTCGTGGTGCTGATCGCGCTGGCGGCCAAGAACGGCATCCTGATCGTCGAGTTCGCCAAGGAGCAGCGCGAGGCCGGACGGCCGATCATCGAGGCCGCCGCCGCCGGGGCCCGGATGCGGTTCCGCGCCGTGCTGATGACCTCGATCTCGTTCATCCTCGGGCTGGTGCCGCTGATCACTGCCCAGGGTGCTGCGATGCTGTCGCGCCGCGCGGTCGGCATGCCGGTGTTCGGCGGCATGATCCTGGCGACCTTGCTTGGCATCTTCCTGATCCCGATGCTGTACGTGACCTTCCAGCGGCTGCGTGAACGCAGCGCCGGGATGTTCGGCGGCCGGCGCGTCGATACCGGGCACTGATATCACCGGGCCGATACCCCCTTGGCGGGGCGGCCCTTAAGCGTGCATCCTGCGGCACGAGACGAAAATCGGAGAGAAACGCCATGGCTCAGTTCGGTGTCGCCCAGCCTGTCCGCCGCGTGGAAGACCCGCGCCTGTTGAAGGGCGCCGGCTCCTATACCGATGACGGCACGCTGCCGGGCGTGTTGTACGGTGTGGTGCTGCGCAGCCCGCACGCCATGGCGCGGATCACCGCCACCGACGCGGCGGCGGCCCGCGCGGTGCCGGGGGTGTGCGCGGTCTACACCTCGGCGAACATCAGGGCCGACGGCATCGGCCTGCTGCCCTGCCTCGCCAAGCTGACCAACCGCGACGGCAGCGCGCAGATCAGCCCCGACCGTCCGGTGCTGGCCAACGGCATGGTGCGCCATGTCGGCGAGCCGGTGGCCTTCATCGTCGGCGAAACCCTGCAGGCCGCCCGCGACGGCGCCGAGGCGGTGATGGTCGATTACGATGTGCTGCCCTCGGTCACCGGCACCGACGATGCGATGAGCAAGGGCCAGCCGCTGGTGTGGGACGCCGCACCGGGCAATATCTGCTTCGACTGGGAGATCGGCCAGAAGGAGCAGGTGGAGGGCCTGTTCGCCAGCGCCGCGCATGTGACCAAGCTCAAGGTGGTCAACAACCGCATCGTGGTGAACTCGATCGAGCCGCGCGCCGCCCTGGCCAGCTACGACGCCGACAGCAAGCGCTGGACGCTGCGCACCAACACCCAGGGCGGCTGGCTGCTGAAAGACATCCTCGGCCCGACCATCTTCAACACCGGCGCGGAGAGCTTCCGCATCATCACGCCGGATGTCGGCGGCGGCTTCGGCATGAAGCTGTTCCTGTTCCCCGAGCATGTGCTGACCAGCTACGCCGCGCGCAAGCTGGGCGCCCCGGTGAAATGGACCTCCGAGCGCTCCGAGGCGTTCCTGTGTGACACCCAGGGGCGCGACAACGTCACCGTCGGCGAGATCGCGATGGACGCGCAGGGCAAGTTCCTGGCGCTGCGCACCCGCAACGTGGCCAATATGGGCGCTTATCTGTCCAATTTCGGCCCTTATATCCCCACCGCCGCCGGCACCGGCGTGCTGGCCAGCGTCTACGGCTTCCAGGCGGTCTATGCCAACGTGCTCGGCGTGTTCACCAACACCGTGCCGGTGGACGCCTATCGCGGCGCCGGGCGGCCGGAATCGAACTACCTGGTGGAGCGGCTGGTCGACGCCGCGGCGCGCGAGATGGGTATCGACCGGGTGGAATTGCGCCGGCGCAACATGGTCGGGCCGGAGCAGATGCCGCACAAGACGCCGGTGGGCAAGAACTACGACAGCGGCGACTTCAAGCTGGTGATGGACCATGGGCTGAAGCACATGGACTGGGCCGGCTTCGAGACCCGGCGCACCGCCTCGGCCGCGAAAGGCAAGCGCCGCGGCATCGGCATGGCCTATTACCTGGAGGCCACCGGCGGTGCCGCCACCGAGCGCGCCGAGGTGCGCTTCACCGATGACGGCTTTGTCGACGTCTATGTCGGCACCCAATCCACCGGCCAGGGGCACGAGACCGCCTATGTGCAACTCACCGTCGACAGGCTGGGGGTGCCCGGCGAAAAGGTGCGGGTGAAGCAGGGCGACACCGACACCATCCCCACCGGCGGCGGTACCGGCGGCGCCCGCAGCCTGTATTCCGAGGGCCAGGCGATCTTCGCCACTGCCGCCACGGTGATCGAGAAGGGCCGCCGCGCCGCCTCCGAGGCGTTGGAAGCGGCGATGGCCGATATCGTGTTCGAGGCCGGCCGCTTCAGCGTCACCGGCACCGATCGCGGCATCGACATCATGACCCTGGCCGCCACCCAGCGCGCCCGCGCCGCCAAGGGCCAGGACGCCACCATTCTGGACGCCGCCGAGGTGGCCAATATCGACGCCCACACCTTCCCCAATGGCTGCCATATCGCCGAGGTGGAGATCGATCCCGAGACCGGCGTGACCAAGCTGGTGCGCTACACGGTGACCGACGACATGGGCAAGACGGTCAACCCGATGATCGTGCGTGGCCAGGTGCAGGGCGGCGTGGCGCAGGGCTTCGGCCAGGCGGTGCTGGAGCATACCGTCTACGATGCGGAGTCCGGCCAGCTGATCTCCGGCAGCCTGATGGACTACACGCTGCCGCGCGCCGACGACCTGCCGGATATTGAGGTCGACCTGATCGAGGTGCCCTGCCTCACCAACCCGCTGGGGGTGAAGGGCGCCGGCGAGGCCGGCGCGGTCGGCAGCCCGCCGGCGGTGATGAACGCCATCGTCGATGCGCTGACCCCGGTGGGTGTCACCCATCTGGACATGCCGGCGACGGCCGAGAAGGTCTGGAAGGCGATCGCCACCGCCAGGGCCGCCTGATCCCGCAAGGAACGCCGGGAGGAAGCCGCAACGCGCACCCAGGTCGGCATCATCGGCGCCGGCCCGGCCGGGTTGTTGCTCGGCCATCTTCTGCACCTCGCCGGCGTCGATAGTGTCATCCTGGAGACCCACACCCGCGCGCATGTGGAAAGCCGCATCCGCGCCGGGGTGATGGAGCATCAGGCCGCCGAATTGCTGCGTGCCATCGGCCTCGGCGCGCGGATGGACCGCGAGGGCCTGCCGCATCATGGCGTGGTGCTGCGGGTCAACGGCGCCAGCCACCGCATCGACCTCACCGGGCTCACCGGCAAGAGCATCATGGTCTACGGCCAGCACGAGGTATTGCGCGACCTGATCGCCGCCCGGCTGGCGGTTGGGTTGCCGCTGCTGTTCGAGGCCGAAGGGTTGGCGATCGACGGCATCCTGGCCGATGCGCCCCGCATCAGCTTCCGCCATGACAACCGCGTGCAGACTCTGGACTGCGACATCGTCGCCGGCTGCGATGGCTTCCACGGTATCGGCCGCGCCGCGATGCCCGCCGGCGTGCTCAATGCATTCGAATGCAGCTATCCGTTCGGCTGGCTCGGCATCCTGGCCGAGGCGGCGCCGGCCAATGATGAACTGGTCTATGCCAGCCACGGCGCCGGTTTCGCGCTGGCCTCGATGCGCGGCCCGACTCTGAGCCGGCTGTATCTCCAGGTCCCGCCCGACGAGGATCTGGCGCAGTGGCCCGATGCGCGCATCTGGGACGAACTGCGCCTGCGGTTGGCCGACGCGGCCGGTTTCGCGCTGCCGGAAGGGCCGATCCGGCAGAAAGGCATCACCGCAATGCGCAGCTATGTTGGCGAACCGATGCGCGCCGGCCGCCTGGTGCTGGCCGGTGACGCCGCGCATATCGTGCCGCCGACCGGCGCCAAGGGCATGAATCTGGCCGTCGCGGATGTGACAGTGCTGGCCCGCGCGCTGGATGCCTGGTTCGCGCGCGGCGATGCGAGGCTGCTGGACGCCTATTCCGACACCGCGCTGCGCCGCGCCTGGAAGGCGGAACGGTTCTCCTGGTGGATGACCTCGCTGCTGCACCGCTTCGCGCAGCACACGCCGTTCGAGCGGCGGATACAGCAGGCGGAACTGGACTATGTCACCTCCTCGCCGGTTGGGGCGATGGCGCTGGCGGAGAATTACGTGGGATTGCCGGTAGGGTAGGAAGCAGCGCTTTTTTGAAAAAAAGCGCGCAAAAAACTCTATCCGCCTTGCAGCATCGAGAGGCGGAGATTCCGTACACTCCAGGGGATGAAGTTTTTTTGCTTCTTTGTTTTCAAACAAAGAAGACTTCCTTCCTACCCGCACCCCAGATGAACCAAACGCGCATGGACCGCGCGAAGCGGAGCGACTATTCCCACCTCTCCGCCGCCGCCCGAACATGGATCTCCGTGCCGCATGCCGTTGCCCCGCCTCCCCGACATCACGCGCCTGATTGCCACCCTGGCCGAACGCAGCAGCCGTCACGCTCTGGCGGTGGTGGTGAGCGGGGTGTTGCTGGCGGTGCTGGCCGGCTGGCTGGCTATGACGCATCTCGGCATCACCACCAACACCGAGGAGATGTTCGCCAAGTCTCTGCCCTGGCGGCAGCGGGAGATCGCGCTGGCGAAGGCGTTTCCGCAGTTCCAGGACCTGCTGGTGGCGGTGGTGGATGGCGCCAGTCCGGAGATCGCCGAGCAGACGGCGCGGGAGTTGACCACGGCGCTCTCGGCCGACACGACGCATTTCACCCTGGTCCGCGAGCCGGCCGCCTCGCCGTATCTGGAAAAATACGGCCTGATGTTCCTCGACCCGAAGACGCTGGGCCAGGTGATGGACCGCACCATCGATGCGCAGCCGTTCCTTGGCCAACTGGTTGCCGACCCCAGCGCGCGCGGGCTGTTCGCCGGGCTGGCGCTGATGGCGATGGGGGTGCAGCGCGGGCAGGCCGATCTGGGCTCATTCGCCCCGGCGCTGCTGGCCTTCCACACCGCGCTGGCCGACGCCCTGGCCGGCCATCCGCAGCCGCTGTCCTGGCAGCGTCTGCTGGGCGGCAAGCTGGTCGATCTGGCCGGGCCGTACCGCATCGTGCTGGCCAAGCCGAAGCTGGATTATGGCGCGCTGGAGCCGGGGCTGGTTGGCTCGGAGGCGCTGCGGGCGGCGGCGGCGAAGCTGGAGTTCGTGCGCAGCGGCCAGGCACATGTGCGGCTCACCGGATCGGTGGCGCTGGCCGATGAGGAGTTCGCCACCGTCGCCCAGGGCGCGCTGCTGGCCACCATCGCCAGCCTGGTGCTGGTGCTGCTGTGGCTGGTGCTGGCGGTGCGCGACTGGCGGCTGATCGTGGCGATCGCCGCCACGCTGGGGCTGGGGCTGGCGCTGACCAGTGGCTTCGCGGCGCTGGCGGTGGGCACGCTGAACCTGATCTCGGTGGCGTTCGCCATCCTGTTCGTCGGCATCGCGGTGGATTTCGCCATCCAGTTCTGCGTGCGCTACCGCGAGATGCAGTTGTCCTATCCAGGGCCGCGGCGTGGCCGGGCGCTGCACGCCACTGCGGTGGTGGTCGGGCCGCAGGTGCTGGTGGCGGCGGTGGCTGCCTCCGCCGGGTTTTTGGCCTTCGTGCCGACCGATTTCCAGGGTGTCGCGGAACTCGGGCTGATCGCCGGCGTCGGCATGCTGATCGCCTGCGCCTGCACGCTAGGCTTCCTGCCGGCGGTGCTGACCCTGCTGCGGCCGCTGGGCGGCGACGAGGCGGTGGGCTACGCCTGGGCCGGGCGGCTGGAGCGGCGCGTGGTGCGGTTCCGCGCCCCGGTGCTGGCCGGCTTCGCCACGCTGGGGCTGCTGGGCCTGTTGCTGCTGCCGCAGCTGCGCTTCGACAGCGACCCGCTGCACACCAAGGACGCCTCCACCGAGGCGATGCGCACGCTCTCGGACCTGATGGCCAACCCGGTGACCAGCCCGTATACCGCCGACATCCTGGCGCCGAACCAGGCCGCCGCCGACGCGCTGGTGGCCAGGCTGCGCCGCCTGAAGTTGGTCGATCAGGTGGTGACGCTGTCCAGTTTCGTGCCCGACGACCAGCAGGCCAAGCTGCCGATCATCGCCGACGCCGCCTCGATCCTCGGCGCCACCCTGGCGCCGCGCGCCGAGGCCGCCCCGGTCACCCCCGGCGATATCCGGCTGGCGGCCCGCACCGCGCTGGCGCAGATCGACAATGCCGGCGACAAGCTCGCCAAGAACGCGCCGCTGGCGCTGATCGGCGGCGACCTGGACCGGCTGGCCACCGCCGACGACGCCACCCTGCTGGCTGCCAACGCGGCACTCACCCGCTTCCTGCCGAAGCAGTTGGAGCGATTGCGCGATGGGCTCGATGTCGGCCCGGTGACCGCCGCCGATATTCCGCCCGAACTGGCGCGCGACTGGAAGCTGCCGGATGGGCGGGTGCGGGTGCAGGCGGTGGCGGTGCGATCGGCGCAGGATTCCCAAGGCTTGCGTGCGTTCGTCGCCGAGGTGCGCTCGGTCGCGCCGGATGCCGGCGGCTCGGCGGTCGGCATCGTGCAGAGTGCCGACACCATCGTCGGCGCCTTCCGCAGCGCGGCGATCGGCGCCCTGCTGGCCATCGCCGTGCTGCTGTCGCTGGCGCTGCGCCGGCCGCTGGAGGTGGCGCTGACCATGGCGGCACTGCTGCTGTCGGCGCTGCTGACCGTGGTGGTGATCGCGGCGCTGCATATTCCGCTGAATTTCGCCAATATCATCGCGCTGCCGCTGCTATTGGGGGTCGGTGTGTCGTTCAACATCTATTTCGTGATGAACTGGCGGGCCGGCCACCGGCTGTTCCTCGGCACCGGTACGGCGCGGGCGATCCTGTTCTCGGCGCTGACCACGGCGACCGCGTTCGGTTCGCTGGCCGCCAGCCGCCACCCTGGCACCGCCAGCATGGGCACGCTGCTGCTGATCGCGCTGGGCTGCACCCAACTGGTGACGCTGATCTTCCTGCCGGCGCTGCTGGCGCGCCGGCCCGATGCGGGGCATGGATCATGAAGCTGCGGATCGCCGCCGTGCTGCTCGCCGGCCTTGGTTTTGCCGCCGGGACCGCCCAGGCGCGCGGCTGGCAGGATTTCCACGTCATTATGTGGCAGAACCAGTCGGCCGCCCGCTACACCGCGATGCGCAAGGTCGGCGTGGACGGGGCCATGCAGTTCGGCTTTCGCGGGCCGGTGGACGAGGCCGGCATTCCGGCGCTGCTCGCCGCTTCGCAGCAGGCCGGCATGCGCATCTATCTGGAGAACATCGCCACCGATTTCTATTCCGCCTATCACCGCTGGACGCCTGAGCATCCCTCGGCGCCGAACTTCCTGTTCACCGAGGCGCAGCGCCGCTATCGCGCCGATCCGTCCGACCCCTCGGTGTTCATCCGCACGCCGAGCCTTTCGGACCCGGCATGGCTTGCACGTATCGCCACAAGGCTGCGAGACAACGGCCGTGCTTTCGCCCGCTACCGGCCGCTGTTCTACAACCTGGGCGACGAGCCGGGGATCGCCGATCTGGCGGCGGCGTGGGATTTCGACCGCGGGCCGGACTCACTGGCGGCGATGCGGATCTGGCTGCGCCGGCAATACCCCTCGCTGGCGGCGTTGAACCGGCAATGGGGCAGCGATTTCGCCACCTGGGATGCGGTGGTGCCGCCCACCACCACCCAGGCGCTGGCCCGCCGCGACGGCAACGAATCCGCCTGGACCGATTTCCGCAGCTTCATGGACCAGGCGTTCGCCGACGCGCTGCGGGTTGGCACCGACGGGTTGCATGAAGGCGATCCGGACGGTCTTGCCGGCATCGAGGGCACCCAGGCGCCCGGCCCCGGCGGCTACGACTATATCCGCCTGGCAAGCGCGGTGGACGCGATGGAGATGTACGGCGCCGGCGACAGCATCGATATCGCCCGCTCGTTCAACCCCGACCTGGTGGTGCTGACCACCGGCTTCGGCGGCGGCCCGGCGGAGAACCGGCGCATCTGGCACAGCATGCTGCTGGGCGCGCGCGGGCTGATCCTGTGGGACGAGAAGCAGGATTTCGTCGATGACGCCGGCACCCCCAGTCCCCGCGCCCGCGCCATGGCGCCGCTGCTGCACGAGTTGCGCGGCGGGCTGGGCGCGCAGCTGATCGCCATGCGCCCGCAGCCGGGCCCGGTCGCCATCCTGTATTCCCCCACCGGCCAGCATGTGGAATGGCTGCTGGCGCGCCGCGCCGAGGGCACGCCGTGGACCGAACGCGGCTCCGAGGTCGAGGACAACGACGACAACCGGATGCGGCGCGCCATCGCCGCCACGGTGCGCACATTGACCCATCTCGGCCTGACGCCGCATTTCGTCTCGGCGCAGATGCTGGCGGACGGGCTGCTCACCGCCCCCGGCGCCCCGCGGGCACTGGTGCTGCCGCAGACGATCGCGCTGTCGCCGGAAGCCGTGGCCGCCATCCGCGCGTTTCAGGCCGCCGGCGGGGTGGTGGTGGCGGATGGCGCCCCCGGCCAGTTCGATGGCCATGGTCGGCGGCTGGACGTCGCGGCGCTGGCCGATCTGGCGCCGCATCTGGTGGCGCTGGACGGCATGGCGGATGCGCTGGCGCGGGCCGGCATCATCGCCGGCTTCTCGCTGCGCCAGCCGGATGGCAGCAAGGCTGGCGGCATCGCGATTCGGGTGCTGCGCAGCGGCGGGGTGACATTGCTGGCGCTGGAGCAGGACCCGCCCGCTGGCGGCGCGCCCGTTGCCCAGCCCGGTCCGCTGGACCTGCGGCTGGCCGCCGCTTCCAGCATCCGCGAGCTGCGCAGCGGCCGCCAATATGCCAGCGCCGACCACATCGCCATCACGCTCGACCCGGTGGCGCCGACCCTGCTGGCGATCTCCCCGGCGCCGCTGTCCGGCCCGACCCTCAGCGGCCCGGCCGAGGCGGTGGCGGGCGACACCGTCACCTGGCATCTGGCGCTGGCCGCCCCCGACACCGCGGCGCATGCGCTGCGTATTCAGCTGTTCAACCCGGCGGGCCAGGCGGAGGCCGGCTATTCCGGGGTGCGGGTGTTGCGCGGCGTCGGCGCCGAATGGCAGGCCGCATTCGACCGCGATGCGCCAACCGGGCGCTGGCGGATCGAGGTGACGGACATATTGAGCGGCAAGGTGGCGCGCGGGGCGTTGGAATTGAAACCGCGCTGAAGCGGGGGCGGCGGGCGGGCGGGCTCACGCTCCGGGCGGCGAAAAGATCACCCGCAGCGTGAGGTCCGGGTAGCGCTTGCGGTTGAACACCCGGCCGCTGGCCAGCACGTCGGCACCCTTGTCTGGCTCCAGAGCCCGCAACGTCGCCGAGCGTACGATGATGAACGCCATGCTCACCAGTTGCCGGTCGCGGCCGTGCAGCGGCACGAAGATCGGGCCCGTGTGGCCTTCGCTGAATTCCAGCACCTCGGCGGTGGCGATCGAGCGCGGCGACAGCGTCACATAGGCGCCGCGGCCGACGAACTCGACCGAGAACAGGAACGGCTCCGGCAGCGCGGCGGTGGTGAGGTCGATGATCGTCTGGCAGCCGCTGGGCGGGCAGGCGACCTCGTTCGGCGCGCCGATCAGGCCACCCTTCGGGTCAATCTGGCTGACCTGGATCAACCGTGTCCCGGCGATAGCGTCGGCGTCGGCCGGCGGGGTCCGGGTCGCCTGGGCACGGGCCGCTGCCGGCGCCACTGCCACCAGCGCCGTGCCGGTCAGGATGGCGGCAAGCCAGGGCGCATGGCGGCTCATCGGCGCGCCCATCACACCACGTCGGCGGCGGTGGGGCGCTTCTTGCCGGTGGGCGCCACGTGGGTCGGTTCGGAGGTTCCCAGCGCCTGCAGCAGCGCCTCGCGCAACTGCGCCAGACGACGTTCGTTCTCCACCTTCAGGCCGAACACGTCTTTCACATAGAACACATCCACCGCCCGCTGGCCGTAGGTGGTGACATGCGCCGAGGCGATCTGCAGCCCCTGCTCGCTGATCGCCGCGGTCACGTCGTGCAGCAGGCCCGGCCGGTCGCGGCCGTTCACCTCCAGCACGGTATGGGTGTTGGAGGCATGGTTGTCGATCACCACCCGCGGCGGCACATGCATCGCCCTGAGCCGCGCGCCGAGCAGGCTCTGCGACATCTTGCGGATTTCGTGGGTGAGCTTCAGCCGGCCGGACAGCGCCTGCTCGATCAGCACCGAGAGCCGCGCCAGCTTCCCCGGCGCGTCGATCACGTTGCGGGCGGAGTCCTGAATCCAGAAGGTGTCCAGCGCCATGCCGTTGGTCAGCGTGTGGATGCGGGCATCGACGATCGAGGCGCCGGCCACCGCCAAGGCACCGGCGATGCGGCTGAACAGCCCGGCATGGTCGGCGGCGTAGACCGTCACCTCGGTCACCGCGCGGTCGGGCAGCGGCTGGGTGCGCACCGTCAGCGGGGCCGAGCGCTGCTCGGCCTCGCGGATCATGCGGGCATGGCGGGCATGGCTCTCGGGGTCGAACGCCAGCCAGTAGCCGGGATAGCCGAGGCCGAGATACTGCGCCCGGTCGGCGGCCGGCCAGTCGGCCAGCAGCAAGGCCGCCGCCTCGCGGGCGCGGGCCACCCGCACATCGCGCTCGGTGGTCGAGAGCCCACCGGCCAGCACCTCGATGACGCGGCCATACAGGTCGCGCAGCAGCGTCGCCTTCCAGCCGTTCCACACCTTCGGCGACACCGCCCGCATGTCGGCCACCGTCAGCACCAGCAGCAGCCGCAGCCGCTCCGGCGACTGCACCGTCTCCACCAGGTCGAGGATGGTCTTCGGGTCATCGATGTCGCGCTTGAAGGCGATCTGGCTCAGCAGCAGATGGTGCAGCACCAGCCAGGAGACCATCTCGGTCTCCTCCGCCGACAACCCCAGCGCCGGCCCGACCTGCTGCGCCACCTCGGCGCCGAGTTCGGAATGGTCGCCGCCGCGGCCCTTGGCGATGTCGTGCACCAGCATCGCCACATACAGCGCCCGGCGGGATTGCAGGTGATCGACCAGCCCGGAGGCGATCGGAGCGATCTCGGTCAGTTCGCCGCGCTCCAGCGTGTTCAGCACGCGGATCGCCTCGATGGTGTGCTCGTCGACGGTGAACACGTGATAGGTGTCGAACTGCATCTGGCCGACCACCCGCGCCCAGTCCGGCAGGAAGCGGCCGAGCAGGCCGGTCTCGTTCAGGATGCTCATCCAGCGCGCGCCATCGGCCCGGTTATGCGCGGCATCGCGGCCGCATAACAGGTCGAGGAACAGCGCCGAGGCCTCCATGTTGCCGCGCAGGTCCTGGGCGCGGCGCTCGTTGCGGATCATGCCGCGGATCGCCAGCGGATGCAGCTTGAGGTCACGGTCGCGCGCCACTTGCAGGATGCGCAGCATCTGGATCGGCTCGTGCGAGAAGTCCCGCCCCTTGGCCGGCAGCAACTGGCCGTCCGCCAGCATGAAGCCGGCCGCCGCCACCGCCGCCTCGGCCCGGCCGGAGGCCGCCGCCGGCGGACCGAGGGCGGCGCGCACCAGCGCCGGCTCCAGCACCCGGGTCAGCCGCACCACCTCGCGGGCTGTGAGGAAGTAATGCCGCATGAACCGCTCGACGCCGTCCTGGCGGCTGTGGCGGGTGTAGCCCATGCGGGCGCCGACCACCGGCTGCAGGTCGAAGGTCAGCCGCTCCTCGGCGCGGCCGGCGACGTAGTGCAGATGAAAGCGCAGCGCCCAGAGGAAATTCCACGACCGCAGCGCCCGGCGCGCCTCGGCGGCGGTCAGCAGGCCGCCGGCCGGGCCTTCGGGGGCGGCCAGTTCGCCCATCGTCGAACTGCCGAAGATGTAGCGGGCGATCCAGTACAGCATCTGCAGGTCGCGCAGGCCGCCGCGGCCCTCCTTGATGTTCGGCTCCACCACGAACGCGCTGTCGCCGTAGCGGCGATGCCTGGCAGAACGCTCAGTCTGCTTGGCGGCGATATAGAGGGCAGCCCCGGCCTCGGTGCAGGCGGCGCGGAAGGTGGTGGCGAAATCCTCGAACAGCGGCGCGTCGCCGGCGATCCGGCGTGCATCCAGCAGCGAGGTGCGCACGGTGTGGTCGCCGCGCGCCTCGGTCAGGCAGTCGGCCTTGGAGCGGGTGGCGTGGCCGACCTTCAGCCCGAGGTCCCAGAGGAAATACAGCATGAACTCGACCACCCGCTGCACCTGGGCGGTGGGCCGGCCCTCGGTGAGGAACAGCAGGTCGATGTCGCTGAACGGCGCCAGCACGCCGCGGCCATAGCCGCCGGTCGCCGCGATGGTCATCCGTCCGGAGCGGCCCGAGGCCCAGCGGCTGCCGCCGGTGGTACCGCCGACACTTGCCAGCGCGTGCTCGAACAATTCGGTGATCAGCCCGTCGGTGAGCCTGGCCAGCATCCGCGCCGCCGCCAGCCCCGGCAGGTCGCCCAGTTCGAACGTGTCGCGCACATGGGTCTGGATGCGTCCCAGATGCCGGCGGAACACCGCCAGCGCCGCGTCGCGCGCAACAGTCGGCTCGGCGGCACCTTCGGCGGCGGTGGCCAGCTGCTGGTGAAGCTGCGCCGCGGCGTCCTGGGGTGAGTCGGGAAAGGGTTCCGGGTGGAGCATTCCCGCGATGTTAGCTACTCATCTTGCGTTGCAACAGGGAGCAATGCGCGCAATTTGTAGATTGCTGCCAATGCGTCGCGCGGGCTCAGCGTATCGGGGTCCAGGCCGGCCAGTGCGGCCAGCAAGGGCTCTGGCTCCGGGGCAGGTATCGGGGCGCTCGGTGCTTCCGGCTGGGCGGCGGCGAACAGCGGCAGCGCCGCCGCCTCGGTCAGCCGGCCGGCCCGGCGTTCCAGCGCCGCCAGCAGCACCCCGGCCCGGCGCACCACCGGCGCCGGCACCCCGGCCAGCCGCGCCACATGCACCCCCCAGCTGCGGCCGCCGGCGCCCTCGGCCACCTCGTGCAGGAACACCACGTCCTGCTTCCACTCCTTCACCCGCATGGTGTGCGGGCTGAGGCGCGGCATTTCGGCGGTCAACTGCGACAACTCGTGGAAATGGGTGGCGAAGATGGTCCGGCAGCGCACCGTGTTGTGCAGCGCCTCCAGCACCGCCCAGGCGATCGCCAGCCCATCCAAGGTCGCGGTGCCGCGGCCGATTTCGTCCACCACCACCAGGCTGCGCGGCCCGGCCTGATGCAGGATCGAGGCAGTCTCGGTCATCTCCACCATGAAGGTGGAGCGACCGCGCGCCAGGTCATCGGCCGCGCCCACGCGGCTGAACAGCCGGTCCACCACGCCGATCCGCGCCGAGGCGGCCGGCACCGGCAGCCCGGCCTGGGCCAGGATCACCGCCAGCGCGTTCTGCCGCAGATAGGTGGATTTGCCGGCCATGTTCGGCCCGGTCAGCAGCAGCAGCCTGCGGTCGCCCGACAGATCGCAGTCGTTCGGCACGAAGGCGGCGGTGCCTGCCAGCGCCGCCTCCACCACCGGGTGACGGGCCGCGACGAGAAGAAAACTCTCGTCATCGGCCAGCTGCGGCCGGCACCAGCTGCCCGGCTCGGCCAGCCTGGCGCAGGATTGCAGCACGTCCAGCAGCGCCAGTGCCGTGGCGCAGGCGGCAAGCGGCTCGGCGGCGCGCAGCACGCTGGCCACCAAATGGCCGAACACCAGCCGCTCGCGCGCCGCCGCGCGGTCGGCCGCCTCGCCGATCCGGCGGTCCAGTTCGGAGAGTTCGGCGCAGGTGAAGCGGGCGCCGTTGGCCATGCCCTGGCGCAGCACCAGATCGGGATGATCGCGCAGCTTCTCGACCGCGGCGGCCGGCGCCTCGATCACGTAGCCGAGCTGGTTGTGGTGCTTGATCTTCAGGCTGGCGACGCCGTAGCGCTGGGCGTAGTCCAGTTGCAGCCCGGCGACCACCCGCTTGCTGTCGTCGCGCAATGCCCGCTTGGCATCCAGTTCGCCGTCGAAGCCCGAAACGATGGCGCCGTCCTCCAGCCGCAACGGTGCCGGCTCGGCCAGGGCGGCGGCCAGTTGCGCGGCCAGGGTTACGTCCACGCTGAGTGCGGCCACCGCCTCGGCCAGCAGCCCCGGCAGCGGCCCGGCCAGCGCCGCCGCCGCTTCGGCCGCGGCCGCCAGCCCGTCGCGCAGCGCCGCCAGATCGCGTGGTCCGCCGCGGCCCAGCGACAGCCGCGCCAGCGCCCGCGCCATGTCCGGCGCCTGCCGCAACGCCGCCCGCAGTCCGGCAGCCGGTGCGGCATTGGCCAGCAGCCAGGTCCAGCCATCCTGCCGCGCGCCAATCGCCGCGAGGTCGGTGAGCGGCGCCGCCAGCCACTCCGCCAGCAGCCGCGCACCGGCCGCCGTGGTGGTGCGCTGCACCGAAGCCAGCAGGGTGAATCGGGTGCCGCCGTCGCGCGCCCGGATGATCTCCAGGCTGGCGCGGGTCGCGGCGTCCAGTTCCAACCGCCCCGCCTCGCCCACCGGCAGCGGATGCTGCAGCCGCGGCAGCGCCCCGGCGCCGGCGGCACGCACATAGTCCAGCGCCTGCCATGCCGCCACCGCCTCGGCCTCGCTGAAGCTGCCGAACGCATCCAGGCTGGCGGCGCCGAACGCCTCGGCCAGCCGCCGGCTCGCCTGCCCGGCGGCCACCGGCGGCGGCTCCGGCGCCCGCCGCTCCTCCCAGTCGCCCAGCTTCAGCGCCGCCGGGGCGAGGATTTCCGCCGGCTCCAGCCGCCCCAGCAGTGCCGCCAGATCGCCGGCCGCCACCGCCTGGGTCTCGAACAGCCCGGTCGAGACATCCAGCCACGCCGCCCCCACCCGCCCGCCCTCCTGGCAG
>JBEPTZ010000004.1:0-83053 GCA_041691815.1 Rhodospirillales bacterium | reverse complement strand
CGACAGACGCCGGACTGCGGGCCGGGCCGGTGGCGGCGACCGGGCCGGTGCTGGCGTTTGCCGGAATCGGCCGGCCGGAGAAATTCGCCGAAACCTTGCGCGCCGCCGGCGTCGCGGTGGCCGGGCTGCGCGGTTTCCCCGATCATCACCGCTTCAGCGCCGCCGAATTGCGCGCGCTCAGCGACCAGGCAACCGCGCTCGGCGCCCGGCTGGTCACCACGCCGAAAGACGCGGTCCGGCTGCCGGCGGCGCTGCGCGACGAGATCGCGGTGGTCGGCGTGACGCTGCACTGGGCCGATCCGGCAGCATTGGAACGGTTGCTGGCGGCGGTGGCGCCGTGACCTTGCGCGACGTGCTGGACCGGCTGGAGGCCGCTTTGGCGCGGTCCGCGCTGTGGCTGGTGCGGCGGCTGCCGCCCGCCGGCGCGTCCAATCTCGGCGGCGTGCTGGCGCGCAATATCGGCCCGTTGCTGCCGGTCTCCCGGGTCGCGGACGCCAATCTGCGGCTGGCGATGCCGGAGTTGGACGCCGCCGCCCGCCGCCGCATCGTGCGCGGGGTGTGGGAGAATCTCGGCCGCACCGCCACCGAACTCCCTCATGTCCCGGAGCTTCGACGCACCGCCAGCGGCCCGGGCTGGGAGGTGGTGGGCGAGCAGGTGTTGCGCGACGTGGTGGCGCATGGCGGTCCGATGATCCTGATCTCCGGACATTTCGGCAACTGGGAGGTGCTGCCGCTGGCGGTCGCCTCGTTCGGCATCCGCATGTCCAGCTTCTACCGCCCGGCCAGCAACCGGCGGGTGGACAAGCTGATCCTCGACCTGCGCCGCGCCGTGGTCGGCGACGTGCCGAATTTCGCCAAGGGTTCAGGCGGTGCGCGGGCGGCGCTGGCGCATCTGCGGGCCGGCGGGCCGCTCGGCGTGCTGGTCGACCAGAAGCTGAATGACGGCATCCCGGCGCCGTTCTTCGGCCACACCGCGATGACCGCGCCGGCCACCGCCGCACTGGCACTGCGCTTCCGCTGCCCGGTGATCGCAGGAAAGGTGGAACGGCTGGGGCCGGCGCGGTTTCGGCTGACCGTGGAGCCGCCGCTGCCGCTGCCGGACAGCGGCGACCGCACCGCCGACATCGCCCGCCTGACCGCCGATATCAACCTGGTGCTGGAACGCTGGATCCGGGCGCGGCCGGATCACTGGCTGTGGCTGCACCGGCGCTGGCCCAGGCAGCCGTGACGCTGGTCAGGCCGCGCTGCGCTCCGGCCGCCCCATCTCCTGATTGAACGTCTCGGTGATGTGCGCCGCCAGCATGTCGGTCACCGGCTGCGCCGGCTTGCGGCCCTGCAGCATCACGATGCTGAATTCCGGCAACGGCGGCAGGCCTTCCTCCGGCCGCAGCGCGCGCAGGCCCTGCGGCAGCCAGGAGACCGGCGACACCGTCACCGCCAGCCCGGCCATCACCGGCGCGTGCGAGCCGACCTGCGAGGCCGAGGTATAGGCGACCCGATAGCGCCGCCCGGCCTTGTCCAGCGCCGCCAGCGCCACCGTGCGCCAGGAGCACGGCCCGTGCGCCAGGGCCAGCGGCAGCGGGTCCATGCGATGCGGCGAGAAGCGTTCCGAGGTGATCCACACCAGCGGCCCGCGCCACAACCCAACCCCCGGCCAGCCCTTCGGCTGCTGGCCCTGCGAGACCAGCGCCAGGTCGAGTTCGCCGGCCTTCAGTCTATCCACCAGTTCGTCCGACGGCAGGCAGAGCACGTCGACCTCGCAGGCCGGGTTGGCATCCGAGAAGCGCTTCAGCGCCGGCGGCAAATAGCGCAGCGCATAGTCGTCCGGCGTGCCCAGCCGCACCCGGCCGCGCACCTCCGGGGTGCGAAACGCCGACCAGATACTGTCGTTCAGCGCAAGCATCTCGCGCGCCCGCTCCAGCAGCAACTGGCCATGCGCGGTAAGCTGCACTGATCCCCCCTTGCCGCGCAGCAACAGGGTCTGGCCGAGCAGGGCCTCCAGCCGCTGCATCTGCATCGAAACCGCCGACTGGGTGCGGCCAACCCGCTCTGCGGCACGGGTAAAGCTGCCTTCCTCGGCGATGTAGGTGAAGGAACGCAACAGATCGGGGTCAAGACTTCCGGGGGTGTTCATGGGCATCAATATCGGTGATGTCGACTATCAATGCAATTGGTTTTGCTTATTCCGTACGCGTGCACATATCCCGGTTGTCGACCTAACCCGGAGGACTTTTGCCATGTCGGCATACATCACGCTGAACCGTACCACCTCAAGCAACCAGGGCTCGCTGCGTCCCAATTCGCTCCATGGGGGCCTGCGCCCGCGCCTGGCCGCCGTGGCCAAGCAGTTCGGCGGCCAGTTCCGCCGCGCGCTGCGGGTCATGGCGACCCGCCCGGACGCCTCCAAGCTCGACGACCGGATGCTGGCCGATCTCGGCATCTCCCGCGCCCAGGCCCATTTCGAGGCCTCGCGCGCACCGTGGCGGATCGACTGACACCATGACCGGCCGGGCAGCGCGCCCGGCCGGCGGCTCAAATGCCCGCCAGCAGCAGGATCACCCCTGCCACCACCAGGCCAAGGCCAAGCACTTCCGAGGGGTGAATCCGCTCCTTCAGGTAGAACCGGCTGAAGCCCAGCGTGAACACCATCTCCACCTGCCCCAGCGCCCGCACCAGCGCCACCGGCGCCATCGCGAAGGCCGAGAACCAGCAGGCCGAGCCCAGCGCCGAGAACAGGCCAACCAGCCCGCTGGTCCGCCACGAGGTGAACGCCGCGCGCAACTGCTGCGGCTCCCGCCAGGCCAGGTAGCCGCCCTGCATCACCGTCTGCATGGCGTTGGTGACGACCAGCCCGAACAGCGCCTTCAACACCAGGTGATCGCCGGGCAGCGCGCGATTGGCCTCCTTGATGAAGATCGCGGTGAACGCGAAGCACAGCCCGGCGCCCAGCCCGCACAGCGCCGCCGGCTGAAACGTGGCACGCAGCAATTCGCCGGATCTCAACCCGCGCCCGGCCAGGGACAGCGTCAGCACCCCGCACAGCCCGACCGCCATGCCGGACAGCGACACCGGGCTGATCGCCTCGCCCAGCCACAGCCAGGCGAACAGCGCGGTCTGCACCGCCTCGGTCTTGGAATAGGCGGTGCCGACCGCGAAGCTGCGATAGCCGAACGACATGATCAGCAGCACGGTGGCGACGATCTGCAGCAGCCCGGCGGCGGCGGAGTCCAGCAGGAACACCAGATTGGCCGACGGCAGCTTCTGGCCGGAGAGCACAACGGCCCCCAGCAGCAACACCAGCCCGACCGGCAGCGCATAGACGTAGCGCACGAAGCCGGCGGCGTTGACCGACAACTCCCGTCGCAGCCGCTGTTGCAGCGCGGTGCGCCAGGTCTGGAACAGCGCCGCGAACAGGGTGATGGGTATCCACAATGCGGTCAGGCGCTGGGTCCAATCATCGAGGGCCGGGCAGGCGCCGGACGCATGACCGAACCGTAATACCGCCGGCCGCCGCGTCAAGCCGCAACCACCGCGCCATGCTTGCGCCATCTGCCGGCGCTAGGCAGGTTGCCCGCAGCCATCGCGGCCGGGCGCCCCCCGGCCCCACCCGCAAGGAGATGCCAATGTCCCGCACCTGGAAATGCAGCGCCCTGGCCGCCGCCCTGCTGGCAATGGCCCCGCTCGCCGCCCCGCCCGCCCAGGCCGAAACCCTGCTGAGGCTGACCCAGCAGGCGCGGGTGATGGTGCATCCCGACACGCTGGCCGCCAGCCTGCGGATCGAGGCGGAGGCACCCACCGCCTCCGCCGCCCAGGCGCAGGTCAACGCCCAGACCGCCAAGGCGATCGCGCTGGCCAAAACCGCGCCGCAGGTGGTCGCCACCACCGGCAGCTATAACGTCTGGCACGCCACCCGCCCCAGCGACCGCTGGCACGCGGTGCAGACGGTGCAGCTGCGCGGCACCGACGGCCCGGCGATGTTGGAACTGGTCGGCCAGTTGCAGGCGGACGGCATGGCGGTGCAGCAGCTCGCCTGGCAGCTGAGCCCGGCAGCGTCGCGCAAGGCGCTCAGCGAGGCCACCGCGGAGGCCCTGAAGGCGCTGCGCGCCCGCGCCACCGAGGCGGCCGGCCTGCTCGACCTGCGCTTCGTCGAATTCCGCGAAATCCGCCTGGATGGCAACCAGCCCGCGCCGCGGGCGATGCCGATGCTGGCGATGGCCGCCAACGCCGGCGCCGCCGCGCCGCCGCCGGTGGCCGAGACCGAGGACGTGACGATCACCGCCACGGTCGGCGCCGACGCGGTGCTGGCGCCGAAACATCCCTGACCGCCGCCCCGGCTATTCCTCCGGCTCGGTGGTGAACAGCAGCGGGTAGCCGTGCTTGCGTGCCATGTCGGTGGCGCTGGTGGCCTTGGCCTCGGCGATCTCCCGGGTGAACACCGCCACCACGCAGACGCCACGCCGATGCGCGGTAATCATCACCCGATGCGCCTGCGACTCGGTGAGCCGGAATTCGGCCTGCAACACGCGGACGACGAAGTCGCGCGGCGTGTAGTCGTCATTGACCAGGATCACCTTGTGCAGCCGTGGCCGCCCCGTCCTGGCGACGGTTTTGCTCCGCGGCGTGGTGGTGGTTCGGTCGGACATCGGCCTATCATATGGGACGGCGGCGGTAAATCATCCTGTGTCGCCGCAGAATTCAGCCTCCGGCGCGCCGCGCGCCGATGAGAAACTCGCGGTTGCCTTCCGGCCCGGTGATCGGGCTTTCGGCGATCCCCAGCACCGCCCAGCCCGGCAGGCCGGCCCACCAGCCGTGGATGCGCGCGCAAACCTCCTGATGCACCGCCGGGTCGCGCACCACGCCCTTGCGGCCCACCTGGCCCGGCCCGGCCTCGAATTGCGGCTTGATCAGCGCCACCGCCCAGGCGCCCGGCGCGCACAGCCCCAACCCGGCCGGCAGCACCGTCTGCAGGCCAATAAAGCTGGCATCGCACACCAGGGCGCCGATCGGCTCGGCGATGATCGCCGCGGTCAGATGCCTGGCATTGGTCTTCTCGTAGACCACCACGCGGGGATCGCTGCGCAGCTTCCACGCCAGTTGCCCATGCCCGACATCCACCGCATGCACCCGCGCCGCACCATGGGCGAGCAGCACATCGGTGAAGCCGCCGGTGGAGGCGCCGACATCCAGGCACACCAGCCCCTGCGGCGACAACCCGAACGCCTCCAGCCCATGCACCAGCTTCAGCCCGCCGCGCGACACCCAGGGATGCTCATGGCCGCGCACTTCCAGCGGCGCATCCGGGGCCAGCGGCTGGCCGGCCTTCTCCACCCGGCGTTCGCCGCTGAACACCTTGCCCGCCAGGATCAGCGCCTGCGCCCGCGCGCGGCTCTCCACCAGCCCACGCTCCACCAGCATCTGGTCGGCGCGGCCCCTTTTCATCTGTAGCGCGGGGCCATCAGCTACGCCGGGCGACCACGAAGGCGGCGAGGGCGCGCAGCAGCCCGGCCGCCTCGCCGAAACCGTGCAGATGCTGCGATGCCTGCGCCGCCAGCGCCTCGGCCTGGGCGCGCGCCCGCTCCACGCCCAGCACCGCCACCATGGTCGCCTTGCCGGCAGCGGCGTCCTTGCCGACTGCCTTGCCGACCTCCTCGGCGCTGCCGACCGCGTCCAGCACGTCATCGGCGATCTGGAACGCGGCGCCGACATCGCGCCCGAAGGCGGCCAGCAACTGCCGCTGCTGCGCCGGTGCGCGGCCCAGGATGGCACCGGCCTCGGCGCTGAACTGGATCAGCCGGCCGGTCTTCAGCGCCTGCAATCGGCCAATCTCTTCGGCGGTCAGCGTCCGCCCCTCGGCCTGCATGTCGATCATCTGGCCGCCGCACATGCCGCGCGCCCCGGCGGCATGCGCCAGTGCCAGCACCAACTCGGCCCGCGCCTCGGGGTTGGAATGGGTGTCCGGCCCGGCCAGCACCTCGAAGGCGCGGGTTTGCAGCGCGTCGCCGGCCAGGATCGCGGTGGCCTCGTCGAATGCCTTGTGACTGGTCGGCTTGCCGCGCCGCAAATCGTCATTGTCCATCGCCGGCAGGTCGTCATGCACCAGCGAATAGGCGTGCAGCATCTCCACCGCCGCCGCCACCCGCACCGAGCAGGTGCGATCGACGCCGAACAGCGCGGCACTCTCCATCACCAGGAAGGCGCGCATCCGCTTGCCGCCGCCCAGCGTGGAATAGCGCATCGCCTCGCACAGCCTGGCCTCGGCGCCCTCGGCGGTCGGCAGCAGCACGTCCAGCGCTGCTTCCACCTCGGCGGCAACGCGGGCCAGCGCGTCGGCCAAGGGGGCGCCGGCCAGGGCGTCGCTCATGCTATTCGCTCTCCCGCAACGACAGACTGCCATCGCCGGCCGCGACGATCGCCTGCACCCGCGCTTCGGCCTCCGCCAGCTTGGCCTCGCAATGCCGCCGCAGCAGCGCGCCGCGCTCATAGGCGGTGATGGCGTCCTCCAGCTTCTGCTGGCCGCCCTCCAGCCCGCGGACGATCTTTTCCAGTTCGGCCAGTGCGTCCTCGAACGCCATCTTGCCGACCTCGGTATCATCTGTGGGGGCGGTTTTGCCGGCCATGGCGGGGCTCCTTTCAGTGCGGAAGCCTCGGTTGGTAGCGTCTCATGGCCGGCGCGCCAACCCCCGCCGCCTATTCCAGCAGCAGCGCCCGCACATGCGCCGCCGCCGAGGCCGCCAGCGCATCGAGGTCGTAGCCGCCCTCCAGCAGCGACACCAGCCGCCCGCCGCAATGCCGCCGCGCCACGCCGAGCAACTCGCCGGTCAGCCAGGCGAAATCCGCGGTTTCCACCCGCAACTGCGCCAGCGGATCGGCGATATGCGCGTCGAACCCGGCCGAGACGATCAGCAGCTCAGGCGCGAACCCCTCCACCGCCGGCAGCAGCGTGCCGGTCCAGGCGGCGCGGAATGCGGCACCATCCGACCCCGGCGGCAGCGGCGCGTTGACGATGTTGCCGACACCCCGTTCGCTGGCCGCGCCGGTGCCGGGATAGCACGGGTATTGATGGCTGGAGGCGTAGAACAGCGTCGGATCGGCGGCGAAGATCGCCTGGGTGCCGTTGCCGTGATGCACGTCGAAATCCACCACCGCCACCCGGCCGAGGCCCCAGCGCACCTGCGCATGCCGCGCCGCGATCGCCGCATTGGCGAACAGGCAGAAGCCCATCGCGTGGGTCGCCTCGGCGTGGTGGCCGGGCGGCCTGGTGGCGACAAACGCCGCCCGCGCCCAGCCCTGCATCACCGCATCCACGCCCATCACCGCGCCGCCAGCCGAGCGCAATGCCGCCTCGGCGCTGCCGGCGCTCATCACGGTATCGGCGTCCAGCGCCACCTGGTCACCCTCGGCCGGGCGGATATCGAGGATCGCCCGCACATGGCTGGCTGGATGCACCCGCAGCAACTGTTCCTCGGTGGCCAACGGCGCCTGCTCGCGCAGCAGCGGGGCGAACTCCTCGGCCTCCAGCGCCCGCAGCACGTAGCGCAGCCGATCCGGGCATTCCGGGTGCCAGAGGCCGGTGTCATGCGCCAGGCAGGCCGGGTGGGTGATCAGCGCGACGGTCACGACTCGGCCTTCTTGCGAACCACGAAGCTGAACACCCCGGCCTCCTCGCTCGATGCCAGCAGATCATGCCCGGTCTCGCGGCAGAAGGCGTGGAAATCGGCCACCGACGCGCGGTCGGTCGCCAGCACCCGCAGCCGCTCGCCCGGCGCCATGCCGCGCAGCGCCCGGTTGGCCTTCAACACCGGCAGCGGGCAGTTCATGCCCTTCACATCCAGAACAATCTCACTCATGCCGCCATCCTGCGTCGATGACCATGCTTGAGCAAGCGGCCGGGCTTCGGCACAGTCCCGCCATGAGCACATCCTACGATTTCCGCATCGGCATCGACCTCGGCGGCACCAAGACCGAGATCGCCGCCCTCGCTCCGGACGGCACGCTGCTGCATCGCCACCGCACCCCCACGCCGCCCGGCTACGACGACTCGGTGCGCGGCATGGCCGCCATGGTGCAGCAGATCGAGCAGCAGATGGCCGGCCGCGCCAGCATCGGCATCGGCATTCCCGGGGTGATCAGTCCGGTCACCGGCCTGGTGAAGAACGCCAACACCATCGCGCTGAACGGCCATCCGTTCGACCGCGATATCGCCGCCCTGCTCGGGCGCGAGGTGCGGGTGGAGAACGACGCCAACTGCTTCGCGCTCAGCGAGGCGACGGATGGCGCGGCCGCCGGTGCCGAGGTGGTGTTCGGCGTCATCCTCGGCACCGGCTGCGGCGGCGGCTTCGTCGTCCGCGGCCAGGTGCTGCGCGGCCGCAACCACATCGCCGGCGAATGGGGCCACACCCCGCTGCCCTGGCCCACCCACGCCGCGCCCCCGGGCGCGGGGTGGGGGCGCGCCCAGCGCAACTGCCTGCAAACCGGGGGCGCCGGCCGGGCGGTGGCGCGCGCCGCGCGCGGGCCGGACGCCCACGATGCCTCCGCCCTGCCGGCCCGCGCCGCCGCCGGCGAGGCCCGCGCCATCGCCGCCCTGGCCCGCCATGCCGACCGGCTGGCCCGCGGCCTCGCGGTGATCGTCAACGTGCTCGACCCCGACGTCATCGTACTCGGCGGCGGGCTGTCCAACATGGCGCATCTGTACGAGGAGTTGCCGAAGCGCATGCACCCGCACGTGTTCTCCGATTTCGTGCAGACCCCGATCGTCAAAAACCTGCACGGCGATTCCTCCGGTGTGCGCGGCGCCGCCTGGCTGTGGCCGGCGCCGTAGCGGCTCAGACCGCCGCCGGCATCCCCAGCAGCACCCGCCCCGGCCGCCACGGCGCCACCAGCAGCCGGGTCGCCAGCAGCGCCACCGCCAGCGCTCCCAGCCAGATCACCGGCACCTGCACCGCCCAGGGCAGCCCACTGCGCAGCATCACCAGCCCGATCAGCAGCAGTGGCAGATGGTGCAGCACATAGACCGGCAGCGCCGCCCGCCCCAGCCGATCCAGCCACGCCCCACCGGCCGGCGGATACCGCCCGGCCAGCCCCAGCGCCCCCGCCGCGGCCCCCCAGGCCAGCAGCCCGACGCCCAGCCGCCCCAGCGTCGACTCGCCGTACGCCGCCACCACCGCGAACCCCAGCCCGCCCAGCAGCAGCAATCCCGGCCAGTGCCGCCGTAACGCCAACTCCGCCCCCGGCCACGCCGCGATGCCACCGCCGGCCAGCATGATCAGCCCGTAATACGCCAGATTCCCCCAGTCCCGGTACAGTGTCGGATAGTACGGCCAATACCCCCGCACCAGCACCAGCCACCCCGCCAGCCCCAGCGCCGGCAGATACACCCACCCCGCCCCCGGCACCCGCGCCGCCGGCACCCGTCGCGCCAGATGCCGCAGCACCGGCAGCAGCAGCACCGACAGCACCAGCAGATAGACCAGGAACCACAGATGCGACCACGTCGCGAATCGCACCTGGGTATAGAAATGCGGCAGAAACTCCCACAACGTCCACCGCGTCGGCGCCACCAGCCGAAACCCGCCCGGCGCCAAATCTCGCCCCTGGCAAAGCTCGATATATTTGATGAACGGGCACAGCAGCACCATGCCGGCCAGCAGCGGCACCAGCAGCCGCCGCCGCCGCTCGCGCAAAAACGCCCGCACGTCCCTGGCCCGCAACGCCGCCACCGCCGACCACCCGGCCAGCAGGAAGAACACCGGCATCGTGGTCACCCGCAGCGCCTCCGCCAGCACCCCGGCCAGCGGCGACGCCACGCTGCTCTTCAAGTGATACAGCGGCTCCGGCGAGAAGATCAGCAGCGCATGCAGCAGCACCACCCCGGCGCAGGCCACCACCCGCAGCAACTCGATCTCCGGCCGCCGCGTCACCTCCACCGCCGGTGGAACCACAGCCACTGCGCCGGATGCTCGCGCACCCAGCCCTCCACCACATCGGCGATCACCTGGCAGGACGCCTCCACATCCACCTCGCCCGCCGCATCGCGCGGCAGCACCACCGGCCCGGTCACCGCCAGCCGAAACCGCCGCCCTGGCAGCCGGATCACCCGCACGCCATAAACCGGACAGTCAAACTGCCGCGCCAGCCGCGCCAGCGTCGGGTTCGCCTTGCACTGCCGCCCGAAAAATGTCACGTCCACGCCGCGCGCCCAATGCTGATCCACCAGCATCCCCAGATGCTCGCCATGCTCCAGCGCCGTCGCCATCTCGAACACCGCCGTCGCCCGGCTGCGGATCAGCCGCCCCATCAGCCCGGCCCGGATCGCCTCGATCCGCGCCGCCACCCAGCGGTTGTTCGGCATCCGATACACCACCGCCGCCGGCAGCCCATGCGCCGCCGCCGCCACCGCCGGCAGCTCCCAGTTCGCCAGATGCGCCGCGAACAGCAGCGCCGGCTTGCCGTCATCACGCATCGCCACCAGCGCCGGCTCGGCATCGGTCTCGATCCGCCCCTCGCCAGGCCGCGCCGGATCGAAATCCCAGATCCGGTCCAGATGCACGTATTCGCCGACCACCCGGCCCAGATTGTCCCACGCCTCCGCCAGCGTCGCCTCCACCCAGGCGTCATCCCGCTGCGGAAACGCCGCCCGCAACTGCGCCCGCCCGATCTTCTGCTCGCGCAGAAGCGGCCCGATCTTGCGCGCCAGCCAGGCGCAGCTATCCGCCGACCGCTCCGGCCCGACCCTCCGCAGCACCGCGAACAGCCCGCCGACCATCGCCCCCAGCAGCGGCGCCGCCACCCGCGAGAATTTGAGCGACTTCGACAGCAAGCTACAGCGCCACGACCAGCTTGCCGAACACGTCCCGCGCCTCCATCCGCGCCAGCCCGTCCTGGAAGCTCTCCAGCGTGAATTCGGTATCGATCACCGGCAGCACGCCTTCCGCCATCCGCGCCAGTGCATCGCCGATATTGCGCATCGAGCAGCCGAACGACCCGAAAATCCGATACTGCTGCTGAAACAACTGCATCAAATTGATGCTCCCCTGCGGCCCCGACGTCGCCCCACAGGTCACCAGCCGCCCGCCCCGCTTCAAACACAGCAGCGACCCGCTCCAGGTATCCGCGCCGACATGCTCGAATACCACGTCCACACCCTTCTTGCCGGTCAGCTTGCGCACCACCCCCTCGAACCGATCCTCGCGATAATTGATCGCATGGTCCGCCCCCAGCGCCAGGCACTGCGCCACCTTGGCGTCACTCCCCGCCGTGGTGAACACCGTACACCCCATCGCCTTGGCCACCCGGATCGCGATGCTGCCGATCCCCGACCCGCCGGCATGCACCAGCACACTCTCGCCGGCCTCCAGCTTGGCATTGTCGAACAGCATATGCTGCACCGTGCCATAGGCCACCGGCGCACACGCCGCATCGCGCAACGCCACGCCCTCCGGCACCGCCACCACCAGCCGCGCCGGATGATTGGTCAACTCCTGCGCGAACCCGCCCAGATGGAACCCGCGCACCCCCGCCACCGCCTCGCACAGATTATCCCGCCCCTCGCGACAGGCCCGGCACACCCCGCAGGTGATCGCCCCGAACGGCGCCACAATCTGCCCCACCGCCACGCCATCGACCCCCGGCCCGACCGCCACCACCTCGCCCGCCGCCTCGGCCGCCACGGTGAACGGCATCTGCCGCTTGGCGAACGCCATGCCGCGAAACCCCCAGACATCGATATGGTTCAGCCCAACATAGCGCACCCGAATTTGCACCTCGCCCACCCCAGGCGCCGCCGGCGGCGCAATCTCCACCAGCCGCAGGTCACGCTCGGCGAACAGTTGCAAGGCGCGCATTATTCATGGACTCCGCGAAGCAAGGGAAAGAAAGCCTTCTTTGTTTGAAAACAAAGAAGCAAAAAAACTTTATCCATTGGAGTGTACGGAGTCTCCACTCCGCGGTGTTGCAAGGCGAAAAAAAGTTTTTTGGTTCTTTTTTTCAAAAAAGAACCGCTATTCTGGCTTCAACACCAAACACAAATTCTGCCCGCCAAACCCGAACGAATTGGAGATTGCCCGCCGCATCACCGCGTCGCGTGCCACGTTCGGCACGCAGTCCACTGGCAGCGCCGGGTCCGGCGTCACGTAGTTGATGGTCGGCGCGATTCGCTGGTCGCGCAGGCTCAGCAGCGTCACCACTGCCTCGATCGCCCCTGCCGCAGTCAGCGTATGGCCGATCATCGACTTGGTGGACGAGATCGGGATGCTGCCGGCCCGCTCGCCGAACACCGCGGTGACGCAGTTCCACTCCATGCGGTCGTTTTCCTGCGTGCTGGTGCCGTGCGCGTTGATGTAGTCCACCGCGTCGGCCGCCACCCCGGCATCGTCCAGCGCGTTGGCCATGCTGGCGATGATCGGCCGCCCGTCGGGGTTGGAGCGGGTGCGATGGAACGAATCCGCCCGCTCGCCGCAGCCCTCCACA
This sequence comes from Rhodospirillales bacterium, assembly GCA_041691815.1. Lineage (GTDB taxonomy): Bacteria > Pseudomonadota > Alphaproteobacteria > Acetobacterales > Acetobacteraceae > 70-18. The sequence goes on along the minus strand of JBEPTZ010000004.1, from coordinate 70,588 downwards.
ACGCCCAGGATGCGCGCCCCGCGCGCCCTCGCCGAGGCCAGGCTCTCCAGCACCAGCGCCGCCGCGCCCTCGGCCATCACGAAGCCGTCGCGGTCCTTGCTGAACGGCCGCGACGCCGCCTCCGGCACCTCGTTGCGGGTCGACAGCGCCGAGAGCAGTGAGAAGCGGATCAGCGATTCCGGGTTCACCGAGGCGTCGGTGCCGACGCACAACGCCGCCTCCGCCTCGCCGCGCCGGATCGCCTCCAGCGCCAACTGGATCGCCGTGGCGCCCGAGGCGCAGGCGGTGGAAACCGCCACCGGCGAGCCCTTGGTGCCGAACCGCACCGCCAGGTTCTCGGCCACCGAGCCGAACAGGAACCGCTGGTAATAGCGCCGGAACGCCCCGCTTCCCGCCGCCAGCAGCAGCGCGTCATACCCCGCCGCGTCCGGCACCGTGGCGGCCATTTCCTGCCGCTGCGCCCATTCCAGTTCCACCGGCGGCAGCGCCAGGAACAGCGGGCCGGGAAAATCCGCCCGCCCGCTGCTGCCAGAGTGGCCGATGCCCGACTGGCTGATCGCCTCCAGACAGACCCGATCGGCCATCTGCTCGCAGAGTTCCGGCGTGCAATCCGGCTCGGCCGGCACGAAATCGACGATCCCGGCGATGGTGGTGCGCAGCCCGTCCAGCGCAAACCGGCCAATCCGCCTGATACCGCTCTCGCCGGCGCACAGCCGGCGCCAGTTATCCTCCACCCCCTCGCCCAGCGAGGTCAGCAGCCCCATGCCGGTGACCACCACCACCGGGCGGCCCTGGCGATCCAGATTGGCGGCGTTCTGGCTCATCAAGCGGCCTCCACCAGCGCCATGCACTCACCGCGCCAATGCCCCCAGCCGGTCACCACCACCTGGCGCACCGGCCCGGTCATCACCGCCTCGCCGGCGTCGAGCGGCGGAAACAGCCGGCCCGCTGTCACCACATCGGCGGCCAGTGCCAGGTTGGCGATGAACGACGGCTCCATGCTGTGGCCGAGCAGGCTGGCGGTGGCCCGCACCGGCAGCCCGGTGCTGGCCAGGAACACCGCCTCCTCCGCCGTCGCCGCCGCCACGCCGCTGGCGCCGGACAGCACCGCCGCCGCCGCCAGTTCGCCGAATCCGGCCAGTTGCCGCTGCGCGTTGGCGGTCGCCTCGCCGGGATAGCGCCGGCAGCGATCGGTCGCCACGCCGGCGATCCGCGCCTGCGCCACGGCCCCGCGCGCCTCGGCGTGCGCCCGGCTCTCGATCACCAGGAAGCAGCCCAGCGAGCCCATCACCATGCCGCCGCCCTCCGCCCGCCGCGACCACACCCCGGTGAACGGCCGCTTCCACAGCACGCCGCCCATCTCGTAGTGCAGCAGGGTATCCGCCCGCTGCGCGTTATAGGACCCGCCGACCAGGAACAGGTCGCCCTGCCCGGCGGCGATCCGCGCGCAGGCGATGCGCACCGCATCCGCCCCCGCCGCCTCCTCGCCCATCAGCGTGCGCGAGGAGCCGACCACGCCGTGCACGATCGAGATATTGCCGGCCAGCAGGTTGGAGAGTTGCGCCAGGAACAGCGTCGGCCGCAGGTCGCTCATCAGGTGTTCGTTGAGATAGGCCGCCGGGTTCGCCGCCTTCGGCATGCCGGCCAGGATCGCCGCGTCCACCTGGTAATCCCGCTCGCCGCCGCCGGCTGCCACCAGCATATGGGTGCGGCCCAGCAACGCCTCGTCGCCACGGATGCCGGCCGATTCCAGCGCCAGCCCGGCGGCATAGGTGCCGATGCGCTGCCACGGCTCCATCTGCCGCTGGTCGCGCTTGGGGATCATCCGGTCATAATTCGGGGTGGCCAGCGGATGCACCAGCCACGGCGCGAAACTCACCCGGTCCAGCACCGGCTGCCCGGCCGCCAGCACCGCGCGATGCGCCTCGATCCCCTCGCCCAGGCTGGAGACCAGGCCGATCCCGGTGATCAGCGCATCGCGGGGGTCAGGACTAGGCATCGGGCAGCAACGCCTCCGGCACCTGCACCCGCGCCGCCGCCTTCAGCATCGCCGCGCGCAGGTCTGCATTGGGGAAATCCATCACCCGATAGGTGATCTCGGTATCCGCCACCGCCCGCCCATCGGCCAGGATGCGCGCCGAGGCCACCGCATAGCCGGAGCCCTCATGCAGCTCGGTGGCCTCCACCCGCAACCCCTGCCCCGGCAGCAGAAACCGCCGCATCTTCGCTTCCTTCACCGAGGCCAGGAATGCCATCCGGCGGAACCCCAGCCGCGCCATCACCAGCCAGCCGCCGGTCTGCGCCATCGCCTCGATCATCAGCACGCCCGGCAGGATCGGGTGGCCGGGGAAATGCCCCTCGAACACCGTGCTGGTCTGCGGCAGCACGCACTCGGCGGCGATCGTCCCGGCCGCCAGGTCAAGTGCGGCGATCCGGTCCACCAGTTCGAAGTATTCCAGGCGCATGCCGGCGCCCCCGGCTCAGGCCGCCTTGGCCGCCACCAGCTCGTCGATATTCGCGCACAGCCCCTTCAGCACGAAATACCGCTCGCTGGGCACCTTGCCGCCGTTCACGTCCTGGGTCCATTGCTCCAGCGGCAGCTTGATCGCGAACGCCTTGTCGATGGCGAACGCCACGTCGAGGAAATCCAGGCTGTCGATGCCGAGATCGTCGATCGCATGGCTGTCGGGTGTGATCGTCGCCCGGTCGATGCCGCAGATTTCCGAGATGATTCCGGCGACGGTGTCGAAAGTGGATGCCATCAGCAAGCCTCGCAGAGTGTGGAGCCAAACGCCAATCCCCCGGCACGGCCGGCCAAGCCCCGCCACCCGCACCTCCGAGGCCCTGACGACGCGGCCCCAGAGATTCCGCTCACTATCATTCACCCTGCCGTTTCGCAACCAAAGCCGCGGCGCATCCTGCTCTCAAGTCGTGCGCACGGCGGCGCGTCTTGCTGTCAAGTCATGCGCGCCGCGGCGCGCAACGCGGTATCCAGCGCCGAGAGGAACTGCGAGCGATCCGCCTTGGTCAGCGGCTTCGGCCCGCCGGTCACCACCCCGGTCTCGCGCAGATAGCGGCCGATTTCGCGCCCGGCCAGCGCGTTGCCGATATTGTCCCCGGTCCACAGCCGGCCGTTCGGCGCCAGCGCCCGCGCCCCCTGCGCCAGGCAGCGCGAGGCCAGCGGGATGTCCGAGGTGACGCACAGATCGGCGGCGGTAATCCGCTCGGCGATCCAGTCATCGGCGATATCGGCCCCCTCGGCGACGGTGATCATCCGCACATTGGCCAGCCCCGGCGGCCGAATCGGGCGGGAGCCGTTGGCCACCACGTAGACCTGCAGGCCCAGCCTGGTCGCCACCCGATAGACTTCCTCGCGCACCGGGCAGGCATCGCCATCGACATAGATTTCCGTCACGAGGCACCGTTCAAAATGGAATCGCAGTATGGCGCATCCAGCCCGTCCGGTGCAGGCTGCTGGCAATGAGCCCCACCGGCCAACAGGAGATCCGCATGCGCCGCCGCCATGTCGCCTCGCTCGCCGCCTCGCTGCTCCTGGCCACCACACTCTCGATCGGCGCCCACGCCGCCGGCACGTTGCGGGTCGGCCTCAACGAGGACCCCGATTTCATGGACCCGGCCCGCGCCGGCTCCTATGTCGGGCGCATCGTGTTCGCCGCGATGTGCGACAAGCTGGTGGATATCGACGCCAAGCTGGCCTTCGTGCCGCAACTCGCCACCTCGTGGGAATGGGCCAAGGATAACCTCTCCCTCACCCTGCATCTGCGCCCCGGCGTCAAATTCCAGGACGGCGAGCCGTTCGACGCCACCGCCGTGCAGGTCAATCTCGACCGCTACCACACCGCCTCGTACAGCCTGCGTAAGGGCGAACTGGCGGCACTCAAATCGGTCGAGGTGAAGGGCCCGCTGACCGTGGTGCTGCATCTCTCGCACCCGTATTCACCGCTGCTGGCGGTGCTGGCCGACCGCGCCGGCATGATGCTCTCCCCCAAGGCACTGGCCGCCGCCGGCGACAAAGGCAACGAGCACCCGGTCTGCGCCGGCCCGTTCAAGCTCACCGAGCGGGTGGCGCAGGACCATATCACGCTCGACCGTTTTCCCGGATATTGGGACGCCAAGGACATCTTCGTCGACCGCATCATCTATCGCCCGATCCCGGACACCACGATCAAGCTGGTCAACCTCGAATCCGGCCAGCTCGACTTGATCGAGCGCATGGCCGCCACCGATGTCGCCGCGGTGCGCAAGAACCCCAAGTTGCACCTGTATGAGCAACCGGGCGTTGCCTACCAGGCGATCCTGTTCAATATCGACCACGGCCCGGCCGCCAAAACCCCGCTCGGCGAGGATGCGCGGGTGCGCCAGGCGTTCGCCAAATCGATCGACCGCACGGTGCTGAACCAGGTGGTGTTCGACGGCACCCAGACCCCGTCCAACCAGTTCGAGGCGCCGCACACCCCGTATTGGGACCCTGCCTTCCCAGTGCCGCCGCGCGACGTCGCCGGCGCCAAGAAGCTGTTGCAAGAAGCCGGTTTTACCCGGGTGCCGGTGACCCTGCTGCTGGCCAATTCGCCGGATTCCAAGCAGGTCGGCGAGTTGATCCAGTCGATGGCCGGCGAGGCCGGGTTCGACGTCAAGCTGCGGGTGGAGGAGGTGAACGCCGGCGTCACCGCCGCCAAGGCCGGCGAATTCCAGGCCTTCGGGGTGATCTGGAGCGGCCGCGCCGACCCGGACGGCAATTCCTCTATCTGGCTGGCGAAGAACGGTTTTCTCAACTGGGGCAACTACCAGAACCCGAAATACGATGACCTGCTGGCCCAGGCCCGCGCTATCACTGATGTCGGCCAGCGCCGCGCGCTGTATGCCAAGGCGGATGCGATCTTCCAGCAGGATGTGCCGATGATGGTGCTGTTCCACCAGACCTGGCTGTTCGCCAGCAGCACAAAACTGAGCGGTTTCAAGCCGGTGCCGGATGGGCTGATCCGCCCGCAGGGCATCCGGTTGGCGCCATAGGGAGAGCGACGTGTCCGGTTCCAATGTCTCCATCGACGGCAAGCGCCTGCTGGCCGATCTGTATCGCCTGCGCGAATTCGGCACCTACAAAACCGGCGTCCATCGCCCGACCTTTTCGCCGGTGGATATGCAAAGCCGTCAATGGCTTATGGACCGCATGCGGGATGCCGGACTGGTGCCGGAGATCGACGGCATCGGCAACGTGATCGGCCGCGGAACCGGCGACGGACCGCGGCTGTTGCTCGGCAGCCACACCGAAACCCAGCCGCACGCCGGCTGGCTGGATGGGGCGCTGGGGGTGATCTACGGGCTGGAGGTGGCGCGCGCCGTCGGGCATGGCATCGATGTGGTGTCGTGGGCGGATGAGGAGGGGCATTACGGCTCGTTCCTCGGCAGCCGCTCGTATGTCGGCGATGTGTCCGAGGCGGAGATCGACGCCGCCCACGGACGCCATGAAAACAAGAGCTTACGCGCGGCGCTCAGCGAGGCCGGGCTGGAGGGCAAGCCGCGCCTGGGGTTCGAACCGGGGCGCTACAAGGGCTATCTGGAAGCGCATATCGAACAGGGCGATGCGCTGGAGGCGGCCGGGCTGAAGATCGGCGTGGTCACCTCGATCGTCGGTATCTGGCAATACCGGCTGAATTTCGAGGGGGTGCAGAACCATGCCGGCACCACCCGGATGGCGATCCGCAAGGATGCCGGGGTGGCGTTGATGCGGGTTTTTGCCGCCATCGAGGCGAAATTTCCGGCCATTTGCGCGGCAAAAACCGTCTGGACGGTGGGAAAAATTACTCTGGATCCCGGTGCCGCGAGCATCGTGCCCGGCGGCGCCGAAATGATGTTCCAGTTTCGCGACGCCGATCCGGCGGTTTTGACCCGTCTGGAGGCCGGATTGCAGGAGATCGTGGCGGAATACAATCGTTCCGGACCGTGTAAAGTTATACTTCATACCGTTTCCCGCTCCACCCCCAAGGTGATGGATGAAGGCTTCAGCCTCGCCTTCGATCGGGCCGCCGAGCGGCATGCGCCGGGGCTGCATCAGCGCATGCCGAGTGGCGCCGGGCACGACGCCCAGCACCTGGCGCGGGTGATGCCGGCCGCCATGCTGTTCATCCCCAGCATCGGCGGCATCAGCCACCACTGGAGCGAAAACACCGAGGACGCCGATATCGTGCTCGGCTGCCAGGTGATGGCGGCGGCGGCGGCGGATATCCTTTCGCAGGGCTAGCCCCTCGACTCCGAGCCGGCGAACGCTATGTATAGACGGATAGCACGGCAGGGCGCCGCGTTGACGCGCGCCCGCAGGGAAGGGGATCCTTATGTATAAAGACGTTTCGCTGTTCATCGACGGCGCCTGGGGGCCGAGCGCCTCGGGCAAGGTGTTGACCGTGGTCAACCCGGCAACCGGCGACGACCTCGGCAAGCTGGCGCATGCCGGCATCGCCGATCTGGATCGCGCCCTGGTGGCAGTCGAAAAGGGCTTCCATGTCTGGCGGAAAATCTCCGCCTATGAGCGCGCCAAGGTGATGCGCAAGGCCGCCGACCTGCTGCGCAGCCGCGCCGGCGATATCGCCCAGTTGATGACCCAGGAGCAGGGCAAGCCGCTGGCCGAGGCCAAGGGCGAAATCATGGCCGGCGCCGATGTGATCGACTGGTTCTCCGAGGAGGCCAAGCGCGCCTATGGCCGCGTCATCCCGGCCCGCGCCGAGGGCGTGTATCAGCTGGTGATCAAGGAGCCGGTCGGGCCGGTGGCGGCGTTCACGCCGTGGAACTTCCCGATCAACCAGGCGGTGCGCAAAATCTCCGCGGCGCTTGCGGCCGGCTGCTCGGTGATCCTGAAAGGTCCGGAAGAGACCCCGGCCTCCTGCGCCGAACTGGTGCGCGCCTATGCCGACGCCGGCGTGCCGGCCGGGGTGATCAACCTGGTGTTCGGCATTCCTTCGGAGATTTCCGAGTATCTGATCCCGCATCCGGTGATCAAGAAGGTGAGCTTCACCGGCTCCACCGCGGTGGGCAAGCAGTTGGCCGGGCTGGCCGGGCTGCACATGAAGCGGGTGACCATGGAGTTGGGCGGCCACGCCCCGGCCATCGTGTTCGACGACGCCGACCTGGAAGTGGCCAGCAAGCTGCTGGCCGGCGCCAAGTTCCGCAACGCCGGGCAGGTCTGCGTGTCGCCGACCCGCTTCCTGGTGCAGGAAGGCGTGTTCAACGACTTCGTCGGCCGCTTCGTCAAGCTGGCCGAGGCGGTCAAGGTGGGCGACGGGCTGGAGGCCGGCACGGTGATGGGGCCGATGGCCAACCCGCGCCGCATCACCGCCATGGAAGGCTTCATCGCCGACGCCGTGCAGAAGGGCGCCGAAGTGAAGACCGGCGGCAAGCGGATCGGCAACAAGGGCAACTTCTTCGAGCCGACCGTGCTCTCCAACGTCACCCGCGAGATGAAGGTGATGAACGAGGAGCCGTTCGGCCCGCTGGCGGTGATGGTGCCGTTCAAGAGCTTCGACGACGTGGTGGAGGAAGCCAACCGGCTGCCATACGGGCTGGCCTCGTACGCCTATACCAGCTCGGTGAAGACCGCCAACGCGATCGCCGCCAAGGTGGAATCCGGCATGATCGCGATCAACCATCATGGACTGGCGCTGCCTGAGGTGCCGTTCGGCGGCATCAAGGATTCCGGCTACGGGTCCGAGGGCGGGCTGGAGGCGATTGAGGCTTACCTCAATACCAAGTTCGTGACACAGGCGAACATGTAGGAAGGAAGGTCTTCTTTTTGTGAACAAAAAGAAGCAAAAAAACTTTTCATCCTGAAGGTTATGCGGGCGGGGAGCGGGTGCTTCCCGCCCGTATCCGTTTGGGGGCGGGTGATGAGTCGGGAAGTGATACGTGAGGTTGCGGCGGCGTCGGCGGCCGGGCGGATGGGGTTCGGCGAGGTGGTGACGCGGCTGGCGGCGGCCGGGGTGGAGCGCTATCAGGTGGATTTCCAGCTTGGCGATACGCGCTACTATCTGGCGGATGGCACGGTGGAGGCGGTGGCGAGCCATCACGGCGTGGTGGCGCCGAGGTTTTCGGCGGACGGCATCGCAGCCGCGGTGCGCGGCGCGCAGGCCGGAACATTGGCCTATCCGGCGTTCTGCGCCCAGGCGATGGCGGCGGGCTGCGTCGGCTATGTGGCGTCGATGCTCGGCAGGCGGTTGGTCTACTCCGGCCGCACCGGCGACGCCCACGTGGAATGGTTCCCCGGCGCCCGGCCGGGGGACGGCAAGGCATAGGAGCGATCAGCATGGAAATCAGGCGCAGCGGCTCGCAGCCATCCGGCAAGGGGCCGGCGGATTACTTCACCGGAACGGTGCGGATCGATCCGCTGTTCTCGGCGCCGGAGCCGGCGCGGGTGGCGATGGCGCTGGTCACCTTCGAGCCTGGCGCGCGGACCGCATGGCACACCCATCCCTTCGGCCAGACGCTGATCGTGACCGCCGGATGCGGCCGGGCGCAGCGCGACGGCGGGCCGATCGAGGACATCCGTCCCGGCGACGTGATCTATTTCAGCCCCGGCGAAAAGCACTGGCACGGTGCGGCGCCGACCACGGCGATGAGCCATATCGCCGTGCAGGAGAAGCTCAACGGCTCGCCGGTGGTCTGGCTGGAGCAGGTCAGCGACGCCCAGTATCAGGGGTGAACAGCGCCGGTTGGCGGAAATGGGCGCCGTATGACGCCGCCATCGCCCGCTCGGTCAGCCAGCCGAACAGCAGCCCGATGGTGGTCCACATTACCACCTGCATGCCGAGCGAGGCGATGCGGAAGTTCCACAGCACGCCGGCCGGGAAGCTCGCCGGCACCTCGTTGATCGGCGGCAGCACCCAGGCGCCGGCGGTGATCACGATGGCCAGATAGACGCCGCCGCCGATCAGGCTGGCCGCCCAGCCGCCGTGTGGCAGTGCCAGGCGCTGGCGCAGCATGACCGCGCCGGCCATCGCGGCGACCGAGATCAGCATCATCAGGAAGTACAGCGCGGTGCGGATGCCGATGGTGTCGTGCTCGCCGATCGCCGGCGGGTTGGCCGGGTATTTCAGGTTCGGCACCAGGTAGAGCGCCACGATGCCGGCGGCCGCCAGCAGGGCCGACACCGCGCGCGGGCTGAGGCTGCCGAGGCGGCCATAGGCGAAGGCGAACACCAATGCGAACAACCCGCCGAACGCGGTGGAATAGACCACGGTGCCGGTCAGCAGGCCGAAGCTGGCCTGCACCTTGCGGCTGACCAGTACCGGCTCCTCGATTGGCGCCGGCAGGCCCTTGGCGATGTCGGCCTTGGCCTGCGCTTCGTCGGCCGCTGCCTCGAAGCTGATCGCCTGATCGACCTGCGGTTCGCCGAGCACCCGGCCGAAGGCAAACACCAGCAGCCCGGCCAGCAGGCCGACCAGCATGCCGCGAATCAGCAGCGTCCGCACCATCGGATCAACCCCGGTTCAGTGGCAGGGAAAGCCGAGCAGGTGGCGGCCGTCATGGACGAATTCATGGATGTACATGCCGGGGAAGATCGAGGTGGCGCCTTCCTCGGCGCCGACGAAATACAACGCCAGCAGCAGCACCAGGCCGAACAATATCCACGGCAGAATCTCGCGGACCGGGATCGGGGCCGGGGCGAAATCGGGAACAAAGGTCTTGTCGGACATTGGCAGCGACTCCACCGGGGCGTGGCACCCCGTCCTGACGTCATGGCACCACCAGAGGCTAGGAGTCGGTGCGGCGGGTGTCAAAGCCCCCCCGGGGCGTAGCGGCGTTGCTCAGGCGGTCCTGGAATAGCTCACCAGTTCGCCGTGCCGCGCCTCGCCGCTCATGCACAGATCGGCCAGTGCCGGCGCCACGTCGGCCGGCTGCGGCAGGTCCGCCGGTTCCTCGCCCGGATAGGCGCGGCGGCGCAGGCTTGTGGCAACCGCGCCGGGGTCGAACAGGTTCACCCGCAGCGCGGTCTCGCGCATCTCGTCGGCCCAGGTCAGCGCCAGGTGCTCCATCGCCGCCAGCGTGGCGCCATAGCCGCCCCAATAGGCACGCGGCGCCCGCGCCCGGCTGGCGGTGACGAACACCGCCCGGCCGGCCGGGGCGATTGCCAGCAGCGGCCCGCAACTGCGGATCAGCCGCCAATGCGCCGAGAGGTTGACCGCCAGCAACTCCGCCCAGTCCTTCGGCAGCAGATGCGGCACCGGGGTCAGCGTGCCCAGCGTGCCGGCGTTGGAGACCATGATGTCCAGCCGGCGGAACCGCTCGAACAGGCTCGGGCCGAGCTGGTCCAGTTCCGCCTGCTGCTCGACCAGATCGAGCGGCAGCAGCGTGGCGCTGCCGCCCAGCGCGCGGATCGCGTCGTCGGTTTCCTCCAGCCCGCCCTGGGTGCGCGCGGTCAGCACCACATGCGCGCCGCGCCGGGCGAGTTCCACCGCCGCCGCCGCGCCGATGCCACGGCTCGCCCCGGTGACCAGCGCCACCTGTCCGTCCAATGGCGGCATGTTCAGCGGGTCTCGGCCAGCAGGCTGAGTTGCAGGTTCTCTTTCGCCGCCATGTCCGGCAGCGCGATCGGGTAGTCGCCGGTGAAGCAGGCATCGCAGTAGAACGGCTTGGCCGGGTCGCGCCCGGCATGGCCCAGAGCCCGGTACAGCCCGTCGCGGCTGATGAACGCCAGGCTGTCGGCGCCGATCAATTGCGCCATCTCCTCGACGCTGTGGCGGGCGGCCAGCAGCTTGCCGCGCTCCGGCGTGTCGATGCCGTAGAAGCAGGAATGCGTGGTCGGCGGCGAGGAGATCCGCATATGCACCTCGGCGGCGCCGGCGGCGCGCACCATCTCGACGATCTTGCGGCTGGTGGTGCCGCGCACGATGCTGTCATCCACCAGCACCACCCGCTTGCCCTTCAGCATCGGCTTGTTGGCCGAGTGCTTCAGCTTCACGCCCAGGTGGCGGATATTGTCGGTCGGCTCGATGAAGGTGCGGCCGACATAGTGGTTGCGGATGATCCCGAGTTCGAACGGGATGCCGCTCTCATGCGCGTAGCCCATCGCCGCCGGCACCCCGGAATCCGGCACTGGCACGATCACGTCGGCGTCGATATGGCTCTCGCGGGCCAGTTCGGCGCCGATCCGCTTGCGCGCCTCGTAAACCGGCATGCCCTCGACCACCGAATCCGGGCGGGCGAAATAGATGTATTCGAACACGCAGAACCGCGGCGTGGCGCGCGGGAACGGCTTGATGCTGTGGACGCCCTGGTCGCTGATCACCACGATCTCGCCCGGCTCAACGTCGCGCACGAATTCGGCGCCGACGATATCCAGCGCGCAGGTCTCGCTGGCCAGCACCCAGCTGGTTTGCGCGCCCTCGCCCATCCGCCCGAGGATCAGCGGCCGCACCCCCAGCGGGTCGCGCACCCCCATCAGCGCGCTGTCGGTAAGTGCGATCAGCGAATAGGCGCCGATCACCTGCTTCAACGCGTCGATCAGCCGGTCGACCACGTTGGAATACAGGCTGATGGCGATCAGGTGGATGAACACCTCGCTGTCGGTGGTGGACTGGAACAGGCAGCCGCGCCGCACCAATTGCCGGCGCAGCGCGTTGGCGTTGGTCAGGTTGCCGTTATGGCCGACCGCCAGGCCGCCGAACTCGAAATCGGCGTACAGCGGCTGGACGTTGCGCAGCAGCGTGGCGCCGGTGGTGGCGTAGCGGTTATGGCCCAGGGCGCGGGTGCCGGGCAGCGAGGCGATCACCCTTGCGTCGCCGAAATTCTCCCCCACCAGGCCCAGGCCGCGATGGCTGTGGAAATGCTGGCCGTCATGGCTGACGATGCCGGTAGCCTCCTGGCCGCGATGCTGCAGCGCGTGCAGCCCGAGTGCGGTCAGTGCCGAGGCGTCGACGTGGTTCCACACGCCGAACACGCCGCATTCCTCGTGCATCTTGTCGTCGTCGTGGCGGTCAGCCGCGCGGTCGTTTTCGTGGCTGTCCAGCGTCGAGAGCGTCATCGCAGCGCCTCCTGTTGCCGTCTCATGGCTGGCCGACGGCGCGGCCCTGCGGGGTGGATTGGAACAACTCGGATGCCTTGGGCACCACGCCTTCCGGCGGCGGCGGCACTGGCGGCTGGTATTTCTCCGGCAGCAGGTTCGCCACCCAGGCGGCGCCCTGATACACATAGGGCAGGCTCACCGCCTGCTGCACCGGCGGCGGCCAGCGGTCCGGCGGCAGCAGGAAGCCGCCGACCAGATAGGCCACCACCAGCAGCGCCGCGCCGCGCACCAGGCCATAGGCGACGCCCACCGTGCGGTCGATGCCGCCCAGCCCGGCGGCGTGCACAATCCGCGCCAGCATGCCGGTGATGATCGACAGCACGATCAGCGCCACCAGGAACATCACCGCCCAGGCCGCCGGGTCGCCGAATTCCGCGCCGCCCAGCCACTGATGGAACTTGTCGCGCACCAGATCGACGGTATTGGCGGCGAACAGCGCCGCCCCCACCCAGGCGCCGACGCCCAGCACCTCGCGCACGAACCCGCGCAGGAAGGCAAGTATCGCCGATATCGCCAGCACGGCGACGACGATCAGGTCGACCCAGTTCACAGGCTTGGTTCCAGCATGCTGTGGTGCATATATCGTTCTGGCCCGGCCCGCCACCACCCTGTCATCATCCGGCCGGGGTCATGGCTTCCATGTCCGCGGCAGGGGGCGATCACTTTTTCGCCGGTTTGGCGGTAAACCGCGCCACCAGGTCGCCGAGATGGCCGATCTCCTGCAGCGCCAGCCCCTCGGGTGCCGCCGCCCGGCGATTGCCGCGCGCCACCCGGCGCGGCAGGCAGGCGGCGGTGAAACCCAGCTTCTGCGCCTCTTTCAGCCGTGCGTCGGCCTGCGCCACCTGCCGCACCTCGCCGGACAGGCCCACCTCGCCGAAGAACACGCAGCCGGGGTCGGTCGGCTGGTCGGTGGCCGCCGAGGCCAGGGCGGCGGCCACCGCCAGATCGGCCGCCGGTTCGCTTATCCGCAGCCCGCCGGCGACGTTCAGATACACATCGGTGGCATTGAGACGCAGGCCGCAGCGGGTTTCCAGCACCGCCAGCAGCATCGACAGCCGCCCCGAGTCCCAGCCGATCACCGAGCGGCGCGGCGAGCCGCCGGGGTTGGCGGCCAGCAGGCACTGGATTTCCACCAGCACCGGCCGCGTGCCCTCCAGCCCGGCGAACACCGCGCTGCCGGAGATGTTGCCGCGCCGCTCGGCCAGGAACAGCGCCGAGGGATTGGCCACCTCGGCCAGCCCGGCATCGGTCATCTCGAACACGCCGATTTCGTCGGTGGCGCCGAAGCGGTTTTTCACCGCGCGCAGGATGCGGAACTGGTGTCCGCGATCGCCTTCGAAATACAGCACCGCATCGACCATGTGCTCCAGCACCCGCGGCCCGGCGATGGCGCCCTCCTTGGTGACGTGGCCGACCAGCACCACCGCGAAATTGCGCGTCTTGGCCAGCCGTATCAGCTCGAACGAGCAGGCCCGCACCTGGCTCACCGTGCCCGGCGCACTGTCGATGCTGTCCATCCACATGGTCTGGATGCTGTCGATCACCACCAGCGTGGCATCTCCGGCCGCCTCCAGCGAGGCCGCGATCTCGCGCAGGTTGATCGAGGCGGCGAGTTCCAGCCGGCTATCCTGCAAGCCGAGCCGCCGCGCCCGCAGCCGCACCTGGTCCACCGCCTCCTCGCCCGAGACATACAGCACCCGCCGTCCGGCTTTCGCGAGCGAGGCCGCCGCCTGCAACAGCAGCGTCGACTTGCCGATGCCGGGGTCGCCGGCCACCAGCACCGCCGAACCGCCGACCAGCCCGCCGCCCAGCACCCGGTCCAGTTCGGCAATCCCGGTCGCCGCCCGCGGTGGCGGCGTGGCGCTGCCGGCAAGGTCGAAAAATTCCAACTTGCGGGTCGCGGTCTTCGCCCCCGCTCGCTTGGCCAAGCCAGCGGCCAATCCCGGCCCGGCCTCCACCGCCTCCTCGGCAATGGTGTTCCACTCGCCGCAGGTCTCACACCGCCCCGCCCATTTCGGCGTCACCGCGCCGCAGGATTGGCAGACATAACGGGAGGTTGGTTTGGCCATGGTTCTCTGGAAAGCAAAAAAGGAAGGTCACAAAGAGACGTAGAGGCGAAGAGGAGGCAAAGCGAGGCGTTGGATCACTCCGGCAGGCGCGGCGCGGGTCTCAGGCGCAAGATAGCGCTTCTCTTCGCCTCTACGTCTCCTCGTGAACTGCCTTGCCTGGGTTCACCGCCGCAATTCCATCTGGATCGGCCCATCCCGCCGCCCATGAGTGAACTGGTCCACCATCGCGTTGCCGCTGTCCATCAGCTCCGCCGCCCGCCCGGCCCACACGATCCGCCCCTTGTGGATCATCGCCGCATCGTCGCCGATCCGCTTCGCACTCGCCATGTCGTGGGTGATAGCGATCGCCGTGCTGCCCAGCCGCTTCACGCAATCGACGATCAGCCCGTCGATCACCGCCCCCATGATCGGGTCCAGCCCGGTGGTCGGTTCGTCGAAAAACAGCATCTCCGGCGTGGCGGCAATCGCCCGCGCCAGCGCCACCCGCTTCTGCATGCCGCCGGAAAGCTCCGCCGGGCTCAACTCGCCCACCGTATCGGCCAGCCCCACCTGGGCCAGCACCTCCACCGCCCGCGTCTTGGCGGCCGCCCCGCGCGCCTTTCCGCTGGCCAGCAGCCCGAACGCCACGTTCTCCCAAACCGGCAGGCTGTCGAACAGCGCACCGTTCTGGAACAGCATGCCAATCCTGGCCCGCGTCGCTTCACGCTCGGCGCGGTCCAGCTTCAGGATGTCCCGCCCATCGATCTCGATGCTGCCGGCATCCGGCTCGATCAGCCCCAATATGCACTTGATCAGCACCGACTTGCCGGAGCCGGAGCCGCCGATCACCACCAGCGAGGTCTGCGGCCGCACATCGAGATCGATGCCGTCGAGCACCAGCTTGGAACCGAAGGATTTGGTGACGCCACGCAGGCGGATTTTTGGGGTTTCAGTCATCAGCAAGCACTTCTTTTTGTGAACAAAAAGAAGCAAAAAAACTTTTTATCCATTTTGGAGACTCCGGAGTCCCCACCCCTCCGCTGCCGCAAGGCGGATAAAAAGTTTTTGGTTCTTTTTTCAAAAAGAACACCCTTCCCTCACCGCGCGAAAAACAGCTCGGTCAGCACGTAGTCGAACGCCAGGATCAGCACGCTGGCGGTCACCACCGCCGAGGTGGTTGCCGCCCCCACGCCCTGGGCGCCGCCGCGGCTGTTATAGCCGTGGTAGCAGCCCATCAGCGCGATCAGCAGGCCGAACACCGCCGCCTTCACCAGGCCGGAGACCACGTCGCCGGTCTCGACAAAGTTCACCGTGTTGGTGAGGTAGGTGGTGGCATTGTAGTTCAGCTTCAGCGTGGCGACGATGAAGCCGCCCAGCACGCCGAGGATATCGGCCACCACCACCAGCAGCGGCAGTGCGATCAGCCCGGCCAGCAGCCGCGGCGCGACCAGGTATTTCATCGGGTTGGTGGAAAGCGTGGAGAGCGCGTCGATCTGGTCGGTCACCCGCATGGTGCCGATCTCGGCGGCCATCGCGGCGCCGACCCGGCCGGCGACCATCAGCCCGGCCAGCACCGGGCCGAGTTCGCGGGTGACCGACAGCACCACCAGGCTCGCCACCGCACTCTCGGCGGAAAACCGCGACAGCCCGGTGGAGGATTGCAGCGCCAGCACCATGCCGGTGAAGACCGCGGTCAGCGCCACCACCGGCAGGCTGAAATAGCCCATCTGCACCAGCGCCCGCAGAAAGGCGCGGAAGTAGAACGGCGGCCGCACCACATGCGACAACCCACGCAGCCCAAACAGCGTCAGCGCCCCGGTGCCGGCGCACACTCCCAGCACCAGCCGCCCCACCAGGGCGACGAAATCCAGCACCGCGTTCATCCGATGTAGCGCCTCGCATAGCGCGCGCCGAGCGAAGTCAGCACCTCATAGCCGTTGGTGCCGGCATCGGCGGCGATGGCGTCGGCGGTGCGGCCGGCGCCGATCAGCTCCAGCCAACTGCCGGGCACGACTGCCGGGTGGTCCGTCGCGTCATAGGTGGTGAGGTCCATGGAGATACGCCCTACCAGCGGGACGGGGGCGTCGTCAAAAACCGCGTGGCCACGCCCGGACAGGCTGCGATGCCAGCCATCGGCATAACCGACCGCGACGGTGGCGATCCGGCTCGGGCGGGCGGCGATCCAGGTGCCGTTATAGCCCACGCCCGCCCCCGCCGAGATTTCCCGCACGCTCAGCACCTGCGCGCGCAGCCGCACCACCTGATGCAGCGGATTGGGTTGCCCCGGCATTGGATTGATGCCGTACAGCGCCGCGCCGGGCCGCGCCAGGTCGGAGGCGAAATCGGCGCCGAGGAAGATGCCGGAGGAATTGGCGAAGCTGCGCGGCGCCTTCGGCAGCCCGGCGCAGGCAGCGGCGAACGCGGCGTGCTGGGCGGCGTTGGCGGGATCGTCCGGCACCTCGGCGGCGACCAGATGGGTCATGATGTAGCGCAGATCGATGCCGTCCAGCAGGCTGTGGTCGGCCTGCAGCGCGGCCAGATCGGCGGCGTCCAGCCCCAGCCGGTTAAGCCCGGTATCGACATGCAGCAGCGCCGGCAGCCGCTGGCCCAGCCGCACCGCCTGGGCGCGCCAGCGGGCGATCTCGTCCAGGCTGCTGAGCACCGGCTCGATGCCGGCTTCCAGATAGGCGCCCTCGCTGCCCGGCAGCATGGTGTTCAGCACCGCCACCATGCCGTCCGGCAGTTCCGGGCGGATCGCCAACGCCTCGGACAGGTGGGCGGTGAAGAAATGCCGGCAGCCCTGGGCGTGCAGATATGGCGCCACCCGGATTGCGCCGAGGCCGTAGGCGTTGGCCTTGACCACGCCGGCGACCGGGCCGGGATGGCGGCCGCGGAGATAGGTATAATTCATACCTATCGCGCCGAGATCGACTTCCAGGACGGCGGCGTCAGTCGCCATGCGGGTCGTCATGGTTGAGGTCGAGGTCGGCGTAGCGGGTGAATTCACCCTCGAAGAACAGATCGATCTTGCCGGTCGGCCCGTGCCGCTGCTTCTCGATGATCAGTTCGGCGCGATTATGCACATGCTCCATGTCGCGCTGCCATTTATCGACAGCGGCGTGGAATTTCTCGTCGTTGTCGAAGCCGAGCTGCTTCGGCGCCCGCTGTTGCAGGTAGTATTCGTCGCGGTAGATGAACATCACCACGTCGGCGTCCTGCTCGATCGAGCCGGATTCGCGCAGATCGGACAGCATCGGCCGCTTGTCCTCGCGGCTTTCCACCGCGCGGGACAATTGCGACAGCGCGATCACCGGCAGCGACAATTCCTTGGCCAGCGCCTTAAGGCCTTGGGTTATCTGGCTTATTTCCTGCACCCGGTTTTCCTGCCGGTTGCCGGCGGAGGGGCGCATCAGTTGCAGGTAGTCCACCACCACCAGGTTCAACCCCTTGGTCCGCTTCAATCTTCTGCATCGCGTGCGCATCGCCGACAGGGTGATGGCGGGCGTGTCGTCGATATGCAGCGGCAGGCTGCCGATCTCGCGGCTGACCGCGACGAACTTGTCAAAATCCTTCTGGGCGATGTCGCCACGGCGGATTCGGTCGCCAGAAATGCGCGATTCCTCGCTTAAAAGCCGCGTGGCGAGCTGTTCGGCGCTCATTTCCAGGGAAAACATCGCCACCCCGCCCTTGGCCACCGCGTTCGGGTCGCCAGCCTGCGCCTCGGCCAGAATCGCCTTGGCGGCGCCGAACGCGATCTTGGTGGCCAGCGCCGTCTTGCCCATGCCGGGACGGCCGGCGAGGATCAGCAGGTCGGACGGATGCAGGCCGCCGGTTTTCTTGTCCAGGTCGCGCAGCCCGGTGGACAGGCCGGAGACGCCACCGGGGCGGTGGAAGGCGCGTTCGGCGATATTGATGGCGTCGGTCAGCGCGCGTTCGAAGGTGATGAAGCCGCCGTCGTTGCTGCCCTTGGCGGCGAGGTCGAACAGCGCCTGCTCGGCGGCTTCCACCTGGCCGCCGCCGTCCAGTTCGGGCTCGGCGCCGAAGGCGTTGTTGACCACCGTCTCGCCGATATCCACCAGTTGCCGGCGCAGCCAGGCGTCGTGGATGGCGCGGCCGTACTCGCCGGCGTTGATGATGCCGACCATCGCCGACAGCAGTTGCGCCAGGTAGGCGGTGCCGCCGACCTCCTCCAGCACGCCGGAATGCTCGAACTCGGCCTTCAGCGTCACCGCGTCGGCCAACTGGCCCTGCTCAACCCGGCGCGAGACCGCCTGGAAGATGCGGCCATGGATCGGGTCGGCGAAATGCTCGGGGATCAGGAATTCGCTAACCCGCTCATATGCCTTGTTGTTCGCCAGCAGCGCACCAAGCAGCGCCTGCTCGGCCTGCAGATTGGTCGGCGGCAGACGCTGGGAGATGCCGAGCAAGGGGGAGTCGATGGTGTTCATGCGGCGGGATCATAGACGCTCTTGGCGCGGCGGTCTGCCTGTGGATATCGGGGATAACGGGGATGACAAAGGAAGCAGCGCTTTTTTGAAAAAAAACCGCGCAAAAAACTTTTTTATCCGCCCTGCAACACCGAGGTTTTGGAGACGCCGGTGCCTCCACGGGTACCATGTTGCAAGGCGGATAAAAAAGTTTTTTTGCTTCTTTGTTTTCAAACAAAGAAGGCTTTCTGACTTAATTGAGAAATATCTTCCCAGGATTAAGGATTCCCTTCGGGTCCAAGGTCGCCTTAATACTGCGCATGACCGCCAGCGCCTCGGCGCCATGTTCCTGTTCGAGAAATTCGCGCTTGCCGATGCCCACGCCGTGCTCGCCGCTGCACGAGCCGCCGAGGGCCAGGGCGCGGGCGACGATTTTCTTGTCCAGCTCCCAGGCGCGGGCCAGGCCGTCGGGTTCGGGGGGGACCAGGATGACGGTGTGGAAGTTGCCGTCGCCGACATGGCCGACGATGGGGGCTGCGAGGCCGGAGGCTTCGATGTCCTGCTTGGCGCCGAGGATGGCTTCGGCGAGGCGGGAGATCGGCACGATGGCGTCGGTGGCGATGCCCTGGTGGCCGGGTTTGAGCGCCAGGCAGGCCCAGTAGGCGTCGTGGCGGGCACGCCACAGCTTGTTGCGCTCCTCGGCGTCGGTGGCCCAGCGGAAGCCGTGGGCGTTGCAGGCGGTGGTCATTTCCTCGGCCTGGGTGGCCTGCTCGGCGACCGCAGCCGGGGTGCCGTGGAATTCGAAGAACAGGGTGGGGGTGGGGCGCAGGCCCTCCAGCTTGGAATAGGCGATGCAGGCGGCCATCTGCACGTCGTCGAGGAGTTCGATGCGGGCGACGGGGATGCCGGCCTGCATGATGCCGATCACGCTTTCCACCGCGTCTGAGAGTTGGTCGAACTGGCAGATCGCGGCGCTGGCGGCTTCCGGGATGCCGTGCAGGCGGAGCTGGATTTCGGTGATCACGCCGAGCGTGCCCTCGCTGCCGACGAACAGCCTTGTGAGGTCGTAGCCGGTGGCGGATTTGCGCACCCGGCCGCCGGTGGTGATGACCCGGCCATCGGCCAGCACCACGGTGAGACCCATGACGTTCTCGCGCATGGTGCCGTAGCGGACGGCGGCGGTGCCGCTGGCGCGGGTGGCGCACATGCCGCCGAGCGAGGCGTCGGCCCCCGGATCGACCGGGAAGAACAGCCCCTGGTCGCGCAGATGGGTGTTGAGGCTGCGATGGGTGAGGCCGGGCTGCACGCGGCAATCCATGTCCGCGGTGTTGACCGCCAGAACCGCGGTCATGTGCGACAGGTCGAGGCTGATGCCGCCGCGCACCGGGGTGGCGTGGCCTTCCAGCGAGGTGCCGGTACCGTAGGGGACCACCGGCACGCCGTGCTGGTGGCAGAGGGCGAGCAGGCGGGAGGCTTCCTCGGTGGTCTCGATGAAGGCGACCGCGTCCGGCAGCACATGCGGCTGGGTGTCCTGGCCGTGCGAATGGTGGTCGCGCAGGCCGTGGCTGGTGGTGATGCGGTCGCCGAGGAACGGGCGGGCGGCTTCGATGACGATCTCGACGGGCTGGCTCATGGGGTATCCTCGGCGGCGATGGCGCGGGCGCGCAGGCTGGCACCGGCGGCGCCTGCCGGCAAGGCAGCGACGCTGATTGCGGGCGCGGAAAGGTGATGCCGGCGGCGGCAAGTGTCCCCGAATTAACGCCCTGCACCGGCCGGCGGTGTTATCGGGGGGTGAACCGGGCGGCTGCGGGCGCCACCAGAAAGTGAGCCGACGCGTTGAGTTTATCGATACCATCCGACACCATTTCGGCCGAGACCGATTTCGCCCGGCCCGACCTGATCGGCCTTGTCGCCGCGTTGCTGCTGACGTTGGCGGTGGGGTGGCTGTGTGCGGTGCATCCGGCGATGCTGCCGGCCTGGGCGCCGTGGGAGTTCTCCTGGACGCAGTTCCTTGCCGCGGTGCTGGCGGTGGGGTGGTATTTCCGTGGCGTGGCGCTGATGGACGCGGCGGAGCGGCCGGCGCTGTGGCGGCGGGGCCTGTTCGTGCTTGGGGTGGGGCTGCTGTACGGCGTGCTGCTGACGCATTTCGAATACATGGCGCAGCACATGTTCTTCCTGAACCGGCTGCAGCACATGGTGATGCACCATATCGGGCCGTTCCTGATCGCGCTGGCCTGGCCGGGCGGGGCGCTGTTGCGCGGCATGCCGGCGCCGTTGCGGCGCGGGCTGGGCTGGCGGCCGCTGGGTGCGGTGATGCACTGGGTGCAGCAGCCGGCTTTGGCCGGCATATTATTCGCCGGGCTGATCCTGCTGTGGCTGGTGCCGGCGATCCATTTTCGCGCCATGATCGACCCGCAACTCTACGCCATCATGAACTGGAGCATGGTGCTGGACGGGCTGCTGTTCTGGTGCCTGGTGCTCGATCCGCGGCCGTATCCCGAGGCGCGGACCAGTTTCGCGGTGCGGCTGCTGATCACCATCCTGGTGATGTTCCCGCAGATTCTGGCCGGCTCGCTGATCACCTTCAGCACGACCTCGATTTATTCCTACTACGATCTGTGCGGCCGGCTGTTCCCGTCGGTCGGCGCGCTGGTGGACCAGCATTACGGCGGGCTGCTGGTGTGGATCCCCAGCTCGATGATGAGCTCGGTGGCGTTCATGCTGATCATGAACAATCTGCGCCTGCTGGAGGACCGGATGCCGGCAGTGGCGGACAACCCGGAGGACGAACATGGCGGACGCATCACCATTTCGGCGAGTGGCTGGACGGGGCGCTAGCCTGGCTGTTGCCGCTGCGGCGCTGGCCTTGCTGGCGGCAGCGCCGGCGCGTGCTGCCGAGCCGGGGGTCAGCCTGCAGGGTGGCTGGATGCGGATGCTGATCGCGTCGCGCCCGGCCGGCGGCTATTTCACGTTGAGCAATTCCGGGGTGCAGGATCGGACGCTGACCGGCGCCAGTTCGCCGGCCTGCGGCAGCGTGATGCTGCATGAGAGCGAGCATAACGGCGGCACCGAGCGGATGGTGATGGTGGCGAAGGTCAAGGTGCCGGCGCATGGCGCGCTGCAATTCGCGCCGGGCGGCTATCATCTGATGTGCATGCATCCGGGGACGGCGATGCGGGCCGGCGCGGAGGTGCCGATGACCTTGCGGTTCGCTGATGGCGGCAGCCTGTCGGCGCCGTTTGCGGTGAAGGGGGCGCTGGATAAGTGAGCGCCGGAGACCTCAGTCGACGCGGCCTGCTCGGCGCCGGGCTTGCCGCCGGGGTGCTCGCCACCCGTCCGGCGCTGGCCGATCATGGCTGGCACGATATCGACATGCAGGGGGTGTCGCCGCCGCTCAGCTTCAGCATGACCCGCGCAGGCGACGGCAAGACCGTCACCGAGACGGATTATCGCGGCAAGCTGGTGCTGCTGTATTTCGGCTACACCTTCTGCCCGGATGTGTGCCCGATGACCTTGGGCAATGTCGCCCGCATCCTGCAGCTTCTGGGCAAGCAGGCGGAGCAGGTGCGGGCGCTGTTCGTCACCGTCGACCCCAACCGCGACACGCTGCCAGTGCTGAAGCAATATGCCGCCGCGTTTGCGCCCGAGGTGGTGGGGCTGCGCGGCACGCCGGATGCGCTGACCGCGCTGGCGCGGCGCTATCGGGTGGCGTTCTCGGTGACGCCGGCGACCCACACCGCGCCGTATGAGGTGACCCATAGTTCGGCGATCTGGGTGTTCGACCGCAGCGGCGCGGTGCGGCTGCTGGTGCCGTCGCTGGCCAGTGCCGATGCCGACCTTAACGGCGTGGCCGGCGATCTGCGCCGGTTGCTGGCCGAGGCGCCGGGGAGCGGCGGGGCGGTGAGCGAGGTGCTGGGGCTGCTGCGGCGGCTGATCTGAGTCGCGCTGCTGTAATGGATTGCTTGCGGTACGGCCGCCGGTGCCGCAGGCTGGCCGGCATGGAACAGACAGACAGGGCCGTCGCCGACGACGCGGTATTGCGGGTGGAAGGGCTGCGCACCGAGTTCCGCATTGCCGGCACCTGGCGGGCGGCGGTGGACGGCATCTCGCTGGCGCTGGCGCGCGGCGAGACGCTGGCGCTGGTCGGCGAGAGCGGCTGCGGCAAGTCGATGACCGCGTTGTCGATCATGGGGCTGGTGCCGGCGCCGGGCGGGCGGATCGGCGCCGGGCGGATCGTGCTGGACGGCAGCGATCTGGTCGGCATGCCGGAAGCGCGCCTTGAGAAGCTGCGCGGCGACCGGATGGCGATGATCTTCCAGGAGCCGATGACCAGCCTGAACCCGGTGATGACAATCGGCGACCAGGTGGCCGAGGCGCTGGTGCTGCATCGCGGGATCGGCAAGGCCGAGGCGGCGCGGCGGGCGCTGGCGGTGCTGGAGGAGGTGAAGATTCCCTCGGCGGCGGCACGGTTTCACGACTATCCGCACCAGTTCAGCGGCGGCATGCGGCAGCGGGTGATGATCGCCATCGCGCTGGCCTGCGAGCCGGCGCTGCTGCTGGCCGACGAGCCGACCACCGCGCTGGACGTGACCATCCAGGCGCAGGTGCTGGGGCTGCTGGCCGACCTGAAGGCGCGGCACGGCATGGCGATGCTGTTCATCACCCATAACCTCGGCGTGGTGGCGCAGATCGCCGACCGGGTGGCGGTGATGTATGCCGGGCAGATCGTCGAGGAAGCCGGGGTGGAGGCGATTTTTGCCGCCCCGGCGCATCCGTATACGCGGGCGCTGTTCGAGGCGATTCCACGCATGGACCTGGACGACCAGGCGCTGGCGGCGATCCCCGGCCGGGTGCCGCCGCTGGACGCGATGCCGGCGGGATGCCGGTTTCAGCCGCGCTGCAAGCTGGCGCAGGCGGGGTGCGAGCGGCCGCAGGTGCTGGCCGACATGGCGGGGGGGCATCGGGCGCGCTGCCATGTGGCGACCGGGGTGCTGACGGAGTTGGCCGATGCTTGATCCGAAGGGCCGGGTGGCGATGGTTTCCGGGGCGGCGCGCGGCATCGGGCGGCGGATCGTCGAGCGGCTGCTGGCGAGCGGGTTCAGCGTGTCGGCGGGGGTGCGGGCTTCCGCGCAGGGGCTGGTGGAGTCCGACCGGCTGCTGCTGCACCGCTATGAGGCGGAAAACCTGGACAGTGCGCGGGACTGGGTGGCGGCGACGGTGGCGCGGTTCGGGCGGCTGGATGCGCTGGTCAACGCCGCCGGCATTTCGGCGCCGCGCGCGCCGCTGATGGCCGAGGATGAGGGGCCGCTCGACCGGATGTTCGCGGTGAACGTGAAGGGGCCGCTGCGGCTGATCCGCTTCGCCATGCCGCATCTGCGCGAGAGCGGCAGCGGGCGGGTGGTGAACGTCGCCAGCCTGTCGGGCAAGCGGGTGGCCAATGAGAATGTCGGGTATGCGATCAGCAAGTTCGCGCTGGTGGCGCTGACCGCCGAGGTGCGCCGGCAGGGCTGGGAGCATGGCATCCGGGCGACCGCGCTGTGTCCCGGGTTTGTTGCCACCGACATGACGCAGCATGTGACGGCGCTGCCGCGCGAGGCGATGACCCAGGCCGCCGACCTGGCGGTGCTGGCGGAGACGGTGATGCTGCTGCCGAACAACGCCTCGGTGGCCGAATTGCTGGTGAATTGCCGGCATGAGGCGATGCTGTAGGGCGCGCCGGCATCGGCGCCGGGGATCAGGCCATCAGGCTCCAGAATGACTGGGTGCGGGGGTGTTGCCGGCGCAGGCGTGACAGGTAGGCATCGTGGGTTTCGAAGGCGCCGAAATCCGCGATAGCCGAGGCCAGGCCGGCGCAATCCTGCAGGTGGCGGGCGGCGTGGCGGTAGCGGGTGGAGCGGGCTTTGCTCAGGGTGAAGTCGATCATCGCCCGCAGCACCAGCGTGGCGGCCAGCTTGTGCCGGGCGGCCAGCGCGTCGGCGGCCGGGCTCAGGATTTCATAGCGGGCGCCGTCGAGTTCGGGGGCGTGCGCGATCACCAGCCTGGCCGCGTGGTCCAGGGCCGGCCAGGAGGCCAGAAACCACAGGGCGGCGAGGTGGTTGGGGAAGTGCTGGGCGTGGTCCAGCGCCTTTGCTTCGGCCTCGACATCGTCGAAGTCGGGCAGTCGCTTCAGATAGGCGCGCAGATGGGTCGGCGAGAGCGAGCGCTCGAAGCAGGTCCATCGGGCGCGCTGGGCGTCTTCGCTGCGGCCGAGGGCATCGAGGGTGTCGATCCGGGCATCCTCCCAGTCGAAGTCGGGCCAGTCCCATTCTCCGGGGCGGCGGGGTTCGGCGGCGTTGATGGCGGCGAGGGCTTGCTCGGCGCGGCCGGCGCTGAGCAGGCGGCGGGCGATCTCGGCGGCGATTTTCGGGACCTTGCGGGCGGTTTCGTCGTATTGGGCGATGAAGGCATCGGCGTCACCCTGGGCGTCGGCGATGTCCTGCAGGGCCTGCCGGACGGTGCTGACGCGTGACCGTTCGGCCATCTCGTCGGCGTAGATCGGCCCCGAGGATGACCAGCCGATCTCCCTGCGGTCTTTGGCGGCCGGGCGCTCGACCGGCTGGTTGGCGAGGGCGATGACGCGGCGCTTGAGGTGCTCGAGGCCTGGCCGGCCAAGTGCGGGGGCGGTGACTGCAATCAGGCCGTCGAACTGGCCGTAGTCATTGGCGAGCAGGGCGGCGAACACCTGGTTGGCCAGGGATTCGGCGCCGGCGCTGGCATTGCCGGCGAGCATGCCGATGTCGGCGCAGGCCTGACCGAATACGCGCCCGACAGTGCCGTTGCTGTCGTCGCAACGGTCAAAGATCGACGCGGCCAGGGCCATGAAGCGCCACATCAGTTCGAGGGCTTCATCGGGGTCGGATTTCGCCACGGTTTCGACGATTGCCCGGCGCTGGGTGTCGAGATCGGCGGCCAGCGAGCGGATGCCCGACCAGTCCACGAAGGAGCGGGCGCGGGCCAGGGTGGCGAGGCGCTTTCGCACCTCCTTGGCCAGGTCGGTCGGACTCTGCGCCGCGGCGAGCGCCATGCGCAGATGGCGTTTCGCCGCGGCATCCCCGGTGCTGATCTCGATCAGCAGGGCGGCCAGACGCTCCGCGCCCAGGGCTGCGAGGTTCTTGGCGTTGAGTGTGGTTTTCGCGGCCATGGGCTACCTCGACGGCGGAGTTAAAGCAGTGCGCCGGTCCGGCGATTCGATGTGAGTGGCGCGGGGGCTGGCATGATCATCTCCATCGAGCGGCATCACACAGCCGCCGGTTTATGGCCCTGCATGGCCCGCCAGACGCGCTCGGCGGTGACCGGCATGTCGACATGGCTGACCCCGAGCGGGGCCAGCGCGTCGAGTACCGCGCAGACCACCGCTTGCGGCGAGGCGATCGCGCCGGCCTGGCCGGCGCCCTTCAGGCCGAGCGGATTGGCGGCGGTGGGCACGCCGCTGAAGGTGATGTCGAGCGGCGGAATGTCTGAGGCGCGGGGCAGCGTGTAGTCCATCAGCGAGCCGCTCAGCAATTGGCCGGAGTCGGGATCGTAGACGGTGTGCTCAAGCAGCGCCTGGCCGATGCCCTGGACGACGCCGCCCTGGACTTGGCCGAGGGTCAGCATCGGGTTGAGCAGGGTGCCGAAATCGTCCACCGCGGTGTAGCGGCTCAGGATGACCTCGCCGGTGTCGCGGTCGATCTCGACCTCGGCGATGTGACAGCCATTGGGGAAGGTGATCAGGTCGAGCAGGTTCCAGACATAGGTGTCCAGGCCCGAGGCATCCCCGGCCGGCGAGGAGGGGTCGCGCGCGGCGGCGGCGACGCTCAGCAGGTCGATGCCGCGCGCCGGGTCGCCGCGAACCACGAAGCGGCCATCGGCGAATTCCACCTGCTCCTGCGGCGCCTGCAACAGGCCGGCGGCGACACTGCGGCCCTTGGCCAGCATGGTCTGCACCGCCTTGACCAGGGCCGAGCCGCCCATGTGCATCGAGCGGGCGCCGCCGTGGCCGTTGCCGTCGCGCACCAGCAGGGTGTCGGCCTGCACGTAGCGGAAGGCGGCCAACGGCAGGCCGAGCAGGTCGGCGGCGATCTGCCGGTAGCTGGTCTCATGGCCCATGCCGTTGGACTGGGTGCCGACCACGAGGGTCACCGTGCCGTCGGCCTCGAAGCGGATTTCGGCGCCCTCGTTGGGCGCGCCGCGCGCGGTTTCCATGAAGCAGGTGATGCCGATGCCGCGCAGTTGGCCGCGCTGGCGCGAGGCGTCGCGGCGGGCCGGGAAGCCGGCGTGGTCGGCGGCCAGGATGGCGGCGTCGAGGTTTTCGGCGAAGCGGCCGCAATCGATCACCGTGCCGAGCGCCTTGTGGTAGGGGAACTGGCGGACCAGGTTGCGGCGGCGCAGCGCGATCCGGTCGAAGCCGCAGGCGCGCGCCGCTTCGTCGATCAGCCGCTCGATCATGTAGTTGACCTCGGGCTTGCCGGCGCCGCGATAGGCGTCGATCGGCACGGTGTTGGTGAACACGCCGCGCACATCCATGAAGATCGCCGGAATCACGTAGCCGCTGCCCATCGCGTTGGCCGGCGCGGTGGTGGAACTGCCGGGGCCGCCGGAGGAGAGATAGGCGCCGAGCTCGGCGATGGTGTCGACGTCGAGTGCGAGGAAGTTGCCCTCGGCGTCGAGCGCCAGGCGGGCGCGGGTGAGGTTGGCGCGGCCTTGCGCGGTGGTGATGAAATCCTCGACCCGCTCGCCGATCCATTTGATCGGACGCCCGACGCGACGCGCCGCCCACAGCAGCATCACCCATTCCGGATACAACGCGCTCTTGACGCCGAAGCCGCCGCCGACATCGGGGCAGGAGACGCGCATCCGGCCGGCCGGCTCATGGAACACGGTGCCGGCCAGTTCGGCCTGCAGCCCGTGCACCCCGGCGCCGGAAAACTGCAGGTGGTAGCCCTGTGCGTCATCGTAGCTGGCGATGCCGCCACGGGTTTCCAGCGCAGCGATGACGATGCGGTTGTTGACCAGTTCGAGCTCAACGACATGAGCGGCCGCGGCCAGCGCGGCCTGCACCGCGGCACTGTCGCCCTTCTGGAAGCGGTAGCTGAGATTGCCGGGCGCCTCGTCCCAAAGTTGCGGGGCGCCCTCGCGCAGGGCGGCGGCCGGGTCGGTGATCACCGGCAGCGTTTCATAGTCGACTATCACCGCCTCGGCGGCATTGCGCGCGGCGTCGCGGCTGGTGGCGACGACGAAGGTGACGGGATCGCCGACATGGCGGACCCGGCCGACCGCCAGCGCCGGGTGCGGCGGCGAGGCCATCGGTTGCACGCTGGCGACCCGCACGGTGCAGGGCAGCGGCCCGAGGTCGGCGAGGTCGGCGGCGGTAAACACCCCGAGCACGCCCGGCATGGCGGCGGCGGCTGTTGCAACAGCGGTGATGCGGGCATGCGCGTGCGGCGAGCGTACCACCTGCATCCAGGCCTGGCCCGGCGCGTCGATGTCCTCGATGAAGCGGCCGCGGCCGACCAGGAAGCGCTCGTCCTCCAGCCGCCGGACCGACTGCCCCCTGAAGCCTGTCGTCATGCCTGAACTTCCTTGCCGGTAACCCGCCGATAGATGCCAGCATCGCCGGGATTTTGCCAGTTCGCCAGCCCTGGACGCGGCCGGCCACGGCGGCGATCATGCGCCGAGCAACCGGGAATGAGCGAATTGACCGTGGCGCAGAACGACAACTGGGGCTGGCAGGCCCGGATCGGCATGTTCATCGTCGGCAACGAGGCGGTGCCGGAGGCCGAATGGTGGGCGATGGCGCCGCCGCATGTCTCGGTGCACGCCGCACGGGTGACGGCGCGGGCGCCCTGGGCGCGGTGGCGGGCGGATCGCGCCGGCGTCGAGCTTGAGGAGGATCTGGAGCGCGGCTGCCGGCAATTCGCCAGCATGCGCCTGTCGGCGGTGGTGCTGGGGCATAGTTCGAGCAGCATCCTCGGCGGCACCGGCTGGGACGAGGCGGTGGTGGAGCGGCTGGCGACGCTGCTGCCACCCGGCGTGGCGGTGAGCACCAACGGGCTGGACAGCCTGGCGGCGCTGCGCAGCGCCGGTTGTCGGCGCCCGTTCCTGGTGCTGCCGCCGTGGTATAACGACGCCATCCTGGAAGCGGCGCTGCGCTATTACACCGAGCGCGGCTGCGAGCCGGCCGGGCATCTGCGTTACGATCCCGGCCGCAAATGGCGCGACCTGCCGCCCGGCGAACTGTATCCGCTCGGCATGGGCTTCGAGCAGGAGATCGAGCCATTGTACGGGCAAATCCGCGCCGCCTGCCCGGAGAGCGCCGACGGGGTCTTCATCGCCGGCACCGGGTTTCGCTGCGTCGGCATCATCGAGGCACTGGAGCGCGATCTGCAGCGGCCGGTGCTGACCGCCAACCAGGTGAGCCTGTGGTCTGCGCTACGCGCCTGCGGCGTTCGCGCGCCGGTAAGCGGCTATGGCCGCCTGCTCGCCGGCTGAGCCTCAGGTGAGGCCGGGCCAGTAGAGCGAATCGGCGGTCGGGCGCGGGCCGAAGATCGCCTGCCCGACCCGCACCACGCTGGCACCTTCCTCGATCGCCACCTCGTAGTCGCCCGACATGCCCATCGACAGTTGCGTGATGCCGGGATGGCTGGCCACCGCGCGGTCGCGCAAATCGCGCAGCAGGCGGAAACAGGTGCGCACTCGCTCGGCTTCGGCGCTGAAGATCGCCAAGGTCATCAGGCCGCGCGGTCTCAGCCTTGGGTAGTCGGACAGCCGATCGACGAACGGCATCAGATCGCCCGGCTGCAGGCCGTATTTGCTGGCCTCACCCGAGGTGTTGACCTGGACGAACACGTCGAGATCGCGGTCCTCGGCATCCAGGCGGCGGTTCAGTTCCTCCGCCAGCCGGAGGCTGTCCAGGGCATGGAACTCGCGCGCGAAGCGGACCAGATACTTCACCTTGTTGGTCTGCAGGTGGCCGATGATGCTCCAGCTTATCGCCAGATCAGCGAGGGCTGCCTGCTTTTCGCGCGCCTCCTGCAGCTTGTTCTCGCCGAAATCCGCGATGCCGGCGGCGAAGGCCAGACGCAGGATGTCGGCGGGAACCGTCTTGGTGACCGGCAACAACCGTACCTCGCCCGGATCGCGGCCGCTGCGACCGCAGGCCGCGGCGATGCGCTCGCCCACCGCCTTCAGGTTCGCCGCGAAGGTTTCGGCCGGATGTTCGCCGAAGCGGGCAATGTCCTCGGCCGAAAGTTCGCCGTTCAATGCGCGTAATCCGAGCCTTCCTTGTCCAGGATCCGTCGCCAGGCGGCCAGATGCATGGCCGCATCGGCGCGGCCGCCCCAGGGGCCATGGTAGTTGCGGCGCAGGTGCTGCGGCAGTTGGCGCAGTTTCTGGCCGGTGGACATCGCGGTCACCTGGTACATCGCGGTGCGTTCGGCGCTGTGCAGTTCGTCAAACGCATCGGCCACCGTGGCGCCGACCACGGTAACGCCGTGGCTGGCCATCAGCATGATGCTGTGGCTGCCCATCAGGTCGGCGATGCGGTCGCCCTCGGAGCTGTTGCCGACCGGTTCGTCGCCCTCCAGGTCGACCACCAGGCGGTCGTTCAACGCCAGATTGTTATGATGCGACAGGCTGAACGCCGGGGTTTCCAGCATCGACAGCGCGGTGAGGTATTGCGGATGCACATGCATCACGCAAGCCGCCTCCGGCCGGCGCAGATGGATGCGGGCGTGGATGTGGAAGGCGACCTTGCGCAACTCGCCCTCGCCGCGCAGCACATTGCCGTCGAGGTCGCAGACGATCAGGCTGGAGGCGGTCAGCTCCTCGAACCGCCAGCCGCGCGGGTTGATCAGGAAATGCGGTTCGGCGCCGGGCAGCATCAGCGAGTTGTGGTTGCCGATCTGCTCGTTCCAGCCCAGCCGGGCAGAGACGCGGAACACCGCCGCCATGTCGCAGCGCAGCGCCCATTCCGCCGCCTCGGCATCGCTGTCGGTTCGGTGCTTGATGATTGCGGACATTGCCGGCCCCCTCGATAATGGTCTCAGGCATATTGGGTCGAATGGTGCGCTGGGCCGGCGGATTTGCCAAGCCATGCGCTTGCCAGATCGGCTGTTTTGACGGCAAGGTTGAAGCATTGCCTGAAGGAAACGGCCGATGACCCCCGCCCGCCAGACAACCATGCTGATCAACGCGGCGCACAGCTTCACCCACTACTGCCTGCTGATCCTGCCGACGGCGGTGCTGGCGATGGCGCGGCCGGGCGGACCGTTCGGCGACGAGTATGGGCCGATCCTGGCACTGGCGACCGGCAGCTTCGTGCTCTACGGCCTGATGGCGCTGCCGCAAGGCTGGCTGGCGCAGCGCTTCGGGCGGCATCATCTGATGACGCTGTTCTTTTTCGGCACCGGCGCCTCGCTGGTGGTAACCGGGCTGGTAAGCACGCCGCTGATGCTGGGCCTGGCGCTGGCGGCGGTCGGCCTGTTCGCCGCCATCTACCATCCGATCGGCACCGCCTTGCTGGTGGAGGTGGCGGGCGACAAGCCGGGCCGGGCGATCGGGCTGAACGGCGTGTTCGGCAATGTCGGCGTGGCGATGGCGCCGATGTTCACCGCCTTCGTCGCGGTGCGCTATGGCTGGCACTGGGCGTTCATCCTGCCCGGGCTGGCCTGCATGGCGGTGGGCGTGCTGTGGTTTCGCCAGCCGCCGGTGGACCACATGGCGCGGCGGGCGGCCGGCAAGTTCCCCACCATCCCGCCCTATATGGTGCGCCGCGCGGTGATCGTGCTGCTGCTGATCGCCGCGGTCTCCGGGCTGGTGTTCAACGCCTTCACCCTGCTGCTGCCGAAGCTGATGCAGGAGCGGCTGGCCGGCGCGCCCGACCTGCTGCCGCTGGCCGGCGTCGCCGCCACGGTGGCCACGCTGTGCGGCGCGGTGACCCAGTTCACCGTCGGCCGGATGATCGACCGCACCACGCTGAAGCGGGTGTTCCTGCCGCTGGGGCTGGTGCTGGCGCCGGCGATGGTGGCGCTGGCGCTGGCCAATGGCTGGCTGGTGGTGCCGCTGGCCGGCGTGGTGGCGGCCGTGGTGTTCGGCCAGGTGACGGTCAACGAGACCATGACGGCGCGCTACATCTCGCCGCCGCTGCGCACGCGGATGTATTCCATACGCTTCTTCGTCGGCTTCCTCGGCGCCGCGATCGCCGCCCCGCTGGTCGGCTTCCTGCATGACCGTTTCGGCAGTTCGTCGGTGGCGCTGATGGTGCTGGCGGTGTTTGCGCTGGTCACCCTGGGCTGCGCGATATTCTTCCCTGACCGGCCGGAGGAACTGAACCCGGAGTTGTGGGAGCGCGAGTTGCCGCCGCAGGGCGTCGCGGTCGCCGCCGAGTAGCCTGGGGCTTTGATTTCGGCGCCGGTGATGCCACATCCCCGCTCATGACCCCATCCCTGCTCATGAACCGTCGCACGCTGTTTTCGCTCGCCTTGCTGCCGCTGGCCGCCGCCCCGGCTGCTGCCCAGCCATCGCTCGCGCCGCTGGCGCCGACCGCGCAGGACCGGGCGGATATCGCCAGGGTGGAGGCCTATCTCGGCAGCCTGCACGCGCTGAAAGCGCACTTCCTTCAGGTGGACGCCTCCGGGCGCACCAGCGAAGGCACCGCCTGGATCGCCCGGCCGGGGCGCATGCGGTTTCAGTACGATCCGCCCAGCCCGTTCCTGCTGGTGGCCAATTACGGCGAGGTGATCTTCCAGGACAAGCAGTTGCAGCAAGTCTCGCGGCTGCCGCTCTCGTCCACCCCGCTCGGCATCCTGCTGTCCGACAACATCCACCTGTCCGGCGCCGTCACCGTCACCGCGGTCACCCGCCAGCCCGGCCAGTTGCAGGTCAGCCTGATCCGCAGTTCCAGCCCCGGCGACGGCAGCCTGACGCTGATCTTCGCCGACAACCCGCTGGCGCTGCGGCAATGGGCGGTGGTCGACGCGCAGCAGAACGAGACGCGGGTTTCGCTGTTCAAGATCGAGCGCGGCGGCAACTTCGACCCCAAACTGTTCGAGTTCGTCGACCCCGGCCCCGGCTACGGCAAGGGCGGATAGCGGCGCAAAGCCGATCATCTGACGTGACATATTTGCCACAGGACGCACCTGCGCCACACGCAGGGCGGCGCTGAGTCGGTTTGACTTCATTTTGCCGCAGTGATCCGTAATACTGCGTCGCAAATGAAACCCCTGATCGGCATTTCCTGCTGCACCAAGCTGTTCGGCACCTTCGGCACGCCGAATCACGCTGCATCCGACACCTATGTGCGCGCCACCGACCTGGTGGTCGGCGCGGTGGCGGTGCTGCTGCCGGCCAACGGCGCCCATGCCGACGTTGCCACCCTGCTGTCACGCCTGGACGGCATCATCCTCACCGGCAGCCGCTCCAACGTGAACCCGCATCTGTATAACGGCCCGCCGCAGGCCGAAGGATCGCCCGAGGACGACGCCCGCGACGGCATGACCCTGCCGCTGATCCGCGCCGCGGTGGCGGCCGGCATCCCGGTGCTGGCGATCTGCCGCGGCCTGCAGGAAATGAACGTGGCGCTCGGCGGCAGCCTGCACCAGCGGCTGCAGGACCTGCCCGGCCACATGGACCACTCGACCCCGATGCAGAAACTGCCGCGCATGCGCACCGGCAAGGCGCACAGCGTGCGGATCACCCCCGGCTGCTGGCTGCATCAGGTGGCCGGCGCCACCGAACTCGGCGTCAACTCGCTGCACAACCAGGGGATCGACCGGCTGGGCGACATATTGGTGGCCGACGCGGTGGCGCCCGACGGCACCATCGAGGCGGTCCACGCCCGCTCGCCCGGTTTCGCGGTCGGCGTGCAATGGCACCCGGAATACGACTGGGAGCACGACGCGGTGTCCCGCCGCATCTTCGAGGTATTCGGGCAGGCCGTGCGCGACCACGCGATGGGCGCCGCCGCCGCGGCGGACTGACCGGGCCGAGGGCTCAGACCCGGTCGAGGGCTCAGACCCGGTCGAGGGCTCAGACTGGGCCGAGGGTTCAGACTGGGCCGACGGGCTCAGGCCGCCTGGGACTCCAGGCTGGTGAGCGTGGCCGACAGGCCTTCCGCCAGCGCGATGCGGGCCGACACGCCCAACGTCGCCATCGCCCTGGCCGGATCACCGATCGACTGGCGAATATCGCCTGGCCGCACCGGGCCGTGGCTGATGCGCGGCACCCGACCATGGATCTCGCCCAGCACCAACGCCAGGTCCAGCACCGTGGTGCCGCGGCCGGTGCATACATTCATCACGTCGCAGCCGGGCACATCCTCCAGCCGCCGCATGGCAGCGCAAAAATGTGCGACGACGTCATGTACATAGATGAAATCACGCACCTGCTGCCCGTCGCCATTGACGGTGATCGGCGCGCCGCATGCCATCAACTGGGCAAAAACCGAGATGACCCCGCTATACGGCGAATGCGGATCCTGCCGCGGCCCGTAGACGTTGAACAGCCGCAGCCCCAGGGTCGGCAGGCCATGCACACCCCAGCCCACCCGGCCATGGATCTCCGAACCCAGCTTGTCCGCGCCATAGGCGGTCTGCGGGCTCGGCGCCATGTCTTCGCGCGCCGTCCGGCCCGACACATCGCCATACACCGCCGCCGACGAAGCATAAACCACCGGGATGCCCCCGGCCCGCACCGCCTGCTCGAACACCGCGACGCTGCCGAACTGGTTCACCTTATGGGTGTCGAGCCACGCCTCGTTGGCGCGCGCCACCGAGGCGATCGCCGCCAGGTGGAAGCAGCCATCCGCCCCCTCCAGCGCCCGGCGGAGCGCCGCCGGATCCAGGATGTCGCCACGAATGATCTTGCAGCGCGGGTCGACATTCTCCATCCGGCCGGTGGAAAAATCGTCGAGCACACGAACCTGGTGCCCCGCCGCCAGCAGGCTGTCAGCCAGATGCGACCCGATGAAGCCCGCGCCGCCGGTGATCGTGTAAAGACCCAAATCCCTGCTCCGCCTTTGCCGTGCCAACGGCCACTGCCGACGACCACGCGCCGTATATCCTGGATAACCTATCAGCATATCCAGCACGCGGTTGCCACGCTGACGGACTAGGCCGTTGGAACGAGGCGCTGCCGGGCACCCCGGCCGCGCAACACAACCATCCTCAATATGGTGATGGTGCCGACAAGCGATACCCCGCCGCAACCGCCAATATGCCGCGCAACCTCACGTCTGCGCGAGGCTGAACCGGCTTCGCTTACCAAACACCAGAAAGGAAAACCTCGTGTTACCGATTGCCGTGGTTGCTGCGATCAGGAGCCCTGCCATCAGGAGACCGGCAGATCCACCACCAGGCAGAGGTTCACATTGCGCCGCTCCCGCGCCCGCCGATCGGCGAACACCACCTTGAGATCGTAGACGCAGCGCCCGCGCGGCAGCCGGAACACATGCGCGCTGCCGGCCGCCAGCACCCCCTGGTCCAGCCGGTTGCGCCCCCAGTCCGGCATGCCGGCCGGGGTGGCGAACACCTGGTCGATCGTCTGCTGGCCGCGGTTATCCAGCCGGAACGACGGATCATCGGCCGGCTTGCGGCCGGCGCCGCCCGACACCCCGGCGCCAGACCCCCCAGCGCCAGACATCGGGGCGTTGGACGGCCCGGCGCCGGATGCCGCAGTGCCGACCTGGCCGCGATTCGGCTGGCCCGCGCGGGGAGCATCATCGCTGCCGCCACCATTGCCCCCGAAACACTGCACGAACATCGTCCCGGCATTGGCGATCTCGCCGACCTGCGGCGGCCGCAGTTCTGCCCCGCTGCTGGCCGCCAGTTCCGGGTTGGCATTGTGCTCCTTGAGGAAGGCCACCGCCTCGCTGCCCTTGATGGCGAAATTGACGTTCTGCGGCACATCGCCGCCGGTCAGCCGCGCCACCCGCAGCGCGTTCAGCTTGGAGACCACCACGCCGATCACATGGCCCTGGCGGTCCAGCAGCGGGCCGCCGGAATTGCCCGGCTGCACCGGCGCGCTGATCTGCAGGTGCAGCGGATTGTCGTGGATGCCGGACAGCGCGCTGACATCGCCGGTGGTCAGCGTCGGCCCCGACCCCAGCAGGCCGGACAGCGGGAAGCCATAGGTGATCACGCTTTCGCCGCGTTCCACCACCGGCCCGTCGCGAAACACCAGCGGCGTACCGGCGCCAGGCGGCACCGCCAGCAGGGCAAGGTCGCGGCGCGGATCGTCGGCCACCACCCGCGCCGTGGCCCGCTGCTTGCGGTCGTTGCGCACCTCCAGCCGGGCGCAGCCGGCGACCACGTGATGGTTGGTCAGCACGAAGCCCGGCCCGACCAGGAAGCCGCTGCCGGTGCTGGTCGGCGTTGCCTGCGCCAGCGCCTGGCCCGACAGGCCGGCGCCCAGGATCAGCAGGGCCGAAGCCAGACGAGTCACCGCCTTACGCATCATGACGCCCTCCGCGATAAGCCGACTGCAGCGCAGCACGACCAGGGTGATGCCGAGCCTGTCAGGCGGGCCGAGCCTATCAGGCGGCACGATGACTGGCGGCAAAATATGTCTGCAGCACGGCATACAATTCGCTCATCCGCGCCGCGTCCGCGGCGGCATCCGGGTTGGCACCGGCCATCTGCCGCCGCGCCAGCAGGGCGGCGGTGAAATCCAGCCCCGGCACCTCCCAGTCGGCATCCGGATAGCAGCCATTGAGATTGTCGGCGATGACATCCTCAACCGGCAGCGCCGCCGGCGCCTTGTGGCGGCCGATCACCTGCAGCACCAGCCGCAGCAGCGCCGGCTCCACTCCGCCCTCGCCCGGCCGCTTGGCCATCGCGTTCAACATCTGCAGCGTCAGGTAATCCAGCGACAGGTTGGCGCGGATCGGCGATTCCACCGTCATGCCGAACACCGTGCGGAAGAATGTCGGCAGGAAATCGCCGCGCATCGCATCGAACGGCAGCACCTCCACCGCAACCCCCTTGAGCCCGCGCCACGCTTCCACCGTGCGGCGCGGCGAGAACATCTGCCGGCTGACGAAATCATGCTCGCCGGTCACCCGGCCGTGCAGCAAGTGGTGCTTGAACGACGAATACAGATAGTCGCGCTTGTTGCGCAGCAGCAGCACCACGCTGATGCTGGCGAAGCTTGCCGCCGCCACATGCAGCCGATGCGCCAGCCCCGGGCCGAGCGCGCACAGATCCTCGCCGGACAGGAACACCGTCCCCGCCCCCTGCGCCTCGGCCGCCGCGCTGACCCTGGCGAAAAAATCCCGCACCTCGGCCATCCGGTCGTGCTGCACCAGGTCCTTCAGTTCGGAATGCTGCGCCGGATAGCGCGGAAACGCGCCGGCCGGGTAGTGGATGCCGGCCGCCGCCAGCTTCTCGGGGTTCCGCCGGCAGAATTCCTGAATCGAGGTCGAGCCCGCCTTATGCGACCCGATATGCATCACCAGCCTCACATCGCACTCCCTGCCAGATGTCGCCCCGATATAGCCGGACCGGAGCGGACCCGGCTATACACGATGCCGGCTATACACGATGACGGGCGCTGTCGCTTCGCGCAGCCGGCCAACCGGAGACGACGCGATGGCAGCCGGCGACACCGCGGAAGCGCATGGCTGCAGGCCGCCGGCCGGGCGACGGGCGGTGCTGTCCTGGGTGCTGTACGACTGGGCCTACGGCGCCTTCACCACCCTGGTCGCCACCTTCGTGTTCGCCACCTACTTCACCCAGGCGGTGGCGCCCGACCCGGCCACCGGCGCCGCGCTGTGGGCCGGCGCGCAGGCGGCTTCCGGCGTGATGATCGCGCTGCTGTCAGTGCCGCTGGGGGCGATCGCCGATCGCGGCGGCCGCCGGCGGCTGATGCTCGGCGTGGCCACCGCGCTGATGGTGGCCGCCACGCTGGGCCTGTGGTTCGTCCGCCCGCAGCCCGCCTACGTGCCGCTGGCGCTGGGGCTGGCGATGCTGGCGACGGTGGCGTTCGAGGTGGCGACGGTGTTCTACAACGCCATGCTGCCCGACCTCGCGTCGCCCGCGCGGCTGGGCCGGCTGTCGATGCTCGGCTGGGGGGCGGGCTACGCCGGCGGGCTGGTGGCGCTCGGCCTCAGCCTGGTGCTGCTGATCAACCCGGCGGTGCCACCGTTCGGGCTGGACAAGACGCAGGCCGAACCGATCCGCGCCACAGCCCTGCTCGCCGGCATCTGGCTGGCCGCCTTCACCTGGCCCTGCATCGCCTTCGTGCCGGAAGCCGGCACCCGCCGGCCCTGGGGTGCGGCGGCACGCCAGGGCCTCACCGAGTTGCGCGCGGTGCTCGGCGACCTGGTGCATCTGGCGCCGCTGCGCCGCTTCCTGGTGGCGCGGCTGTTCTACATGGACGGGCTGATCACCCTGTTCGCCTTCGGCGGCATCTACGCGGCCGGCGAGTTCGGGCTGGACGCCAGGCAGGTGCTGATCTTCGGCATCGCCCTCAACCTCTCGGCCGGGCTGGGGGCGGCCGGCTTCGCGCTGATCGAGGACCGGATCGGCGCCCGCACCTGCGTGCTGGCCAGCCTGGCCGGGCTGTGCCTGCTGAGCAGCGCGGTGCTGCTGGTGCGCGATCCGGCGTGGTTCTGGGGCCTCGGCGTGCCGCTCGGCCTGTTCGTCGGCCCGGCCCAGGCGGCCAGCCGCAGCATGATGGCGCACATGGCGCCGCCCGACGCGCGGGCCGCCTGGTTCGGCCTGTTCGCGCTGTCCGGCCGGGTGACGGCGTTTCTCGGCCCGGCGGCGCTGGCAGTGGTCACCGCGCTGTTCCACAGCCAGCGCGCCGGCATGACGGTGATCGTGGTGTTCCTGGCCGTGGGCGGGCTGCTGCTGACCCGGGTGCCGTCACCCCGCCTGCCGTCAGCCCCCCTGCCATCACCAGTCCCCGATCGCTGAGGCGCGCGCCCGGCGCACCACATACACCGCCCATCCCACCTGCACCGCCAGCAGCAGCAGCGGCCCCAGCGGCAGCAGCGGCTGCGGTGCCCGGGCGAACGCCAGCGCCACCAGCCCGCCCAGTGCGGCGAACAGCCAATGGATCACCGCCACCCGCCGCGCATCCATCCCCGACCGCTGCACTAGCTGGTACAGATGCCCGCGATGCGCCTGCGCCAGGTTGTCGCCCGCCAGCAGCCGGCGCAGCAGCGTGAACGCCACGTCGAACAGCACGCCAGAGAGCAGCATCGGCACCAGCAGGAAGCTCATCGGCACCGCGCCGAACCGCGCCGCCGCCACCCCCAGCACCGCCAGCATGAAGCCGCAGAACTGGCTGCCGACATCGCCAAGGAAGATCCGGGCCCGCGGAAAGTTGAACGGCAGGAACCCCACCAGCCCGGCGCCCAGCAGCATTGCCGCGAAATACACGAACCAGCCCTGCTGCCCGGCGGCGATCACCGCCAGGAAGCCGCAGGCCACCAGCGCGGTGCCGGCGGCCAGCCCGTCCAGCCCGTCGATAAAGTTCACCGCGTTGGTGGCAAACAAAATCCACACCAGCGTCGCCACCACGCCGAACCAGCCGAGGTCCACCACGCCGAGATACGGCACGCTGTAGACCTGCACGTACAGCCCGCTGCCCACCGCCGCCAGCGCCGCCACCACCTGGGCCGCCAGCTTGACGGTGAACGGCCAGTCGCGCAGGTCATCGATGAACGCCACCACCGCGATCAGGAATGCCGCCAGGATCACGCCGCGAAAATACGAATCGGCCAGCCGGGAGAAATCGGCGAACCCGTACAGCACGCTGATCCCCAGCATGAAAGTCACCACCACGCCGACCCCGCCGCCCTTCGGCGTGGGCGTGCGATGCGCCTTGCGCGGGTCCGGCTGATCCATCACCCGGGCGCCGATCATCGCCCGCACCATCACCGCCGAGAGCACGGCGAGGCCGGCGCAGAAGGCCAGATGATGCAGGAAGGCAAACAGCGTCATGGGCGTCGTCTAGCGCAGTGCACAATATCCGCACAGAGGGGATCGCCGCCGCGCCCGGTCTGGGCCTACGCCTCGCACCCCGCATCACGTAACAGTTCCGTGACCGCCTCGGGCGGCACATCGGTATGGGTGAACGCCCGCCCGATGCCGCGCACCAGCACGAAGGTCAGCTTGCCGTCGCGCATCTTCTTGTCGCGCTGCATATGCGCGATCAGCCGGCTGGCCGAAACCCGTCGGTTCAGCAGCGCCAGTTCGGCCGGCAGCCCGATTTCGGCCAGATGCGCGGTCACCCGGTCGGTGTCCGACGGGCTGGAAAGCCCGAGATTGGCCGACAGCCGGAACGCCAGTCCGATGCCGGCGGCCACCGCCTCGCCGTGCAGGATGGCGCCGTAGCCGAGTTCCGCCTCCAGCGCATGGCCGAAAGTATGCCCGAGATTGAGCAGCGCGCGGCCGTTGTTCGGCTTCTCCTCGCGCTCGTCGTCGCCCACCACCTGGGCCTTGAAGGCGCAGGCGCGCAAAATCGCCTCGCCCTGCGCCTCGCGGTCGCCGGCGATCACCGCCGCGCCATGCGCCTCGCACCAGGCGAAGAACGCCGGGTCGCCGATCAGCCCGGCCTTCGCCGTCTCGGCATAGCCGGCGCGCAGTTCGCGCGGCGGCAGCGTGGCCAGGGTGGCGGTATCGGCGATCACCATGCGCGGCTGATGGAAGGCGCCGAGCAGGTTCTTGCCCTGGGCGGTGTTGATGCCGGTCTTGCCGCCGACGCTGCTGTCCACCTGGGCCAGCAGCGTGGTCGGCACCTGCACGAACGGCAGCCCGCGCAGCGTAATAGCGGCGGCGAACCCGGCGAGATCGCCGACCACCCCGCCACCCAGGGCGATGATCGCGGTGCGCCGCTCCACCGCATACTCCAGCAACTGGTCGGTGATCGCGGTCAGCACCGGCAGGCTTTTCGACCGCTCGCCGGCCTGCACGGTGATGTGACGCGCCTCGAACCCGGTCTCGGCGAGGCCGGCCAGCAACGTCGCCAGATGCAGCGGCGCCACGATATCGTCGGTCACCACCACGCAGCGCTTCTGCGGCAGCACCGGCGCCAGCAGCGCGCCGGCGCGGGCCAGCAGATTATTGCCCACCACCACGTCGTAGCTGCCGCCCGACAGCGCCAGCGACAGCCGGCGGGCCGGCTGCCAGGCGACCAGCGCGTCGGTCACCTGGGCGGTGGTGGTGTCCGGATGCTCGTCGGAGCAATCGACGATCACATCGGCCTCGGCGTAGATCGGATGGCGGGCCGCCATCAGCCGGGTGAGCACGTCGCCAGGGTCCTGGCCGTTCAGCAGCGGCCGGTTGGTGCGGCCGGCAACCCGGCGGGTCAGCGTCGGCAGGCTGGCCCGCAGCCAGATGCTCACCGCATCGCGGCGGATGGTGCCGCGGGTCTCCTCGTCCATATAGGCGCCGCCGCCGGTGGCCAGCACCAGCGGATCGCCGGCCAGCAGGCGGCGGATCACCCGGCGCTCGCCGGCACGAAACTCGGTCTCGCCGAAGCGCTCGAACAGCTCCGGGATGCTGCAGCCGGCGGCCAGCTCGATCTCGGCGTCGGCGTCGCGGAACGGCAGGCCGAGGCGGGCGGCCAGCCTGCGGCCGATCGAGGTCTTACCGGCCCCCATCAGCCCGACCAGCACGATGCTGCGGCCCGACAGATGCGCCGGCAGCGGGCAGGAATCCTTCAAAGCGGTGTTGCGTGTCATGACGCGCAAGGCTAGCACAGGGCCGCACGGGGCGGCCATTGGCGTTGCAATGGCGGCGCCGCAACCCAGTGCACCGCACGCGACAACCGGGGAATGGCATGGGTCGTATCGCGTTATTCGTCTTGCTGCTGGGGCTGCTGGGGCTGGGCGTCGGCGTGCTCTACCTGGGCGCCTTTCCGCCCGAGCCGCAGACGCGGCAGGTGCAGAAGGTTCTGCCGAACGATCATTTCAAACCCGCGCCCTGAGCATGCCGTCCGCCGACCGGCACGTGGAGGCATTCCTCGAGATGCTGGCGGCCGAGCGGGGGGCGGCGGCCAATACCCTGGCCGCCTACGAGATCGACCTGACGGATTTCGCGGCGCATGCACGCAGCCACGGCCAGGGCGTCGCCACCGCCGACGCGGCCACCGCGCGTGGCTGGCTGGAAGGCCTGGCCGCCGAAGGCAAGGCGGCCCGCACCCAGGCGCGCAAGCTCTCGGCGCTGCGCCAGTTCCATCGCTTCCTGCTGCGCGAGGGCATGCGCGAGGATGATCCGACCGAGTTGCTCGACGCCCCCCGCCTGCCCGGCGCGCTACCGAAATACCTGACCGAGGCGGAGGTGGACGCCCTGCTGGCCGCCGCCCGCACCCGGCCGGCGAAGCAGGCGCCGGTGGTCGTGGCGGCACTGGAGATCCTCTACGCCACCGGCCTGCGCGTCTCGGAACTGCTTGCCCTGCGCCGCACCGCACTCTCCGGCGACGCCGCGGTGCTGCTGATCCGCGGCAAGGGTGGGCGGGAGCGGGTGGTGCCGCTGTCCGACGCGGCGAAGGCGGCGGCCACCGCGCTGCGCGCCGCCACAGCCCCGAAAAAACCCCGGGAAGTGCCGGTTTTCCTGTTCACCGCCCGCGATGGACGCACGGCGATCACCCGCCAGGGCTTCGCGCTGATGTTGAAGCAGGTGGCGCTGGCCGCCGGCATCGACCCGGCGCGGGTCAGCCCGCATGTGCTGCGCCACTCCTTCGCCAGCCACATGCTGGCGCGCGGCGCCGACCTGCGCAGCCTGCAACTGCTGCTCGGCCACGCCGACATCGCCACCACACAAATCTACACCCATGTGCTGGCCGAGCGGCTGCAGAAGCTGGTCCAGGCGCATCATCCGCTGGCGGTGCGGGCGGCGGCCGAAGGGGGCTGACCTAGCATGCCGCAGGTGCTAAAGCCCCGCGATGCGTCATTTTCTCGACTTTGAAAAACCGATCGCCGAGCTGGAAAGCAAGATCGACGAGCTCCGCAAGATGTCGGAGACCGACGGCATCAACATCGCCGACGAGGTGGCCCGGCTGACCGAAAAGGCCGACCGCCAGCTTCGCGCCACCTACGCCAAGCTGACCCCCTGGCAGAAAACCCAGGTCGCCCGCCACCCGGAACGGCCCAAGGCCGATGACTGCCTGGCGGCACTGATCACCGACTACACGCCCTTGGCCGGCGACCGCGCCTTCGCCGACGATGCCGCGGTGGTCGGCGGGCTCGGCCGGTTTCGCGGCCGCTCGGTGGTGGTGCTCGGCACCGAAAAGGGCTCGGACACCGAAACCAGGGTGGCGCATAATTTCGGCATGGCCCGGCCCGAGGGCTACCGCAAGGCGCGCCGGC
This sequence comes from Rhodospirillales bacterium, assembly GCA_041691815.1. Classification (GTDB taxonomy): domain Bacteria; phylum Pseudomonadota; class Alphaproteobacteria; order Acetobacterales; family Acetobacteraceae; genus 70-18. The sequence continues at coordinate 27,712 of JBEPTZ010000004.1, read as the reverse complement.
TGATCGAGCTGGCCGGGCGGTTCGGCCTGCCGGTGCTGACCTTCGTCGACACCTCCGGCGCCTTCCCCGGCATCGACGCCGAGGCGCGCGGCCAGGCCGAAGCCATCGCCCGCTCGATCGAGGCCTGCCTGGAAGCGCCGGTGCCGGTGGTGGCAACGATCATCGGCGAAGGCGGCTCCGGCGGCGCCATCGCGCTGGCCGCCGGCGACGCGGTGCTGATGATGGAGCACGCGATCTACTCGGTGATCTCGCCGGAAGGCTGCGCCGCGATTCTGTGGAAAGACGCCGCCCAGGCCCCGGCCGCCGCCGAGGCGCTCCGCCTGACCGCCGAGGACCTGAAACGGATGAAGCTGATCGACACCGTAATCACCGAACCGCTCGGCGGCGCCCACCGTGACCCGGCAGCAGCGCTGAAGGCACTCGGTGACGCGGTGCAGGCCGCCCTCACGCCGCTGCTGGCACTGGAGCCGGCGGCGCTGAAGGCGCAGCGGCGGCATAAGTTTATCGAGATGGGGCGGGAAGTTTTGAGTTAAGGTCTTCTTTTTGTGAACAAAAAGAAGCAAAAAAACTTTCTATCCATTGGAGTGTACGGACTCTCCCGCGCTCAGCTGCTCCAAGGCGGATAAAAGTTTTTTGGTTCTTTTTTTCAAAAAAGAACATTCTGGGAGTCTTCGATGCGTGGCCTGTCCCTGCTGCTCGCGGCCTGCGGGATCATCATCGCCTTTCTGGTCTGGCGGGCGCTGCTGCCGCTCATTCCGGTGAATGCCGAGATGGCGAGCATGGCGGTGCGGCTGGGCCTGGGCGCTGCCTGGCTGCTGCCGGCCTGCTTCGTGCTGGCGGCGATGGTGGCGGCGCAGATGGCCGGGCGGTTCCTGGTCGCCGCGTTCGATCCGCTAGCCGGGCGGGACAGCCGGTTTTTGCTGGTCAACCAGCGGGTTATCAGCAACACCGTCGAGCAGACGCTGATTTTCGTGCCGGCCTTGCTGGCCCTGGCAGCCGCGGTGCCGGGGGCGCAGATGCCGGCGGTGCTGGCGGCGGCGGCGGTGTTCGCGCTGGCGCGGCTGGTGTTCTGGGCCGGCTATCTGTTGGCGCCGATGGCCCGCGCGCCGGGCATGGCGGCGACCATGGCGGTCGTGGCGGCGACGCTGCTGGCGGCGGCGTGGAAATGGCTGCATTGAAAACCGGGAGGACGCGATGGCCGACGATCTGGAGCAGTTGACCGCACTGAACGAGGACTACATCCACTCGGTGCAGCACGGCGACGTGAAACGCTTCGAGGAGATCCTCGCGGAGGATTTTTTATGCTCGAATCCGGACGGAAACCTGCTCGATCGGGCGCAATTTCTGGCCCAGACGGCGAAGAAAGTGACCATCAGCGGGCTGTCGATCGACGACCTGCGCATTCGAATGCACGGCGACATGGCGATCATCCATGCCCGCACCAGTTACGCCACCGCGACCGGCGAGCAGCGGCATGGGCGCTACACCGATGTCTGGGCCAGGCGCGGCGGCAAATGGCTGGCGGTGTCGGCGCACGTCACCCGGTAACGGTATCAGGCAGCCTGGGACAGCGGCGCCATTGACTGCTTGCGCAGCAGGTCGCGATACGGGCCGGGGCGGGAAGCCAGTTCGGCCGGGCTGCCATCATCGATCACGCAGCCCTTGTCCATCACCACGATGCGGTCGAAATTCTGCAGCGTGGAGAGGCGGTGGGCGATGGCGATCACCGTGCGGCCCTGCATCAGCCGGTTCAGCGCCTCCTGGATGGCGTATTCGGACTCGCTGTCCAGCGCGCTGGTGGCCTCGTCCAGCAGCAGCACCGGGGCGTTCTTCAGCAGCGCGCGGGCGATCGCCAGCCGCTGCCGCTGGCCGCCGGAAAGCTTCACGCCACGGTCGCCGACCATGGTCTGGAACCCCTCCGGCAGTTGCTCGATCACATCGCGGATGCGGGCGATGGAGGCGGCGGCCAGCACCTCGTCCTCGCTGGCGTCCGGCCGGGCGTAGCGGATATTCTCCATCACGGTGCGGTGGAACAGGCTGATATCCTGCGGCACCACCGCCATCGCCTGACGCAGGCTCTCCTGGGTGACCTGCCGCAGATCCTGCCCATCGATCAGGATGCGGCCGCCCTGCGGGTCGTAGAACCGCTGCAGCAGCGCCAGAACGGTGGACTTGCCGGCTCCGGAGGCGCCAACCAGCCCGACCCGCTGGCCGGGTTCGATCACCAGATTCAGTTCGTTCAGCACCGAAGCGCGCGACGGATAGGCGAAACGCACGCCCTCGAACACCACGCGGCCGGGGCCGGGCTGCGCCGGGCGGGCGGTGGGGGCGTCCGGCAGGTCGTGCGGGGTCAGCAGCGAGGCGATCGCCTCGTCCAGCCGGGCGACGTACTGGGTGACGTCGACCAGCGCCACCGCCAGGTCACGGGTGCCATGCAGGATGGTGAAGCCCAGCGAGCAGATCAGCACCACATCGCCGGCGCTGGCCTGGCCGTGCTGCCACATCACCACCGCCCAGGCGAGCAGGCCGGCGGTGATGAACGCGGTCATCACCGCATGCAGCAGCCGCAACTTCTCTAAATAGAGCAGGCTGCGGCGGCGGGCGGTCATCTCGGTGTCGATGGTGCCGTTGATCCGGGCATGCTCGCGCCAGGTGGCGCCGAACGCGCGGACCACATGCATGTTGGAGATCACATCGACCAGCTGGCCGTCGACGCCGGCCGCCTTGGTGGCGAAATCCCGGTGCAGCGGCGTGCCGCGCGCCGCCAGCCGGAACACCACGGCGGCCATCAGCACCGCCACCACCGCCAGCGAGACCGCCATCATCGGGTTGACCGTGGCGATCAGCACGATCGCCACCAGCACCGCGAGGCAGGGCGGGATGGTGTTCCACGACAGGGTGTTCTCGGTCTGGAACACCGCATTCGAGGTGGCGGTGATGCGACTGGCCAGCGTGCCAGGCATGCGCTCGGCGAAATAGCCGGGGGCATGGCCGGCCAGATGCACGAACAGGTCGCTGCGGATATCGCCGGTCACCCGCACGAACACATGGGCGGCGATCCAGCCGCCGATCCGCCACATGAAGTTGTCGGTGCCGATCAGCACGCAGAGGAAGACGAACGCCAGCCAGACCTCGTGCCCGCCGACCTGCGGCCCACGGGCGACCACGTCGATCAGCCATTTCAGCCCGTACTGGGTGCAGACCGAGGCAATGACCGCCAGCGCGACCGAGCCCAGCACGATGCCGTGCGCCAGCCGATGCCGCGCCACGTAGTGCGCCAGGAAGGCCAGCGGACGTCCCTGGTAGCTGGTGATCGCGGCGCGCATGTGGGTCGATGTCCCGGTATACATAGGTCTGAGTCGTATTGCCGCATTGCGGCCCAAATTGGGCGAAACCGGTGCCTGGAATTCGAATCCGGAAGAGAATTTTTGCATACCAGGGTCATCACCGTCATTGCGCCACAATTTCGGTGCACGCCGCGCCATACGCCTGATTTCGTCGCCGAGAAGGTTCCGCTCCCCATGCGTATTGCCCAGATTGCACCGCTGTTCGAAGCCGTGCCGCCGCTGCGCTACGGCGGCACCGAGCGCGTGGTGCATTGGCTGACCGAGGAACTGGTGGCGATGGGCCACGAGGTTACCCTGTTCGCCACCGGCGACAGCGTCACCGCCGGCACGCTGGTGCCGGTGCGTGCCGAGGCCGAGCGCTGGACCCGCAATTTCGAGAAGAACAATGCGCCGTACGCAAGGCTGATCGAACTGGTGGCGCGCCGCGCGGATGAATTCGACGTGCTGCATTTCCATATCGACTTCCACCCGTTCTCGGTGTTCACCCGCCAGGACACGCCGTTCCTGACCACCCTGCATGGCCGGCTCGACCAGGACTGGGTGGAGGGCGTCTACGGCCTGTTTCCCGGCGTCAATCTGGTCTCGATCTCCGACCGCCAGCGCCAGCCGATGCCGGCGCTCGGCTGGCTCGGCACGGTGCTGCACGGCATGCCGGCCGACGCGCTGCGCCCGGTGCCGGTGCCGGCGGAACAGCCGTATTTCGCCTTCCTCGGCCGCATCTCGCCGGAAAAAGGCATCGTCGACGCCATCCGCATCGCCGCGGCCGCCGGGATGAAGCTGAAGGTGGCGGCCAAGATCGGTGAGGAGGACGTGCTGTATTATGAGCAGGTGGTCGCCCCGCTGCTGGCCGGCGACAATGTGGAGTTCATCGGCGAGATCAGCGACCGCGAGAAGCCGGCCTTCCTGTCCGGCGCCCGGGCGCTGCTGTTCCCGATCGACTGGCCGGAACCGTTCGGCCTGGTGATGATCGAGGCGATGGCCTGCGGCTGCCCGGTGATCGCCTTCCGCCGCGGCTCGGTGCCCGAAGTGGTGGAAGACGGCCTGACCGGCTTCATCGTCGACGACGTGGCCGGTGCGGTCGCCGCCTGCGCCCGCCTCGGCGAACTGGATCGCGCCGCGGTGCGCGCCCGCTTCGACAGCCGCTGGACCGCGCGGCGCATGGCCGAGGATTACGTGGCGCTGTACCAGAAGCTGATCGGCGCCCGTGCGCCGGCGGCCAACCTGCGGCTGGTGGAGGCTGAACTGACCGGCACCGGTGGCTGAACCACCCATGACTGAACCAATCGGGGCGCCGTGATTTCGCCACCATCACAGCTTATCTGAACGCTACTGCCTTCCCCACATATCGCCGCAAGAGGCCCAAGATGCGTATCGCCCAGATCGCGCCGTTGTTCGAAGCGGTGCCGCCCAAGCTGTATGGCGGCTCCGAGCGTGTCGTCCATACCCTCACCGAGTCGCTGGTGGAGCTGGGGCACGACGTGACGCTGTTTGCCAGCGGCGATTCCGTCACCTCGGCGAAGCTCGACCCGCCCTGGCCGCGCGCGCTGCGGCTGGACCCGGATATTCGCGACTGGGTGGCGACCTACCAGCTGATGCTGGAATACGTCTATCGCCGCGCGCACAACTTCGACGTGCTGCACTTCCATATCGACTATTTCCCCAACTCGCTGTTCAGCCGCCAGCCGGTGCCGTTCGTCACCACGCTGCATGGAAGGCTGGATCTGCCGGAATTCGCCGCCGTCTACCGCATGTTCCCCGACCTGCCGGTGGTCTCGATCTCCGACTCGCAACGCAAGCCGGTGGCCGATCTCGGCTGGGTCGGCACCGTGCTGCACGGCATGAACCCCACCACGCTGCGGGTGCCGGAAGGCGCCGGCCAGGGCGACGAGAAGGGGCCGTATTTCGCCTTCCTCGGCCGCATCTGCCCGGAAAAGGGCATCGAGCGGGCGATCCAGGTGGCGGCGGCCTGCAACATGCGGCTGAAGGTGGCGGCCAAGGTGGACAAGGTCGACGCCGAATACTTCAAGCAATCGGTCGAGCCGCTGCTGAAATTCGCCAATGTCGACTTCATCGGCGAGATCAACGACGAGCAGAAGCCGGACTTCCTCGGCCGCGCCACCGCGACGATGTTCATGATCGACTGGCCGGAACCGTTCGGCCTGGTGATGATCGAGAGCATCGGCTGCGGCACCCCGGTGATCGCCATGCGGCGCGGCAGCGTGCCGGAAGTGATGCATGACGGCGTCACCGGCTTCATCGTCGAGAACGTCGAGGAGGCAATCGCCGCCTGCGGCCGGCTGGGCGAACTGGACCGCACCAAGATCCGCGCCGAGTTCGACCAGCGCTTCACCGCGAAGCGGATGGCGCAGGATTACGTCGATATCTACCAGCGGCTGATCGATCAGCGCCGCGGAGTGCAGATCGCGGCGGAGTAGGCAGGGCAAACAGAATCTTCTTTTTGTGAACAAAAAGAAGCAAAAAAACTTTTCATCCGTTGGAGTGTACTCAGTCTCCCGCACTCCAATATTGCAAGGCGGATAGAAGTTTTTTGGTTCTTTTTTTCAAAAAAGAACTACTTGCTTGCCTGATCGACAATCAACCGCACCGGCCGCTGTCCCACCCGGATAACGGCCGGCGTGTTGCCGCGAATATCGCCATCCACCTGCACCGGCGCCGGGTCGTCCGCTGTCACGCGCACTTCCTCAGCCGCAATCACCCGCACATCCGGCTGCAGGTGCAGCCGCCCATGCAGCATCGCCCAGGCGTAACGCAGCCGATCCCGCCGCCGCCCGCCCGGCATCAGCACCGCGAACAGCCGCGGCACGGCGATGCCGGCCTGCGGCGCCAAGACGAAGCGGCCGCCATAGAAGCGGCTTTTGCTGACCACCACGCCGGCGGCCGGATAGGCTGCGCCATCGATGGTGACCCGCAATGCGGTCTGCCGCCCGGCCAGCCACAGCCGCAACGCCGCCAGCAGATAGGCCGCCTTGCCCAGCAGATGCTTCTGCGCCGGGGTGACGGCCGCCACCACCTCGGCGTCAAAGCCGACGCTGGCCATCAGCATGAAGCTCCGTCCGTTCACCTCGCCGGGCCAGGCAGCGACGGTGCGGCCGGCGGCAACCGCATCGGCGAAGCGTTCCGGGTCGTCGGTCAGACCCAGCTCCGCCGCCAGCACGTTCGCGGTGCCGAGCGGCAGAACCGCAAGGCTCGGCGCGTTGGCGCCCAGGCCCTCGACGATCTCGTTGACCGTGCCGTCGCCACCGGCGGCGATGATGAGGTCCAGTCCGGCGGCTTCGGCGGCGATCTGCTGGGCGTGCCCCGGCCGCTCGGTCGCCCGCACCGTCACCCGGAATCCGCGCTGTTCGAGGCAGCCCACCACGGCAGCGACGCGGCCGCGCCGCCCGCGTCCGGCGGCCGCGTTGTGGATCAGCAGGATGGTTGGGTTGCGCGTCATGCCGTCCCGGCCGTTACTTCATTCACCGGGCTCTTGCTGCATCGACCGCCCGCTCCCGATGCAACCCGCCGCTAGCCCGCGCCGATTCCGGCAAGGGTGAGTTCCGCCGCCCGGTGACAACTTACCCACCGCCCGGCCTCCATCTCTTGCAACTGCGGCACCTCTATGCGGCACTGCTCGGTCGCGTAGCGGCAGCGCGGGTGGAACGGGCAGCCTGGCGGCGGGTTGGCCGGGTCGGCGATCTCGCGCTCCAGAACGATGCGGCTGCTGGCGGCACCGGGCACCGGGGTGGGGGCGGCGGACAGCAGCGCCTCGGTATAGGGATGCAGCGGGCGACGGTACAGGGTTTCGGTTTCGGCCAGTTCGACGATACGGCCGACATACATCACTGCCACACGGTCGCTGACATGCTTCACCACGCTGAGGTCGTGGGCGACGAACAGGTAGGTGAGGCCGAGGCGATCCTGCAGGTCCAGCATCAGGTTCAAGATCTGCGCCTGCACCGAGACATCCAGCGCCGAAACCGGCTCATCGGCGACGATCAGCCCGGGGTTCAGCGCCAGCGCGCGGGCGATGCCGATGCGCTGCCGCTGGCCGCCGCTGAACGCATGCGGGAAGCGGTTGAAGTAGGCGCCGGGCAGTTGCACCAGTTCCATCAGCTCCATGATCCGGGCACGACGCTCGGCGCGGTTGGTCATGCCGTTGATCAGCAGCGGCTCGCCGATGATTTCGCCCACCACCATGCGCGGGTTTAGCGAGGAATACGGGTCCTGGAACACCATCTGCATATGCCGGCGCAGCGGCCGCAATTGGCGGCGCGGCAAGGCGGCGAGGTCGACGGTGCGGCCGTCCAGCGTGAAGTTCACCTGGCCCGCGCTGGGCGGCACGGCACGCAGGATGCAGCGGGCGGTGGTGGTCTTGCCGCAGCCGCTCTCGCCGACCAGCGCCAGCGTCTCGCCGCGGCGAATGGCGAAGCTCACCCCGTCGACCGCCTTCACCTGCCCAACCAGCCGCCGCAGCAGGCCACGGCGGATCGGGAAGTGCTTCTGCAGGCCGCGCACGTCCAGGATGATATCGGTCATGCCGCATCGTCCGGGATGCCGCCGTGCAGGAAGCAGCGGACCTGCCGGTCGCTGCTGCCGACCGGCGGCGGCTCGTGGGTTTCGCACACCGGGCCGATTTTTTCGACGCAGCGCGGATGGTACGAGCAGCCGCGCGGCCGGTTGAACGGGTGTGGGATCGAACCCTCGATGGTTGGCAGCCTGGTGCGCGGCCTGGCCATCACGGTCGGGATCGAGCGCAGCAGCGCGCGGGTATAGGGATGCCGCGGCCGGTTGAAGATGTCGTCCACCGGCCCGGTTTCCACCGCCCGGCCGAGATACATCACCGCGACATCATGGGCCATTTCGGCGATCACCCCCATGTCGTGGGTGATCAGGATGATCGCCAGCCCGCGCTGCTGCTGCAGACTGCGCAGCAGATCGAGAATCTGCGCCTGGGTGGTGACGTCGAGCGCCGTGGTCGGCTCATCGGCGATCAGCACCCGAGGGTCGCAGGCCAGCGCCAGTGCGATCATCACCCGCTGGCGCAGCCCGCCGGACAGCTGAAACGGATACTCGTCGATCCGCCGCGCCGGCTGCGGCACGCCCACCATGTCGAGCAACTCGATCGCCCGGGCCCGCGCCGCCTGCTTGTCGAGCCGCATGTGCAGCAGGATCGCCTCGGTGATCTGGTTGCCGATGGTGTAGTGCTGGCTGAAGCTGGCCATCGGCTCCTGGAACACCAGGGCGATCTCCGGGCCGCGAATTTTGCGCATCGCCGGCTCGGGCAGGGCGGCAAGGTCGATCGGCGCACCCCCATCGGCCGGACGCAGCCAGATCTGCCCGGCGGTCACCCGCCCCGGCCGATCGACGATGCCCAGGATCGACCGCGCGGTGACGCTCTTGCCGCAGCCGCTCTCGCCGACCACGCCGAGGGTACGCCCCTCGAACACGTCGAAATCCACGCCGTCCACCGCGCGCACCAGCCCCTCGCGGCCGCCGAAACTGGTGTGCAGGCCACGCACCGAAAGGATCGGCTCAGCCATATGGGTCTGCCGCGTCGCGCAGGCCGTCGCCGAGGAAGTTGAACGCCAGGATCACCAGGATCACCGGCACCGCCGAGAGCAGCAGCCACGGCGCCAGCGCCAGCGTCTGGATGTTCTGCGCGTCCTGCAACAGAATCCCCCAGCTGATCGCCGGCGGCCGCAGCCCGAGTCCGAGGAACGACAGCGACGTCTCGCTGATGATCATCGCCGGCAGCGCCAGGCTGACCGCGGCGATGATATGGCTGGCGAAGCTCGGCAGCATGTGATGGAAGATGATCCGCGTCTGGCTGGCCCCGGCCAGTTCGGCCGCCATCACGAACTCCTCCTCGCGCAGGCTGAGGAATTTGCCGCGCACCACCCGCGCCAGGTCCGTCCAGGCCAGCAGCGAGATGATGATGGTGATGGCGAAATAGATCTGCGTCACACTCCAGTCGTTCGGCAACGCCGCCGCCAGCCCCAGCCACAGCGGAATGGTCGGCAGCGAGCGCACCACCTCGATCCCGCGCTGGATCACGTTGTCCACCCAGCCGCCGCGGATCGCCGAAATCCCGCCCAGCAACACCCCCAGCACCAGCGAGATCGACACGCCCACCAGCCCGATGGTCAGCGAAACCCTCGACGCCACCATCAGCCGCGACCACAGATCGCGCCCCAGCAGGTCGGTGCCGAGCAGATGGATGCCGTCGGTCACCCGCGGGTCGCGCAGCGTCATCAGATGCCGGTCGGTGTCGATGCCGAAAAACGAATAGCGATAGCCGTGCCCGAAAAACTCCAGATACACCTTGCGGCTGGTATCCACCGTGTAGATCAGCTTGAAGGTCTTGACGTCGCGCACCCCCTTCAACCCGTAGATATACGGCCGGAAACTCCCGTCATCGAACAGATGGATCGGCTGCGGCGCGATATAGCTGGTGCGCGCATCGCCCTCATGCGGGTCCGACACCGCCAGGAAATCCGCCCCGACCGCCAGCAGATAGAACAGTGCCACGATAAACAGGCTGACCATCGCCAGCTTGTGCCGGCGAAACCGCCACCAGGTGAGCTGCATCTGCGTGGCAACGGCATAGCGCTCGGCATCGTTTGCTTTGGCCATCGGCTCAATCCATCTGATGGCGGATGCGCGGGTCGACCCACATCAGCACCAGGTCCGAGATGAACGTCCCGATCACCGTCATCACCCCCAGCAGCAGCACGATGGTGCCGGCCAGGAACATGTCCTGCGCCACCAGCGCCTGCACCAGCAGCGGCCCGACGGTCGGCAGCCCGAGCACGATCGAGATGATGATGCTGCCCGAAACCAGATACGGGAACAGATAGGCGATGTTGCTGGCAAACGGATTCAGCGCCGCCCGCACCGGATATTTCAGGATCACCCGCCGCTCCGGCAGCCCGCGCGCCCGCGCCGTCACCACATACGGCTTGCGCAGTTCATCCAGCAGATTGGCCCGCATGATGCGGATCAACTGCGCCGTGCCGGCCAGCGCCAGAATCGTCGCCGGCAGCGGCAGATGCTTCATCAGGTCCCAGGTCTTCGCCAACCCCCACGGTTGCATCTGCATCGCCGGCGAGAACAGCCCGCCGACATTGGCGCCGAACAGCCGGAACGAGAAATACATGATGATCAGCGCCAGCAGGAAATTCGGCACCGCGATGCCGATGAAACCCAGTAGCGTGAACGCATAATCCCCCCAGGAATACTGCCTGACCGCCGAATAGATGCCAATCGGCAGCGCCAGCGCCCAGGTCAGCAGCAATGCCGCGAACGACAGCACCAGCGTCAGCCACAGCCGGTCGCCGATCACCTCGGTCACCGGCCGCCGCCACATCATCGACTCGCCGAAATCCCCGGTCACCACCCGGCTGAGCCACTTGCCGTACTGCACGTACATCGGCTGCCCGAGCCCGTACAACTCGCGCATCGACGCCGCCTCGTTGGCCGAAATCACCGAGCCGGACGCCGCCAGCTGGGCGATGTACGAATCGACGAAATCCCCCGGCGGCAACTGGATGATCACGAACGACACCACCGAGATCAGCCAGATGGTGAACACCCCCATCACCAGGCGGCGGATGACGAATGCGATCACCCCGCGACTTCTCCGACCATCCCCCGGTGCTCAGCTTTTGAAGAACCAGGTCTCCGGATGCGACGAGCCGGGCGTGCGGCAATGCTGCGCGATGCAGGCACGATCAGGGATATTGCCCATCTTGTTGCTGGCGATCCGCACCCCCATCAGCGCCGGAGACTGGCCGACCGTGCCGATATGGAACTGCTGGTCGACCATGATCTTCCAGATCTCCTGGGCATTCTTGTTGCGCGCCTCCTCCTCCATGCCGGCGCCGGCGCGGAACATCTCCAGCGCCTTCAGCATATGCGGGTCCTCCGGCTTGGTGCCCTGCGCGCCGTTCGAGGCATACCAGCGCGCCGTCTCCAGCCCATAGGCGCCGGGTGTCACGTCGGTCGGCAGCGCCCAGCTCGGATACAGGTACAGCAGTTCCGTGCCGCCATTGGTCCACACCAGGATATGATGATCGCCCGACGCCATGCGCTGGAACGCCAGCCCGCGCTCGGACTCCTTCACCTCGCCGAAAATCCCGATCTTGCGCCAGTGCTGCGAGATCATCTCGGAATGCTTCGGCCAGTCCATGAACGCCTTCACCGCCAGCAACTGGATCACCAGCCGCCCGCCGCCATCCGGCCGCACCCGATAGCCGGCGCTGTCCTTCTTGGTCAGCCCGAGCTTGTCCAGCATCGCGTTGGCCTGCTTGATATCCAGCACCGACCATTTCTTGCGCCATTCCGGCCCGGGACTTTCCGGCATCGCCTCGGCCGGCGCCGTCGATCCCGGGGTGCCGAGCCCCAGCCAGAACGTCTCGTTCATCTGGTCGCGGTCGATGCCCAGCGCCAGCGCCCGGCGAAAATCCGCCGTCGCCAGCAGCTTGCCCACCACCGGGTCCTTGGTATAGCCCATGTTGATGTGCAGCGTGGTGTCGGCGCCGTTATAGGCGAGGTCCAGATGCACCTTGTAGTTGCCGCGCTGCTGGTTCTCCAGAATCACCGGCAGCTTCGACAGGTCGATATGCCGCGCCTGCAGGTCATACTGGCCCGACATCGCGCGCAGGTTCACCACCTCGATATCCTCGGCGAGGTTCATGATGATGTTGTCGATATACGGCAGCTGATTGCCGGCGGTATCGACGGCATAATAGTACGGATTGCGATCCATCACCCAAGTCGGCGTGTTGATCGGCTTCACCGTCCGCCACGGCCCCAGCGTCGGCAGTTCCGGGTTCAGTTCCCAGTCCTTCTTCACTGTCAGCAGCCGCGCCCAGGTCTCGTAGCCGGCCTCCTTGGCCAGCTTGTTCACCGCCGTCTCGGACGAGTATTTCGGCATGAACTGCTTCAGGTAATGCCCCGGCGCATAGGCGCCATAATTGTTGCCGGCCGATTGCCGCACCGACTGCCCGCCGCCGATCAGCGTGTCGCCGGCCAGCATGTCGGGGAACAGGTAGTACGGGTTGTCGAACTGAAACTGCACCGTGGTTTCGTCGATCTTCACCAGCCGGCCCTGCTTGCCGCCGGCACTCATGTCCGAAATCGGCGATGGCACCAGGTCCTTGTTCAGATACATGTCCTCGTACCAGAACACGAAGTCATCGGCGGTGAACGGCGCCCCATCGCCCCATTTCATCCCCTTGCGCAGGAACAGCGTCGTGGTCTTGCCATCCTTGCTGAGATCGAACCCCTTGCAGACGCAGGGCACCACCTTGCTGCCGGTGAAATCCCAGAACAGCAGCTTGTCGCTGGCCATGATCCGGTTGCCGTTCTCGCCGTCCGACGGCCCGATGAACGCCCGATGCCAGGTGCCGCCGTATTTGCCCACACTATCCAGCGGCTGCAGCACCATCGGCTCGGAGGGAATCCGCTGCTCCACCGGCGGCAGCTTGCCCGCCTTCACCAGCGCCGCCAGTTGCGGCGCCTCCTGGAACTTGGCCGGCACCGCGGTGGACTGGCTGGCGCCATCCAGCTTGCCCACCAGCCCGGACGCGCCGAACTGGCTCTTCGAATTCACCGCCTGGGCAAGCGCCTCCGGAGAGACCGCCAACGCCGCGGCAAAGACCGATGCGGAGCCAAGAAATCGCCGGCGCGTGGCCATCGTGGTTTCCTTCCCTGTGTCCCGCGCCATGTCATCCAACCGGTGCCAGCGCGTGTCAGCGATACGCTAAACCACCCTGTCACAGCGGAGCAAGCCAAGGCGTTCTATTTTGAAAAAAAGAACCAAAAAACTTTATCGGCCTTGCAGCAACAGAGTCGCCGAGACCCAAGTACACTCCAATGGATAAAAAGTTTTTTTGCTTCTTTTTGTTCACAAAAAGAAGACCCTACCTTCCCGGCAGCCCGCCAGGAATGCCAATCCCCTGCGGCGAAAACCGCCCGCTCGCCGCATCCGCATGGCACCGCTCGCAATTGCCGCGCCCGTCGACCAGCGGGTTCTCGAAGGTCGCCGCCGGAATCCCCCGATGCTTGCGCCGCCAGAACCCACTGGCGGTGATCCGTTCGGGCTCCGCCGGGTTCATGCTGGTGCGGATGCCCACCGCCGCCTGAGTATCCCAGTGCTCGGCGGACTGCGCCATCAGCCAGGTCCGCAACTGCGCCGCCACCGCCGGCGCCACCCGCGCATCACTGCCGAAATGCTGCCCGGTATGCAACAGCAGCGTCCCCCAGGCAGCCGCCGGCAGCAGGCTCGGCGGATAGGCGACATGGCAGGCGCCGCACTCGCGCAGATAGGCCGGGTCCAGCGCCCCCGACGGCACCCCCAGCGCCGGCAGCGCCGCGAGCCCGAATACCCCGCCTGCCCCCAGCACCAGCCCACCCAGGCACAGCGCCAGCGCCGGCCAGATCCGCGCCCGCACCGTTGAGGGCGGCGGCGGCGGCGCGTGCTTGCGCCCGGTCAGCATCGCCACCGCCAGGTTGTCCCGCTCGCGCCAGCTCTCGAACCACACACCGCCCAGATGCGCCGCCACCATCGCCACCAGCAGCAGCGCCAGCAGCTGATGCAGCTGCTTCACCGCGGCGCCGGTGGCAAACCGGGTGAAGGCGGCCAGCGGCCCCTGCTTGTCGAACCCGCCCAGCGTCACCACGCCGGTCGCGACACTCGCCGCCAGCACCGCCAGCAGCGCGAACACCATCAGCCCGCCCAGCGGATTATGCCCCAGATAGCGCGCCTCGCCGGCCGGCCTGCGCCCCGCCCGCATCCCCCTGGCATGCGCCAGCACCGCGCGCGGCCGATAGGCGAAGCCGGAGAACCGCGCAAAGCGCCCGCCCAGCACCCCCCACACCACCCGGCACAGCAACAGCGCGGCGATCGTGCCGCCGGCGATCAGATGAATGTCCAGCAGATCGGGCAGCGCGAAAAACCCGGTCAGCGCCGCCACCGTCACCGCCAACACCAGCAGCCAATGGAACAGCCGGATGCCGATATCCCAGACCGGCACCGCCTCCCCTGGCTCAGGCGGCGGTTTCACCCCGCCGCCGGCTCCGGCAACCCGGTCACCTCGGCGGTCACGATCGCCGCCGCGTCGGCATGGCGTTGCAGCAGCGAGGCCGGCACGGTGGCGGTTACCGGCCCATGCAGCAGCAGCCGCAGCATGGTGGCACCATAGCCCCGATGCATATACAGCCGCACCTTGCGCGCCCCCAGGATCTCGCGCATCCCCACCGTCACCGCCCGCTTCGGCATGCGCAGAAAATTGCCGCGCGCCGCGTTCACCGCGTTGATCGTCAGCGTCTCCCGGCTCAGCGTCACCACCCGGCTGGGCAGGGCCGCGAACGCCGCCACATCGTCCGGCTCGCCCGGTTCCGGCGGATCGTTGAACGCCAGGTGCCCGGTCACCCCCACCCCGCCATAGGCCACGTCGACGCCGCCCATCCTATCGATCTCGCGCTGCACATTGCCGGGGTCGCGCGGATCGGGAAACACCACCGCCTCGCGCGGCGGCGCCAGTGCGGCGTCCAGCTTGGCGAAGAAATGCCGCGCCATATGGCCGCGAAAACTCAGGCGATCACCGGCGTCGATGAACCCGCCATCCTCGGCCAGGTATTCATCCATGTTCAGCAGCACCAGCCGCGACAGGTCGATCCGCTCGGCATTGCAGCGCGCCGCCAGCAGGTCGTACTGCCCCACCGGCCCCACCGGCACGATGAACACCGCCCGCGCCCGCCCGGCCGCCAGCGCCGCGCGGTATTCCGCCAGCATGCTGTCGGCGAAATGCCGCAGCAACGCCCTGGAATCCGCCACCACCTCCAGCCCCACCGGCGAGCCGGCGCCCAGCGTTTCCGGCGGCACCGCCAGGGCTGCCAGCATGTCCTCGTGCAGCGACACCAGTCACTCCCGCCTCAATTGCACCAGCAACAGGCTCGCATATCCGCCCCTCGCTGGCCACCGGCCCGCCCGGTTGATCCGCATCCCGCATCAAGGCAGGTTGACCCGAACGCCAGGAGCCGCGCCATGACCCCGAACCGCCACAAGATCCTGCTGCCCACCGAAATGGCGCGCGCCGGCTGGGCGGTGCTGGAGGACCGCCGCGACATCGAGCCGGTCGCCTTCGCCCCCGACATGTCCACTGCCGATTTCCACGCCGAACTGGCCACCGCCAGCGCCGTCGCGCTCTGGGGCCGCCCGTTCAGCGCCGCCGAGATCGCCGCCGCCCCACACCTGCTGGCAGTCGGCCGCATCGGCGTCGGCTACGACGCGGTCGACGTCCCCGGCCTCACCGCCCGCCGCCTGCCGCTGCTGATCGCCGGCACCGCCAACTCGGTCTCGGTCGCCGAGCACGCGCTGTTCTTCATGCTCTGGCTGGCCCGGCAAGGCGCCGCATTGGACCGGGTGGTGCGCGACGGTAACTGGCCCAGCAAATACAACCACCGCATCTTCGACCTCTACGGCAAGACCCTGCTGATCGCCGGCTTCGGCCGCATCGGCACCAGGCTGGCCGCCCGCGCGCTCGCCTTCGAGATGACCGTGCTGGTCTACGACCCTTACACCGCCCAGGACGCCATCGCCGCGCGTGGCTGCACCCCGGTTTCCGACCTCGACGCCGCCCTGCCGCGCGCCGATTTCCTCAGCATCCACTGCCCGAAAAAGCCCGACACCATCGGCCTGATCAACGCCGCCCGGCTCGCCCGCATGAAGCCCGGCGCCTTCCTGGTCAACACCGCCCGCGGCGGCATCGTCGACGAGGACGCACTCTACGCCGCCCTCACCGAGGGCCGCCTGGCCGGCGCCGGACTCGACGTGTTCGCCGAGGAACCCACCCCTACCGACAACAAGCTGCTGACCCTGCCCAACGTCATCGCCGCGCCGCACATGGCCGGCGTCACCCAGGAGGCGCTGGACCGCATGGCGATCAACACCGTGCGCAACCTGCTGAGCGTGATCGACGGCGCCCCCACCCGCGAGAACGTCGTCAACCGCGAGGTGCTGGACTGACCATGGACCTGCTGCACGTCCCGCTGCGGCGGGCCGGCGCCGGCAGGCCGCCGCTCTGGTTGATCTTCAGCTTCGTCATCTGCGGCACGCTGTCGCTGCACATCTTCGTCCCCGCCCTGCCGGTCGCCGCCAGCGATCTCGGCGTCTCGGCCAGCACCATCCAGTTGACGCTCACCGTCTACGTGCTCGGCCTGGCGTTCGGTCAGTTGTTCTACGGCCCGCTGTCGGACCGCCTCGGCCGCCGCCCGGTGCTGCTCGGCGGGCTGGTGCTGTATGCGCTGGGCAGCATCATCGCCGGCCTGGCGCCGACGGCCGGTGCGCTGATCGGCGCCCGCGTGGTGCAGGCGCTGGGCGGCTGCAGCGGCCTGGTGCTCGGCCGCGCGGTGATCCGCGACGTCTGCGAACCGCAGGAGGCCGCCGGTCAGCTCGCCTGGCTCAACATGTTCATGTCGCTGGGCCCGGCCTCCGCCTCGGTGATCGGCGGGCTGCTGGCCGCCTATATCAGCTGGCGGGCGATCTTCGGCCTGCTGGCCGCGATCGGCCTGATCACCCTGGCCACCGCCATCGCCATCCTGCCGGAAACCAATCGCGACACCGGCGCCGCGCATGGCGGCAGCCTGCTGCGGGTCAATCTGCGGCTGCTACGGCTGCCGGAATTCCGCGTCTACGCCCTGGTCGGCGCCTGCTCCACCACCAGCTTCTACGCCTTCCTCACCGCCGCCCCGTTCATCTTCACCGTCACCCTGCACCAGGGCCAGGCCGAGATGAGCTTCTATTTCATCGCCCCGATGCTCGGCTATTCGATTGGCAGCCTGCTGGCCAACCGGCTGGTGAAGCGCCTGGGCGTCGACCGCCTTCTGCTGCTCGGCCTGTGGATCACGCTGGCCCGCGCCGCGGCGTTCTTCCTGGTCACCGTCGCCGGCCAGTTGAGCGTGGTCGCGGTGCTGGCCAGCATGCTGCTGTTCACCATCGGCGGCGGCATCTGCAGCCCGATGGCGCTGTCCGGCGCGATGGCGGTGCTGCCGGGCGCCACCGGGGCGGCGGCCGGGCTGTACGGCTTCGTGCAGATGATCTACGGTGCCTTCTGCACCTGGGCGGTCGGGCTGTATGTCGGCAACCCGGCACTGTCCGCCGGCACCATCATGCTGGCCTCGCTGCTGGTCAGCCTGTCCGCCTGGCTGCTCGGCAACCGACGCGAAGCGTGATGATGATGAGTCATGATAGTTCAATGGCGAACTATCCTGCGCCTTGTCGCCACCCGGCACCGCACGCATAGTCGCCGCCCATGCATTATTCCGGTTTGAAGCTTCTGACCCAGGCGTTGACCGGCAATACCGGCTGGAAGCCGGCATGGCGCGATGCAGTCCCGAAAGCGCACTACGATGTCGTCATCGTCGGCGGCGGCGGTCACGGCCTGGCCACCGCATACTATCTGGCCAAGGAACACAACATCACCAACGTCGCGGTGCTGGAACGTGGCCGCATCGGCCTCGGCAATACCGGTCGCAATACGACCATCATCCGCTCGAATTACCTGCTGCCGGAGAACCACAACTTCTACGAATGGTCGCTGAAGCTGTGGGAAGGGCTGGAGCAGGACCTCAACTACAACACCATGGTCAGCCAGCGCGGCGTGCTGAACCTGTTCCACAGCGACGCCGGCCAGCACGCCGCCGCCCGCCGCGGCAACGCGATGCGGCTGTCGGGAATCGACGCGCAACTGCTCGACCGCCAACAAATTCGCCAGATCTGCCCACTTTTAGACCTGGAAAACGCCCGTTTTCCCATCCAGGGCGGGCTTTTTCAGCCGCGTGGCGGCACCGCCAGGCACGATGCGGTGGCCTGGGGCTTCGCCCGCGCCGCCGACCGGCGCGGCGTCGATATCATCCAGGATTGCGAGGTGCTCGGCTTCGAGATCGACGCCGGCCGGGTCACCGGGGTGCAGACCTCGCGCGGCCGGATCGGCGCCGGGCGGGTCGGGCTGGCGGTCGCCGGCAACACCAGCCGGCTGGCGGCGATGGCCGGGTTCGCCGTGCCGATTGAAAGCCACGTCCTGCAAGCCTTTGTTTCCGAAGCGATAAAACCGCTGGTCAACACCGTCGTCACCTTCGGCGCCGGGCATTTCTACCTCAGCCAGTCCGACAAAGGCGGCCTGGTGTTCGGCGGCGACCTGGACGGCTGGAACAGCTACGCCCAGCGCGGCAGCCTGCCGCTGGTCGAGCACGTGTTCGCCGCTGGTGCCGCGATGATGCCCTCGCTCTCCCGCCTGCGCGCATTGCGCAGTTGGGGCGGGGTGATGGACATGACATTGGACGGCTCGCCGATCATCGGCCTCACTCCGATCGAGGGAATGATGATGACCGGCGGCTGGTGCTATGGCGGCTTCAAGGCAACGCCGGGCTCCGGCTGGTGCCATGCCTGGACCATCGCCAAGGGCGAGCCGCACCCGCGCAACGCCGCCTTCACGCTGGATCGTTTCAAGACCGGGCATCTGCTGGACGAGCGCGGCGCCGGCCCCTACGCCTGGGCGCAGTAAGCCGATGATCATCATCCCCTGCCCCCATTGCGGCCCGCGCGACGAGGCCGAATTCAGCTATCGCGGCGACGCCACCGTCACCCGGCCAAGCGATGACGCGGGGTTCTTCGCCTATGTCTACACCCGCGCCAACCCGCGCGGCTGGCATCAGGAATGGTGGCAGCATACCGGCGGCTGCCGCGCGGTGCTGAAGGTGCTGCGCCACACGCTGACCCACGAGGTGCGCGCCGCGGTGCCCTCCGATGCGGCGCTTCCCACGCCATGACCCAGCGTTTCCGCACCGCCAAGGGCGGCCGGATCGACCGCAACGCGCCGGTGGAATTCCGCTATGACGGCCGGCGCTACCAGGGTTATCGCGGCGACACCCTGGCCTCGGCGCTGCTGGCCAACGGGGTGCGGCTGCTCGGCCGCAGCTTCAAGCTGCACCGGCCGCGCGGGGTGTTCACCGCCGGCGTCGAGGAGCCGAACGCGCTGGCCGAGTTGCGCATTGGCGCCCGGCGAGAGCCGAACACCAGGATGACCGGCATCGAGTTGCACGAGGGCCTGGTCGCCGCCAGCCAGAACCGTTTTCCGAGCCTGCGCTTCGACCTGATGAGCCTGGTCGGGCTGGCGGCGCCGCTGCTGTCGGCCGGGTTCTACTACAAGACCTTCATGTGGCCGGCATCGTTCTGGGAGAAGGTCTACGAGCCGCGCATCCGCGCCGCTGCCGGGCTGGGCCGCGCCGCGCGTGAGCCGGACCCGGATTTCTATGAGGCGCTGCACGCCCATTGCGACGTGCTGGTGGTCGGCGGCGGCGCCGCCGGCCTGGCCGCCGCCCACCCCCCCCGGGCGGCCCGCCAGCGGGGGATGCTGTGCGAGCAGGACTTCCAGCTCGGCGGCGGGCTGCTGGCCGAACCGGCGCAGGACGCCTGGCGCGAGGCGATGCTGGCGGCGCTGGAAGCGATGCCGGAGGTCGTGCTGCTGCCGCGCACCACGGTGTTCGGCTATTACGACGGCAACGTGCTGGGCGCGGTGGAGCGGGTCGCCGATCATCTGGCGGTGCCGCCGCCGCACACCCCCCGGCAACGCCGCTGGACCATCCATGCCGGGCAGGTGGTGCTGGCTACCGGCGCGCATGAGCGGCTGATCGCGTTTCCCGGCAATGACCGGCCGGGGGTGATGCTGGCCGGCGCGGTGCACAGCTATGTGCAGCGCTTCGGGGTGCGGCCGGGCGAACGGATGGCGCTGTTCGCCAATAACGACGAGGCCTACCGGGCGCTGTTCGCCGCCCAGGATGCCGGCATCGCGGTGGCCGGGGTGGTCGATCCGCGCCCCGATTCGGCCGGGCTGGCGGCGGCGCGGGCGCGCGGGCTGGCGGTATGGGCCGGCAGCGAGGTGTGCGGCACGCTGGGCGCCGCCTCGCTGCGCGGCTTGCGGCTGCGGCGCTGCGGCGGCGCCGGCACCGACAAGCGGCTGACCTGCGACCTGCTGCTGCTCTCCGGCGGCTACAGCCCGGCGGTGCATCTGGCCAGCCAGTCCGGCACCAAATTGGCCTGGGATGTACGGCTGGCCGCGCATGTGCCTTCGGAGCCGGTGCAGAACCAGGTTTCGGTGGGTGCCGCAGCCGGGGTGTTCGGCATTGCCGCGGCGGCCGGCAGCGGCGCCCAGGGGGCGGCAATGGACCACCCGGCGGCCGATGATCTGGACCCCACCGTGGCGCCGATCTGGGAGGTGCGTGGCGGCGGCAAGGCGTTCGTCGATTTGCAGGACGATGTGACCGCGCGCGACATCCGCCTCGCCAACCGCGAGGGCTTCGGCCATATCGAGCACGCCAAGCGCTACACCACGCATATGATGGGCACCGACCAGGGCAAGACCGGCGGCCTGGTCGGCGCCGCCGTGCTGGCCCAGGCGCGCGGCGTGGCGGTGGAGGCGGTCGGCCTGCCCAGCTTCCGCCCGTTCACCACCCCGGTCACCTGGGGCGCCCTGGCCGGCGCGCATGTCGGCCACGAATTCGCGCCGGTGCGCTTGCCGCCGCTGCATGACTGGCACCAGCGCCACGCCGCCGAATTCGTCGAGGCCGGGCATTGGCTGCGCCCCTCGTACTATCCCGGCGCCAGCGATGGCGATGTGTGGGACAGCGTGCTGCGCGAGGCGCGTGCGGTGCGGCGCGATGTCGGCATCTGCGACGTCTCCACGCTGGGCAAGATCGACGTGCAGGGCGCCGACGCGGCCGCCTTCCTCGACCTGATCTACGCCAACACCATCTCCACCCTGAAACTCGGCCGCGCCCGCTACGGCCTGATGCTGCGCGAGGACGGGTTTGCCTTCGATGACGGCACCGTCTCCCGGCTGGCGCCCGAGCACTTCCTGCTCAGCACCACCACCGCCAACGCCGCCGCGGTGCTGGCGCATCTGGAGTTCCACGCCCAGACCGCGTGTTCCGGCCTGGATGTCACCATCGCCTCGGTGACTGACCAGTGGGCGGCAATGTCGGTGGCCGGCCCCAAGGCGCGCGCCGCGCTGACGCCGCTGATCTCCGGGCTGGACCTGTCGAACGAGGCGTTCCCGTTCATGGCGGTCGGCGATGCGATCCTGCAGGACGGCAGCCGCGGCGGCTGCCAGGTGCGGGTGTTCCGCATCAGCTTCTCCGGCGAACTGGCCTACGAGATCGCCACCCCGGCCGGCCAGGCCGAGGCGGTGTGGAAGGCGATCCTGCGCGCCGGCGCCGGGGCCGGCATCATCCCGTATGGCACCGAGGCGCTGGGGCTGCTGCGCATCGAGAAGGGCCATGTCGCCGGGCCGGAACTGAATGGCCAGACCACCGCCGGCGACCTCGGCCTGGCGCGGCTGTGCAAGAAGCGCGGCGACTATATCGGCCGGGTGCTGCGCCAGCGGCCGGCGCTGGTCGACCCGGCGCGGCCGTCGCTGGTCGGGCTGCGGCCGCTGTCGCGCAACGACGTGCTGCGGCCCGGCGCGCATCTGGTGGCGGGATCGGGGTCGGAAAGCCTCGGCTGGGTGTCCAGCGCCACCCGAGGGGTCTCGGTGGAGGGGGCGGTCGGGCTTGGCTTCCTGCGCGGCGGCGTGGTGCCGGACGTGGTGAGTTTCGCCGGCGAGAAACTCTACGCCGCCTATCCGCTGCTCGAGGAGCGCGTGGCGCTGGAGGTGGTCAGCCCGCATTTCATCGATCCGGAGAACAGCCGTGTTCGTGCCTGAACCCCTGGAACCCGGCCGCTACGGCGCCGCCGCCGGCGAGCCGGTGCGCATCGGCCGCGTCGCCTGCACGCTGGTGCAGGTGATGGCAAGGCGGGACAATGCGGCGGCGCTGGCCGAGGCGCTGCAGACCGTCTTCAGCCTCACCCTGCCGCCACCCGGCCGCGCCGCCAGCGCCGGGGCGCTGCGGGCGCTGTGGATGCAGCCGCAGGGCTGGCTGATCCAGGCTCCCGCAGATGCCGATGCCGGCCTGCTGGAAGGTTTGGCGCGCGCCTGCGTCGGGATGGCCTCGGTGGTGGACCAGAGCGATGGCCGGGCGGTGTTCAGCCTGGCCGGCGGCCAGGCGCGCGGCGTCCTGGCGCGGCTGTGCCGGCTCGATCTGCATCCGCGCGTGTTCGCGGTCGGGCAGGTAGCGGCGACGCCGCTGGGCGGGCTGGCGGCATTGCTGCACCAGACCGGCGCCGGGCCGGAATACCAGCTGATCGTCGCCGCCAGCTACGCCCGCGCCTTCGGCCGGATGCTGGCCACCGCTGCGGCGCCTTTGGGCTACGAGGTGGTGTGAATACGGCGGGTGGCGAGAAAGCAAGAAAGATTGACCACAGAGACACAGAGACACGGAGAAGCAAGCGGAGGGGGAATGGTGATCCGCGAGTCGGCAATTCTTGAGGGCAGAAGAATCAACGACCTCTTTCCCCTACCTCTTCGTCTCTACGTTTCTTTGTGAACTGTCTTGCCTGATCGGGTCAGCAAGCAAGATCACAAAGAGACGTAGAGGCGAAAAGCAGGGAAAGAGAATTTTTCTTCTCCGTGTCTCTGTGTCTCTGTGGTGAATCTTCTTGCTTGCTTACCGCAGCTTCTGGTCAAGCGCGTCGCGCAAACCGTCGCCCAGCAAATTGAACGCCAGCACGGTGATGAAGATCGCAATGCCGGGGAACAGCGTCAGGTGGTCGGCAACGCCGAGATAGCTGCGCCCATAGGCCAGCATCGCCCCCCATTCCGGGCTGGGCGGCTGCGCGCCGAGGCCGATGAAGCTCAGGCTGGCGGCGGTCAGAATCGCGGTGCCGATGCGCAGCGACACATAGACGATCACCCCTGGCAGCGTGCCCGGCAGGATATGGCGCAGCACCAGCGGCACCCGCCGCACGCCGATGCTGCGCGAGGCCTGCACATACACCGTCTGCTTCAGCGCCAGCGTGCTGCCGCGCACCAGGCGGGCGAACACCGGCACGCTGAACACCGCCACCGCGTAGATCACATTGGTGATCCCCGGCCCCAGCACCGCCACCACGCCGATCGCCAGCAGGATGCCCGGGAAGGCGAACAGCACGTCGGCCAGCCGCATGATCAGGCTGTCCACCCAGCCGCCGAGATAGCCGGAGACCAGCCCGAGGATCACCCCGGCGCCGCCGCCCAATGCCACCGAGATGAAGCCGACCGATAGCGAGATGCGGCCGCCCCAGATGATCCGGCTCAAGATGTCGCGGCCATAGCTGTCGGTGCCGAGCCAGTGCGCCGCGGCCGGACCGGCGAGCACGTTGTTGTAGTCGGGTGCGGCCGGGTCATACGGCGCCAGCCAGGGCGCCAGCGCAGCCGCCAGCACGATCAGCACCAGCACGATGCCGGCGCCCATCGCCACCCGCTTGCGGCGGAAGCGGCGCCAGAATTCGCCCAGCGGCGAGCGGATCGTCTCGGGTCCAACGGTGGTGGCGCTCATCGCAGGCGGATTTCCGGGTTGACGATCGCGTACAGCACATCGACTCCGAGATTGATCAGCACGAACTCGAACGAGAACAGCAGGATTTCCGCCTGGATCACCGGATAGTCGCGATAGTTGACGCTATCCACCAGCAGCCGGCCGAGGCCGGGCCAGGCGAACACCGTCTCGATGACGATCGAGCCGCCGAGCAGGAAGCCGAATTGCAGCCCGGTCATGGTGATGACCGGGATCAGCGCGTTGCGCAGGGTGTGGGTCCAGACCACGCGGCGCTCCGGCAGGCCCTTCATGCGGGCGGTGCGCACATAGTCCTCCGACGCCACTTCGACGAACGCCGAGCGGGTGAAGCGGGCCATCACCGCCGCCACCGCGACGCCGAGCGTGAAGCCGGGGAGAATATAGCCGCGCCAGGTTTCGTTGCCGCCGGTCGGCAGCCAGTGCAGCCGCACCGAGAACAGGTCGATCAGCAACAGGCCGAGCCAGAACGCCGGGAACGAGATGCCGGACACCGCCAGCACCATGCCGGTCTGGTCCTGCCATTTGCCGCGTCGCACGCCGGAGATGACGCCGATCACCACGCCGAGAATGGTCGCCCAGACCATCGCCACCAGGGTGAGCCAGAAGGTCGGCATGAAGCGCTCGCCGATCACCGTCGCCACCGGCTCGTCGGTACGCGCCGACTTGCCGAGTTCGCCCTGCGCAGTCTGCGTCATGTAGCGGACGTATTGTTGCCACAGCGGCTTGTCGAGCCCGAGCGACTCGCGCACTATTTGCACATCCTGCTGCGTCGCGTCCGGCCCCGCCAGCAGCCGCGCCGGATCACCGGGCAGCAGCCGCACGAAGCCGAACGCGAACAGCGAGACGCAGAACAGCACCGGGATCATGCCGCCAACCCGGCGCAGGATGAACGCGAACATCAGCGACCGGCCATGACGCGGCCAGCCGTGATGCCCGCCCAGCTGCGGTGTGCGCCGCCTGGCATCAGCCCAGCTTGGCCGCGTCGATCAGCAGGCCGCCATCGGGCAGCACCCAGGCGTCGCTGAGCTTCTTGTCGCGCCCGGCGAGGGTGTTGCCGATGCCGAGGAACACCCATGCCGCATCCTTATAGATGCGCGCCTGGGCATCCTCATAGAACGCCTGGCGCTTGGCCGGATCGGCGGTCTCCAGGCCGCCCTGCAGGGCCTTGTCGACGTCGGGGTTGCTGTAGTAGCCGACATTGTAGAGATGCGGCGGGAAGGCACTGGTCGCGAACAGCGGCCGCAGCGCCCAGTCGGCGTCGCCGGTGGAGGACGACCAGCGGCCGTAGTACATTTCCAGCTCGGAGTCCTCCGGCTTCTGCACCGTCCAGATCTTGCTGGCCAGCACGCCGCCTTCCAGCGGCCGCACATCGACCTTGACGCCGACCGCGGCGAACTGCTGCTGCAGGAACTGCATCGCCTGGATCGTCTCGGTGCTGTTGCCGCCCCACAGCACGGCGGAGAAGCCGTCCTTGTGGCCGGCCTCGGCGAGCAATGCCTTGGCCTTGGCCGGGTCGTAGGCGTAGGCCGGCTGCTCCTTGTAGAAGGTCACATGCGGCGGCTCGGCCGACAGCAGCGGGGTTGCGTGGCCGCTATAGACGATCTTGGCGAACGCCTTCTGGTCCACCGCATGGTTCAGCGCCTGGCGCACCCGCACATCGTCGAACGGCTTCTTCATCACGTTCATCGCCATGTAGTTGGCGAAGATCGACGGCGCCTCGAGCATCGCGGTCTTGGGGTTGTTCGCCACCAGCTGGACCATCGGCGCCGGCACCGGGTTGACGAACTGCGCCTCGCCGGATTGCAGCATGGCGATGCGGGCGCCGGCCTCGGGGTTGCTGCGCAGCACCACCTGCTTCACATGCGGCAGGCCCTTCTGCCAGTAGTCCGGGTTGGCGGTCACCTTCAGGGTGTCCGGCGTCCAGCTGGTGAACACGAACGGCCCGGTGCCGACCGGGTGGCGGCCGATCTGGTCGCCGTATTTCTTGATCGCCGCCGGGCTCAGCAGTTGCAGCGACGGATGCGCGATGGTCGGCACGAAGGCGCCGAACGGGTTCTTCAGCACGCATTTCGCGGTATGCGCGTCGATCACCTCGACATGGTCGAGCATCGCCAGCAGGCTCTGCCGCTTCAGCCGGTTGGCCGGGTTGGCGATGCGCTCGAAGTTGAACTTCACCGCCTCGGCGTCGAACGGCGTGCCGTCGTGGAACTTGACGCCCTGGCGCAGATGGAAGGTGAACTCGGTGGCCGCCTCGTTGGCGTCGTATTTCTCGGCGAGCAGCGGGATCTGCTTCATGTCCTTGTCGAAGCCGAGCAGCCCTTCCAGCATCAGCCGCGCCGCACCCTGGCTCAGCGTGTCGTTGGCGTTGGCCGGGTCCAGCGTCAGCAGGTTGGCCTGCACGCCGACGGTCAGGATGCCGGACGGGCTGGCGGCGTGGGCGAGATCGGCGAACGCCAGGGTGGCGCCGATCGCGGCGGTGCCGGCGAGCAGGCCGCGGCGGGAAATTTCGGGGTTGGGCATTGGAAACACTCCTCTTGTGGTCGTTTTAGTACAGCCGCCGATTAGTACAGGCCGCCGACGCGGTGGCGGGCGACGAAATGGTCCGGCCCCACCTGCACCAGCGGTGCGACGGTCGGCGGGTCGTCCATCGCGCGCAACGGCGACGGCACCTCGCTGTCGTCGAGCCCCTGATCGTGCCCCCGCTGGCGCGGATCGGCAATCGGCACCGCGGCCAGCAGGCGGCGGGTATAGGCGTGCTGCGGGTCGCCCATCACCGCCTGGCGCGGCCCGACCTCGACGATCTGGCCGAGATACATCACCGCGACGCGATGCGCGACCCGCTCGATCACCGCCATGTCGTGCGAGATGAACAGATAGGCGAGACCATACTCGGCCTGCAACGCCATCATCAGGTTGACCACCTGGGCGCGCACCGAGACGTCGAGGGCGGCCACCGACTCATCGGCGATGATCAGCCGCGGCTCGGAGGCCAGCGCGCGGGCGATGCAGACCCGCTGGCGCTGGCCGCCGGAGAGTTCGTGCGGGTAGCGATGCAGATGCTCGGGCGGCAGTTCCACCTGGCGCAGCAGCGCGCGCACCCGCCGCTCCACTTCGGCGCCGGTGGCCAGGCGATGGGTATGGATCGGTTCGGCGATCGAGAAGCCGATGGTCAGACGCGGGTCGAGCGAGGCGAACGGGTCCTGGAAGACATACTGCACCGAGCGGCGCAGCAGCGCGTCGCGCTCGCCGTTCAGGGTGGTGACATCGGTGCCGCCGAGCAGGATGCGGCCGCTCTCCGGCTGCTCCAGGCGGATGATGCTGCGCCCGGCGGTGGACTTGCCGCAGCCGCTCTCGCCAACCAGCCCCAGCGTCTCGCCGGGGCGGATGGTGAGGCTGACATGCTCGACCGCATGGATGCGCCCGGCCGGGCGGCCGAGGATACCGCGGCGGATGGTGAAGCGGGTGACCAGGTTCTCCACCGTCAGCACCGGGGCGGCGTCCGCGCGCACCGTGGCCTGCGGCACCGGCGCCGGGGCGGCCGGATCGGCGCTCTCGAATGGCAGCGGCAAAGGCGTGTCACCGAGGCTGCCGAGCGTCGGCACGGCTGCCAGCAGCGCGCGGGTGTAGGGGTGCTGCGGCGCGTCGAACAGCGGCACCACCAGGCCCTCCTCGACCTTCTCGCCGTTGCGCATCACCACCACCCGGTCGGCGATCTCGGCGACCACCCCCATGTCGTGGGTGATGAACAGCAGCGCCATGCCAAGCTCGGCCTGCAACGAACGCATCAGCCGCAGCACCTGGGCCTGGACGGTGACGTCCAGCGCGGTGGTGGGTTCGTCGGCGATCAGCAGGCGCGGCCGGCAGGACCTGTCTCT